>JAFXHA010000045.1 GCA_017536635.1 Clostridia bacterium
CTTCGGCATTAACATTATTTACGTCCTCCTTCTCTCGGAGCTCTTTCGCCTCTTGCGCCCTCAGGACGACGGCCGCGTCTCTCACCGTTTCTGTTATCACGGCGATCGCCACGTCTGTTATCTCTGGGTGCGTTTGCAGACTGTCTGTTTACCTCGTTAAGAACCTCACCCTTGTATATCCATACCTTGATGCCTATCTTACCGTAGGTTGTATTTGCTTCCCAGAAACCGTAATCAATGTCGGCTCTGAGTGTCTGAAGCGGAATTGTTCCTTCATGATAGTGTTCTGTTCTTGCGATTTCAGCACCGCCGAGACGGCCGCCGCAGGAAATCTTGATTCCCTTTGCGCCAAGTCTCATTGTGTTTCTGATCGCCATCTTCATTGCGCGGCGGAAAGCCACACGTCTCTCGAGCTGTCCTGCAATATTCTCTGCAACGAGCTGAGCATCGAGGTCGGGCTGTCTTACCTCAACAACGTTGAGGGCAACGGGCATTCCTACCATCTTCTGAAGTTCATTCTTGTACTTTTCGATCTCCGAGCCGCCACGTCCGATTACGATACCGGGCTTTGCGCAGTGGATGAACACGCGTACTCTCTGGCTATCGCGTTCGATCTCGATCTTGGGAACGCCTGCAGCCTGGAGCTCTTTCTTAAGGTACTTTCTGATGTTATAGTCGGATACGAGAGTGTCGCCGAACTTTTCGTCGGAAACGAACCATCTTGAATCCCAGTTTTTAATTACGCCCACGCGAAGTCCGTGGGGATTTACCTTCTGACCCATTAGCTTTTAACCTCCTTCTCTCAGTCTCTTTCCTTAACTACGATCGTAACGTGCGACGTTCTCTTAAGGATTCTGTCTGCGCTTCCCTTAGCGCGGGGCATGATTCTCTTGAGTGTGGGACCGGGGCATACGAAGCACTCTGCTACGTAAAGCTTGGTCTCATCCATGCTGTTGTTATTTACTGCGTTTGCAATTGCACTTCCCAGCAGCTTTACAAGGTACTCAGAAGCACTCTTGGGAGTGTTCTTGAGAATACCCATTGCTACTCCTGCATCCTTACCTCTGATGAGGTCGAGAACGATCTTCACTTTGCGCGGGGAAATTCTTGCATATTTAAGCGTTGCTCTTGCTTCCATCTTGAATTCTTCCTCCCTTTGCATTATTTACCGTTGTTGGATGTCTTGGAGCCTGCGTGGCCCTTAAAGGTTCTGGTAAGAGCAAATTCACCGAACTTGTGTCCTACCATGTCCTCGGTAACGTATACCGGAACGTGCTTTCTTCCGTCATAAACCGCGATCGTGTGTCCGACAAATTCAGGGAATATTGTCGATGCGCGAGACCAGGTCTTAAGAACTTTTTTCTCATTCTTTTCGTTCATAGCGCAAACGCGCGCAAAAAGCTTTGCTTCAACGTAGGGCGCTTTTTTCAAACTTCTGCTCATCTATTTTCCCTCCTTATTTGTCATTTCTGCGTTTTACGATGAATTTGTTTGTTCTTGCCTTCTTATTTCTCGTCTTATATCCGAGAGCAGGCTTACCCCAAGGAGTAACAGGAGAGGGTCTACCGATAGGAGACTTACCTTCACCACCTCCGTGAGGGTGGTCGCAGGGGTTCATTACCGAACCGCGAACCGTGGGACGGATGCCGAGGTGTCTTGTCTTACCAGCCTTACCGAGCTTAACAGTGTCGTGCTCGATGTTACCTACCTGACCGATAGTTGCCTTACAGTCAAGTCTGATAATTCTTACTTCGCCGGAAGGAAGTCTTACCTGTGCGATTCCGTTTTCCTTAGAGATCAACTGAGCTGCAACACCAGCGGAGCGAACAAGCTGTGCGCCCTTGCCGGGATAAAGCTCGATGTTGTGAATGAACGTACCAACGGGAATGTTCTCGATGGGCAGTGTGTTACCGGGCTTGATATCTGCATCTGCGCCGGTGTAAACAACGTCGCCGTCCTTGAGTCCTACGGGAGCGATGATGTAGCTCTTATCGCCGGCCTCGTTCTGAAGAAGTGCGATGTATGCGCTTCTGTTGGGGTCGTACTCAACACCGACTACGGTTGCGGGAGCAGTGTTTGCTCTCTTGAAGTCGATAATTCTGTACTTAACCTTGTTTCCGCCGCCCTTGTGGCGAACGGTGATTCTACCGTAGCTATTACGTCCTGCGTGCTTTTTCTTTATAACGACCAGGCTCTTCTCGGGCTCAAACTTGGTGAGCTCATCAAAGGTCGGAACCGTCATCTGTCTTCTGGACGGTGTAGTCGGCTTAAACTTCTTTGTAGGCATCTTTCTTACCTCCTACCATCAGTTAAGGCCGTCGAAGAACTCGATGGTCTTGGAATCAGCGGTAAGTGTTACTATCGCTTTCTTCCACTCGGAAGTGTATCCGAAGTGAACGCCGAGTCTCTTGGGCTTTTTCTTCATGCTAATTGTGTTGACACAAGCAACCTTTACTCCGAAGAGCTCCTCAACCGCCTTTGCGATCTCGGGCTTCGTTGCGCCGGCCTGTACCTTAAAGGTGTACTTCTTGTCGCCAATGTTATCCATACTTGCCTCTGTGATGATGGGCTTAATGATGATATCCTGTGCAAGTTTCATTATGCGTACACCTCCTCAAGTTTTTCGATAGCTGCCTTAGTCATAACGACCTTCTCAGCCTTGAGCACCTCGTATACGTTGATGGTGCTGTAAAGAGTTGTTTCAACTCCGGGAATGTTTGCAAAGCTCTTAACTACGACCTTGTCAGCCTCAGGGAGAACTACGAGAGCCTTCTGTGCAACAGTAGCGGTTCTGGTCTTCTTCTCTCTTACTACCTCGCCGTCGGTAACGGTGGTTACCTTGTAGGTCTTGGTTACTTCCTTCTTGCATCCGAGAGCAGCAAGCATCTTGACCATCTCGGAGGTCTTGTAGGTCTCAAGCTTGATCTCGTCAACAACGACGAGCTCGCCTGCAGCCACCTTAGCAGAAAGTGCGCTGAAGAGTGCAACTCTCTTGGTCTTCTTGTTAAGTGCAAGACGGTAATCTCTGGGCTTCGGGCCGAGAGCTACGCCGCCGTGTGTCCACTGAGGAGCGCGGGTCGAACCCTGACGAGCTCTACCGGTTCCCTTCTGTCTCCAGGGCTTCTTACCGCCGCCCGATACCTCGGTACGGGTAAGAGTGGACTGTGTACCCTGTCTCTGATTCATAAGATATGCTCTTACTGCGGCGTGGAGGACAGCTTCATTGACTTTTGCTCCGAATATAAGGTCGGACAGAGTCATTTCACCGACTTCTTTACCGGTCATATCCATAACTTTAATGTTCGGCATTGTTTATTTCCTCCTTCCGCTTATGCTTTAACCGAGTCGCGGATGAATACTATGCCGTCCTTAGCACCGGGAATAGCGCCCTTGACAGCGATAAGATTCTTTTCGGAATCGATCTTTACAACTTTAAGATTAAGAATGGTTACCTGCTCATTACCGTACTGACCTGCCATCTTCTTGTTCTTGAAGATTCTCGCGGGGTCAATAACACCCATAGAACCGGGCTGACGGTGGATAGGACCTGTACCGTGAGTCATTCTGAGGTGGTGGTGATTCCATCTCTTGATTACACCGGTGTATCCGCGGCCCTTTGTCATACCTGTAACGTCGACCTTCTCGCCTACGGCGAAGGTATCGGCTGTAATGACGTCGCCTACGTTTACGCTCGAAACGTCGTCAAGACGGAACTCCTTGAGGTGCTTCTTGTTCTCAACACCTGCTTTTGCGAAGTGACCCTTTTCAGCTTTTGTCATGTGCTTTTCCTTCACTTCAGCAAAGCCAAGCTGAAGTGCGTTGTAACCGTCGGTCTCAACGGTCTTTTTCTGCGCTACTACGCAGGGACCTGCCTGGATTACCGTAACCGGAATTACGTTTCCGATTTCGTCGAAGATCTGTGTCATACCGATCTTCTTTCCGATAATACCCTTTTTCATGTTTTTTCCTCCTGTGAATTATTGGTTGGTCGCCTTTGAATTTTCCTTTCGGAGAGACGCCAACATGACTCACAAAGTTGCCGAACTGTAAATAACTTGCATCGGCTGTTATCTTTGTGTTTGGTGTATCAAAGTGCTTGATTAGATTTTTACTTCGATTTCAACACCAGCGGGAAGCTCTACGTTCATAAGAGCATCAACAACCTTCTGAGAGGGCTTAATGATGTCTATGAGTCTCTTGTGTGTTCTCATTTCGAACTGCTCACGGCTATCCTTATACTTGTGTACCGCGCGGAGAATGGTTACGATCTCCTTCTCGGTAGGAAGCGGAATAGGACCGGAAACGGTTGCGCCGTTTCTCTTGGCAACCTCAACGATCTTCTCTGCTGCCGCATCGATGAGCGTGTGGTCGTAGCTCTTCAGTCTTACTCTGATCTTTTCATTGACTGCCACCTGTTTTTTCCTCCTTATTATTATTCGCTTGGTTTCAGGGCTTGCTCGCAACTTTAATCACTTGCGCGCCCCGAACAGCGTCAGGGGCACAATCTTTTCTCAACACTGTGCCGTGCGTTTACTCGGCCTCCGTTTAAAAACCCTCGTTTTTGCCGTAGCATCAGCATCTGCCAGACAACACGCGGGGATCAACGTCGACCTGCAACCGCAAGACTCAGCGCCTTTAAAGATTGCTTCGCCCGTTTAACGGACATACTCCGCGAAAATTACCCGTCGGCTCGTCAGCCCGACGGCAACCTCTCGCTTCATCGCATATCAAGCTATATGATTATACCACATAAATGGCATAATTGCAATAGTTTTCTTTTGGTCAATAAAGAGATTTTTTTGATATTTTATGCGCATTTTTGAAGCGTTTTGTACAAAAAATCTCGTTTTTTACGTCATTTTAATCAAAAGCAACGACATTTTATCCGTCTCAAAGCGCATTTTTCAAAAAAATCCATAAAATTATGCTTTTTTTGCAGCTTTTATAATGATTTTAAGCAAAATTATTCGGAGAGACGCGATCGCATCTCTCCGAATTCATCATCGCAAGATATATTATTCAGCCTCGGAATCGAGGAAAATAACTATCTTTCTGTTGTTCTCAGAGCCGATAGAGTTGGTAGAAACACCCGCCATATTCTGTATCTCCGAGTGAATGATCCTTCTCTCATAGGGATTCATAGGCTCGAGCATAACGCTCTTCTTGTACTTGAGGACCTTGTTCGCCATTCTGCGAGCAAGCGCTCGGAGAGTCTCCTCACGCTTAGCGCGGTAGCCCTCAACGTCAACCGAGATCTTAACGTACTCACCCTTCTTGCCATCGATGCGCTTGTTAGCCGCAAGATTTGCAAGATATTGGAGAGAGTCGAGTGTCTCGCCGTGGTGTCCGATGAGTATTGCCGCAGCCTCACCCTTTACGGTGATTCTCTTTTCGCCATTCTCTCCGTCGGTCATCTCCACCTCAGCCTCAATATTCATATCCTCAAGGAGCTTTTTTACGAACGCGAGCGCCTCGTCAGCTCCGCCGCAATTATAGATTGCAGAGATCTTAGCGTCGCAAGCGCCGATTCCGAAGAGTCCCTTCTTGGCTTCCTCTATCACGCTGTACTCTATGCTTTCGGCATTGGGAGCGCCAAGCTCCTTTGCTGCAAGCGCAACTGCTTCCTCAACAGTCTTTGCGCTTATTACTATTTCCTTTTTCACTGTATTATTCTCCGTCTTTATTAGTATTATCTGTGTCGTCGGACTTTTCTTCGCTTTCGTCCTTCTTCTTTTTCTTTCTTGCAGGGCGATCGTCCTCTTTCATCACGGGAACGTCTCCGCGAAGCGCGTTTCCGCGGGATTTGTTTACGCGCGCCTCTTCTTCTGCCGCAGCCTGAGCCTCAAGCGCCTCTCTACGAGCCTTGCCTGCTTCCGCGGTATCAGCAAAATCCTCATCGTCGATGTGGTGAAGCGAACGAACTACCTTACCCGAGCTTGCTTTCTTCTTGCCCGCCTTAGCATCAGCCGCAGCCATTTCGCTCTCTGCCTTCTTGTAGTCCTCTTCCGTAAACTTAGGTGCCGGCATAGCAAAATGAAGTATGATCTGCTTTATCATACCTATAACGCTCTTGAATATCCAATAAACGCCGATAGCCGCAGGAACGATAAACGAAATGTATACGCTGAGCAAGGGCATCATAACGTCCATAATGGTATTGGAGCAACCGGTAGCTCTGTCATCAGCCTGAGGCTGATAGGTGAGCTTTCTCGAAACCTTCATGCTTGCAAAATATGCAACGAAGGTAAGGATCGGAACCAGAACGAGCCAGGACGGCGGCCACGAAAGCGTGGGGATCTGTCCGAGATCTATTGCGCCACCGAACATTTTAAGGTTAGGAAGATTATTGAACATCTCCTCGGTAAAGCCCTCGACCTTTGCGAAATTCGCATAATCCAAAGTCTGCATATCGCCAAGAAGGTTGATGTTTCTGCTCACGTCATAGGTAGTACCCGTGTAAGCCGAGGTAACCGAAGCGATCTCGTGGATAGTATCCTCGGAGAAATTGCAGATATACTTGAGGGGGTTCATTACGAGGTTATAGAGAGCAATAATGATCGGGAACTGTATAAGAAGCGGGAAGCAACCGCCCATGGGGTTGTAGCCTTCCTTCTGATAAAGCTCCTGGATCTCCTGTCCCATTTTCTGCTTTGTGGGGTTATCATCACGTCCCGCGTACTTTTTGCGTATCGCCATTTCCTTGGGACGAAGCTTTGCCTGCTTAATAGTGTTTTTCTGCTGCTTGATAGCAAACGGAAGCAACAGTATCTCGATAACTATCGCAAACAAAAGGAGCGCCAAAACGTATTGGTTGCCCATAATGTTATTGAAGAATCGAATAACGTAACCCATTGGTTTGTTAATAATATCGAACATTTGAACATCTCTTCGCATCATTATATATATAACGCGCGAAATCCTCTCTTTTTATTAGTCATTGTCATCCTGAGGACCGTCGCCCTCGGCGGAATCATTCTCATCTGCCATATTCCTGTCGTATTTGGGGATCCTTTTAGCCTTAAGCTTCCTTTCGGGTACGGGATCGTATCCGCCCGCGCCGTAAGGGTTGCAACGGAGTATTCTCCAGACCGTAAGTGCGAATCCCACAAAAAAGCCACGTTTCTGAAATGCCTGAATGGCATAGGCTGAACACGTCGGATAATACCGACACGTCGGATTTCGTTTCAACGGCGATAAGAATTTTTGATAAAAGCGAACCAGCAAAATGCAAACATGCTTCATATTTTAACCTTTTGGCGAGGCATCAGCGCCGTCCTTGAGACCGAGCTGCGCAAACGCATCGCTGAGCTCTCTCGCGATATCCGTGCTCTTTTTGCCCTTGCAGAACATTCGCGGAGATATTACAATAAGATTCCCTTTTTTTATACTGTCCTTGACCTCATCATAGCCCGCACGTATTATACGCTTGGCGCGATTTCGCTCAACGGCAGAGCCGAACTTCTTTGATATCGAGATACCGAGTCGGTTCACGTATTCCTTCATAGGATTCTCAGCTCTCAGTCTTTTTGCCGCAAGGTCGCGCAAAACGTACACGGCAACGTATCTTCCAACGTACTTTTTGCCGCGGGTAAAGGTTTTGGAATATAAATGATTTTCTCTTATTGCGATATTTTTCATTTTCTTTTCCTTTATACCAAAAACCCCGATGCTCTCGGAGAACGCAAGATTCTCTTTCGGGTTCATCGGCGGTTTTTATGTTCAGGCTATCAGTTGAAATTAATAGGTCAGTCTTTTTCTGCCCTTTGCGCGTCTTCTCTTGAGGACGTTTCTACCGTCGGCAGTAGCCATTCTCTTTCTGAAGCCGTGCTCTTTTTTTCTCTGACGCTTTTTGGGTTGGTAAGTTCTAAGCATTCTCTGCACCTCCTTAAATTTGTTTTAATCCCGGATTACGAGATATCCGGAATCGATCCGGAAGCGTGTTGCTTTACAGCCATAATTACGCTTTATACAATGACAACATATATTAAAACACATTTTTTCCAATTTGTCAAGAGTTTTTTTATATTTTTTTATTTCTTGTTTTCTTTTTTGTTGTTTTTATTGACTTGGAAGCTTGAAACTGTTATAATTATTGTGTAAATATATCCTTCGTACGCATATATAATATAAATAAAATGAAGGAAATTGCAAAAGGGGGTGCAGAGGTTGGGCATTATCAAAGAAGATGAGTTTCGAAAAATGGCAAAAAACGGGCTTTCGGGCGCGTATCTGTTTTTTGGAGACGAGGATTATCTCAAAGCGCACGCCATAAAGATCGCCGAAAATACAGTATGCGGAGATCCGTCATTTGCGGTGTTCAATTATATGAAGCTTGACGCAACGGCTTACAGCTCCTCCGCCCTGCTCGATGCACTTACTCCCCTGCCTATGATGTCGGACAAAAAGCTCGTAACCGTTGACGGTCTCAATTTTTCGGCGCTCAAGGCAAAAGAGGTGGACGAGCTTGTCGAGATACTTGAAAATTTCGGAGATTACGATTACAACGTACTGATAATCTCGGTTCCCGCCGAGCTTATCGACGAGGGAAACCTTCCCAAACGCCCGTCGGGCGTGCTGAATCGTCTGGGCGCCGTCCTTACACCCGTATATTTTGAAAAAATATCGGGCGAAAAGCTCTGCTCGTGGGTTGAAAAGCATTTTGCGCACAACGGCGTCAAGGCATCGCGCGAGGTCTGCCGTGAGCTTATAGAATATAGCGGAAAATCAATGTTCACGCTTTCAGCCGAGACCGACAAGATCTCGTTTTACGTGCTCTCGCACGGCAGGAGCGAGGCGACGAGAGATGACGTACACAACATTGCCAATCCCGAAATATCCACCGATGCCTTTGGACTTGCGAATGCACTCTCGGACGGCAGATATTCGGATGCGCTAAAGGCTCTGGCGGCAGAAAAATTCCGCAGAGTCGATCCGATCATACTTATGAGCGAGGTCTCAAGAGTACTGTGCGAGCTTATGTCGATAAAATCCCTGCTTGATGCGGGATATTCAGCAAAGGAAATATCCGCAACGCTCAAAATGAACGAATACAAGGCGCGCCTCTATTGCTCAAGCGCGGCATCGAAATCCAAGAAAAAGCTGGAAAAGGGCATACTTCTCTGCTCCGAGGCGGATCTCGCCTTGAAGCTTTCGGGAAAAGACTATCAAGCAATTGAAAAGTTAATATGCTCGCTATAACAAAACCGCCTGCAAGCAGGCGGTTTTGTGTTGTTTTTTTGCGTTTTACGTTTTAATTATCTTTATTTTTTTGCTTTTTCTCTTATTTTTTACTGCTGATTTTTTCAACGTCTCTTTTTCCCACTCTTACGATCAGCGAGAGCAGCGCCTTGGCGTTAAAGGGTATGAGCGGATAGAGATAATTTCGTTTTCCGTTTGCAGTTGAATTGGTAGCAATTAAAATAATCGTTACTAAAAATGCCGCCGCAAACCCAACAATTCCGAGCGTTGCCGTGCTTATCAGTATAAAAATCCGCAGAAATTTAATGGCATATCCAAGCTCATAGCTTCTCTGAGTAAAGTTAGCGATAGCGACGAACGCCATATAAAGAATGACCTCGGGGATCAGCCATCCGATATCCACCGCAAAATCACCAAGGATCAATCCGCCAACGATAGAAAGCGAGTTGTTCAGCATATTCGGCGTATTCAGCGACGCAAGACGAAGCGCGTCAATTATGAACTCAACGAGCAGCAGCTGAATAAATATCGGCAGCTTGCCCGTCTCCTCGGGCATAGCGAATGCCAGCCATTCGGGCACAAAGCTCGGATATTCTATCATAAGATACCACGCGGGCGTGATGATCAGCGTCATAAAGAAAACTATATACCGCACGATGCGTATATACGTTCCCGTAAGCGGCGGAAAATAGAAATCGTTGGATTCCTGCATAAAATCAAAGATAGTGGACGGGAGCACCATTACCTGAGGACTGTTATCAATAATTATCAGCACGCTTCCCTCAAGCAGCTGTGCCGCCGCAACGTCGGGACGCTCAGTATTTCTTATCTTTGGAAAGGGATTGTACCATTTTGTGCGGATAAGACATTCCTTAAGCGATTCCTGGCCGACAGTCAGCGCGCCCGTTCGTATGGACTTCAGCTTTTTCTCCAGCTCCTTGACGTAATCCATGTCGGCTCTGTCCGCCATATAGCACATCACGATATCGGTCTTGGAATCGGTACCTATCGACAGATACTGCATCGTAAGCGCGGGATTGCGTATCCTACGGCGAATAAGCGCGGTGTTGAATATAAGCGTTTCAACAAAGCCGTCGCGCGCTCCGCTCATGACCCTATCGCCCTCGGGCTCCGAGGTGTCTCGCGCGGGGTATGTCCTCGTATCTATGATGATCGCCTTTGCACCGAAGCTACTACCTATAAGAAGCGCGGAGCCCGAAAGCACGGCAGTTATCATCGTGTCCAGCTCCTCGCTGACGTCCGCCTCGATATACGGCACGTTTTTGTAAAGGAATTCCTCGGCGGAAAGATCGGTCTTTTTCGCCATCGTGAACTGCATTATCATTTTCTGTATGGGTGTGTCCTTGGTAAATCCGTCAACAAAGAACAGCGTCAGCTCCGAATCCTGAAGCTGTACTGTTTTAACAAGTATATCAAAGCTCTCTTTGGTTCTGAGCTCACTGCAAAGAGTTTTCACGTTTTCTCGGTAATCCTCGCAAAGTCTGCGCATAATACGCCTCCTTTTTCTTTTTATTTGATATAAGTATTACCGATTTTGGAAGATTTATAATTTAAACTTCAAACGCAATTGACAAAAGTATTTTGCCGTGTTATAATTTCTTTAGACCTATAACCTTTAAGGAGTGATCTTATGAATAGCTTTAACGGAACGATAAACGTCGACCTTTGCGACAAGGGCATTGATCTGGGCAAGGGATGTCGTATGAAATATCGCACAGGTGTGTGCCGCGACGATTATAATGCCTTTATAACGGAATTGAAGGCAAGCGGCGCATATCGGGTATTTCAAGAAAATGAGCTTGGCGAAAACAGTTATACTACCTTGGTTTCCGACGAGGGTATGCTGCATATATATTACACCGCAAGGACCGAGAGCGTCAGGATAATATCGGACGACCTCAGCTACACCTCTCTGCCCGTTATGGATCAGGAATTTAAAAGGATCTCCGATACGTCTCTTTGCGTTATGTCTATGGATTTCAGCCACCGTCCCGTCGCCGACGGTAACGGAATGTCCTACGTGATCATTCTGCCCGACGGACGATTTGTGATAGTTGACGGCGGATATCCGCACGATGCCTGCCGACTTTACCGATTCCTTTGCGACAACAACCGCCGCCCCGACGGCAAAATAGTTATTGCGGGTTGGATCATAACTCACTCACATGACGATCACTACGATTGTTTTATTCAGTTTGCCAAGGACTATGCTGCTAACGTCGAGCTTCAGCATTTTATCGCCAACCCTGCTGTCAAAGAGCAGTTCCACAGAGGTGCCGGATACGATGACTTTCTCACTGACGGTGTCGACGAGGTCCTCGACACCTTCGGCAGTGTAAGGAAAATTCGTCCTCATACCGGTCAGATCATTCGTCTTTGCGACGTTGATTTTGAAATAATATACACCCACGAGGATCACTATCCGCGTATTCTGCCCTATCTTAACGACGAATCCACCGTCTTCCGAATGAACGTCGACGGGCAAACGGTGCTGTTTATGGGCGACTGTGATAAAAACACGTCCGATATCCTTTGCGATACCTTAGGCGACGCCCTCAAGAGCGATTTTGTTCAGGTAAACCATCACGGATACAGCGGCGGCACGGTGGAATTATATCAAGCGGTAGCACCCACCTACGCACTGTGGCCCACGTCCGAGCTCGCGTTTAATTTCCGCACCTGCGGCATAAAGTATCAATACTTAGGCAACGCGCTTGAGAGCAATAAATATCTGTTTGATACGGTAGGAAGAGCAAATTGCTTTATCGCCGACGGACCGGTTGACATTATCCGTCTCCCACTGCGTAACAAGGAAAAGGACGTTTCATATTATAATTTTTAAAAAATAAAAACAAAAAGGATACCGCTTCCTGCGGTATCCTTTTTA
>JAFXHA010000046.1 GCA_017536635.1 Clostridia bacterium
AGTCGTGTGTCGCATAGCTTCGGCTCGATACACTCGCCGCGCTCTGCTCGCACTTTGTCGGACACCGCTCGATAAAACGATACTTAATAGTTTTATCTTCACTAACCCAGCAGGGGGAGCCAAACAAAATCCGCTTTCGAAAGAAGGCGGATTTTTGTTTGTATTATTCACTATTCATTATTCATCATTCATCATTCATTTATTTTAAGCGGATTTTGAATGAATAATGAAGAATGAAGTCGCTTCGCTGATGAAGAATGAATAATTAAGGAGTTTTGAAGCCGAGTGTAAGCAACGCGTCGAGGCGCGCAAAACGACTATATTTTCGGAAGCAAGCATGACGTCATATGGTCTTGAGCTTGCTTTTTTTTACTATCTCGTATAAAAATTATTCCTGCTATATAAATTCCGTTAATGTTGTTCAGCTTTTTCCATTAAATGGTTAAAAATTTAACGTTTTTTGTTTATGATTTTACAAAAATGATTGACAATACTACAAAAATATGATAATATAGATTAACAAGATATCTTTTATAGATAGCGCTGGATATAAAAGATTCTTATGCTATACCATTTTGGAATGGCATAAAACACTACAATAAGGAGAAAAAACTATGAAAAACAGAAAAATTATTTTGATTTCTTTTCTTGTTTGTGCTTGCCTTGTAGTAGGCGTTGGTTATGCGGCTGTTAGTGATGATCTCGCAATAAGCGGTAAAGGTCAACTCTCTAAAGAGGGCGCTGAAGCAGAGGTTAACGAAGACGTTTACTTTGATGGCGTAAAGGACGTGGTAAATTGTGATGCGTCTGTTTCGATATCTGCAGCAGATCAGAAGGACGTAATTACTGTAAGCATTACTGACCAGAACAGTACTTTGGCTGTTAAGAACGATACTGCTTCGTTTATGGCTGTTGTAAAAAATGATTCAAACGTTCCTGTTACACTTGCTTTTACTCATACAGCATCAACTCATTTTGAGATGAAAGCTGTTGATGCAGAAGGAAATCATGTGGAAAACAACTTGACTGTTCCTGCAAATGGTACTTTGGATGTTCCGATTCTGATTACATTGCTTGATACTGTTGACGTTGAGTCAACTGGAGAGGAAACTTTCTCTATAGCTATAACGGCTACAACCGCTGAATAATTATTATCTCCATTAACTCGAAAGGAGGCAAACGTATGAATATAGATAAAAAAGTACTATACTCTTGCTCTATATTTCTTACGTTTGCGTTCCTTGGAATATTATTTGTTCCAAAAGATCTTATCGTGATCATTGCGGCGGCGCTCAGCGCTGCCGCCGCCGTAGCGATTTCGTTGATCATCAGTAAAAGAAATATTCTTTCTATAAACAAGGATCAGGTATTGCTCGTAATGGCGGTAGTTGGCGTTCTTTACGTTACCGTTTATTACCTTACGGGTATTGAATTCGGCTTTTACCGATCCTCTGCGTTGTCTCTGACAACACTTTTTACAAAAATTATTCCGATTGCGATTACGGTCATTGCAATCGAAATCATAAGAAACGTCATACTCGCGCAGGGCAGTAAGCTTGCGAGTGTGATGATGTTTGTCATCGGCGTTAGCTCTGAGCTTCTTTTGGCGGGCGGACTTGCGGGACAAATGAATCATTCGAGATTTATGGATATTATGGCTATGGCACTTATGCCTGCCATTTCCGCCAATCTCTTATATCATTATCTCTCGCGCCGTTACGGAGTATGGCCTGTCGCGGCTTATAGGCTTATAATCTCGCTTTATGCGTATCTGATACCTGTCAGCTCCGCGATCCCGGATGCTATCATCGCGTTTGCCAATCTGCTTTTGCCGCTTGCTATTTATTTCTTCGTGGATATTCTTTACGAAAAAAAGAAAAAGCGCGCGCTTGAGAAAAACAAGGGCTGGTGGCAATACGTTGCGATGGGTATATCACTCGTTCTTATGACTTCGATTATGATGCTCGTATCCTGTCAATTCCGTTTTGGTGTGCTCATTATTGCTACTGAAAGCATGACGGGCTCTATCAATAAGGGAGATGCCGTTGTATATGAAAAATATGACGGACATATTATTTCCGAGGGCGACGTTATAATATTCGACAAGGACGGTAGAACTACCGTTCACCGCGTTGTAGAAATAGAACGCATAGATGGAAAAACAAGATATTACACCAAGGGTGATGCCAATGACTCAAACGACGTTGGATATATCACCGATGAAAACATAGAGGCGGTAACAAAATTCAAGATAGCCTATCTTGGATATCCGTCGTTGTGGTTAAGAGACGTTTTTAAATAGATCACGAAAGGAGGCCGAGCCATGTCAGAGGCTGAAAAGAAAAAACGGTTAGATTATAAGCGTAACCGACAAAAGTGGATATATATTATTTCTGCCGTTACAGCCGGAATTTTGCTTATTTCGCTTATAATGTCGATTGCGTATTTTAATACTGCTAAAAACTATTATATAAATTATACCGAAAACAGCAGCGTGGATTATAAGGTCTACCTTAAAGATAACGAATTCTTTGAGGAAGAATATCTCGATGAGGGACATGCATATATTGCCGCGTTTATCGATAAGGTATCCGCAGATTTCCGATACCAGCTCAATATGGAGGAAGAGGTCGTTTACGATTATTCCTACAAGATAAACGCGATCCTCGAGGTTACACACGTAAGCACGGGAAAGGTGATATATTCTCCTAAGTACGAGCTTGTTCCCGAGACTGTCGTCTCATTGGATAAGGCTCAGCAGAAGCTGGTGATCGCCGAGAGCGTAAGCGTTAATTATGATGAGTTTAACGAAATGGCAGAAAATTTCGTTGTACCGCTCGGCCTTGAAAACGTTAAGAGTGCGGTCGTGCTCGAAATGGAAGTTGACGTTATAAGCACCTGCGACAGCTTTGAGGACGAATATAACAAGAATGAATATTTTGTTTCTCTTAACGTTCCGCTTTCAAAGCAGCTCGTAGATATTCAGATAGAATCTGACGTTCCGGACGCAGAGACTAAGATCCTTGCTTGTACCAAGGGAACAGGTAAGACCGTGTTCTTGGTGCTCACGATCATATTTACAACTCTGAGCGCTCTTGCGATAGCATTCCTTGTCGTATTTATCTATCTTACGAGAAATACCGACATCAACTATGAGATCAAGGTAAACAAGATAGTTTCCAAGTACAGATCTTATATTCAGCAGATAATAACCCCGTTTGATTTTGATGGATACCACGTGCTGTCGGTCAAGACCTTCCGCGAGATGCTCGAGATCAGAGACACTATTCAGTCTCCGATACTTATGAGCGAGAACGAGGATAAGACACGTACCGATTTCATTATTCCTACAAACACAAAGCTTCTTTATATCTTTGAGGTAAAGGTTGAGGATTATGATCAGATATATAATCCCGAGGAGCCGATAATCCTTGTTGATAACGTTGACGAGGAGGCTCTTGCGGAGGCGATCAATACCCCAACTACTGAGCTTGAGGATATCAACTTTGTTGATGAGATAGACGAGGAGGTTGACGAAGGAGTCGAGGTCATCGGTGTCGTTTGGCCTGAAAAAGCAACCAAAAATAAGATATACCGATATGATCCTAACGGCGAGACGGTTGAGGACGGAGATATAGTTCTCGTACCTTCAAGAGACGTGGCGAAGAATAAAGATATCATTCGTAAGGCTACCGTTGCGCACGGAAACCATAGAGTTGATCCCGATACTCTGAAGCACCCGCTCAAGAAGATAATCGGAATCGTGCAGAGAAGAGCAGAGGCAGCTCTTACTCCTAAGGAAAATACGGATCCGGAGGCTAAAAAAGGCTTTAAATTCAAGAAAAATAATTAAAAATATATAAGGAGGGCGTAATATGACAAAAACCGTAAAGATAATTTTTGCCATAGCGCTCTCCTTTGCGTTTGTCTTTATGGCGTTTGGATATGCTTCACTTACGGACGATCTTTCTATCGAAGGAAGCGGTCAGCTCGTTCCCAAGGAAGGATTTTTTATATCCGACGTTGTGCAGGCAAGCGGATCGGGCGGAAGCTTTGATGAGCAGGCGTGTATGTTTGTGGATACCACGGTAAACAGTACTGTAAATGTTGGGCAAAATGAAACGGTGATACTTGACATTACTGTTTTTAATAATACTGACGTTGAATACGGATACGATGCCGTGATGCGCCCCGCGTCCGACGGGCAAAATTACGTTTATACCAACGAGGGAATAATTTTCAGGCTTCACGGCTTAAAACGTCCTCATACGGTCGACGGCGTTATGGACAATGACGTAACGCGAATAGCGGTGGGAGCTACGTACACGTTTCAGATAGAATTTTATCACGATCCCGATTATACGGGTACAGTTCAGACGGGACTGCAATCGGTGCTTAATTTTATATTCAAGCCGTTTGAGGAAATAGATCCCGACCAGAGTACCGCTCCGATAGAAGGTGCTCTCGATCAGTTTGCAAGCATTTTGAACAACGGTACTGATTATAATGCGCTTACAAATGAAATGGCTAATAACTATGGCGGGGGATTACTTGACTCTGCCAATACGTTGACCTACGTCGGAAACGTTGCGGGCTCTAAGGAGGACGATACCGAAACACTTGAGAAGCTTTTTAACGGACAGCTCAGGATAAACCTTGACGGAAAAGATACCGACGTTACGGTTATGATAAAGCGCGAAAACGTTGACGGTAATACTACAACGGGAGACCACTATACTTATAGCGATTGGCGAGGCAGAGAGACTACTGTCTCAGGCTGCGAAATGACGCTGTATATGACCTCAGCTCAATATAAGGACGAAAGCGGTAAGTATATATTGCAGAACGGAGATACGGTTACTGTTTATGCCGTAGTGTTTACAAGACAGGCAACAGGTGAATGGTATCAGCTTGGCGATATGTATAAGGGTCAGACGACGGTAAACGGATATGAGGCTCCTTGGTATACCGGTTCGGGCTCGTTCAATACGGACAATTGGCGTTCTTCGGAAACCTATTACAACGTAGGATCAGGTGCTACGATAGAAGCCATAACCTCTGCGTTTATGAATTCTAAATTCTAAACAAATACAAAAAGCAAGTCGAAAGACTTGCTTTTTGTATTTTTAGGGGTTAAAAACATATCCATTTCACCATTGCCGCTTTTCTCGACCTTTTTAGACTTGAAGGTGCAAGGTTTTTGAACATTTGAGGCTCCCTCTATTTTCCAAAACAGCATTAGGAATATGCTTGAATACAATTCTATGGTCGAGGCGATGATAATTTATATTTTGTCCGCCAAAGTTTTTTTGCGTTTCCAAATTCCCGAAAGGAAATATATAAGACTTGGAATAGCGTATCCGTAGGGGGCAAGGCCGTATCCGAGAACGAATCCGAAAAATCCGAAATCAAGGACGATTCCAAATAACCAGCTCAGTCCTATGCGGAGCGCAACACCGTCGAGTATGGCAAGCACCATTCCGAGCTTTGCGTTTCCGATTCCTTGGATGAAGGCACCCGTGCCGCGCATAATTGCAAAGGCGGGGAACATCCAGAGTATTGCCTTGATAAAGGTAGAGGACATTTCGTGAACGAGCGGGTCATCGGAGAACAGCATAAACATCTGTTTTCCAAGCAGAATGTAGAGAAGCATAAAGATAGCGGTCATAATGGCCGACAGTATCCACGCCTTGTAGACCACCTGCTTTGCGCGCTCCTGATTTTTTGCTCCGATATTCTGGCTTATCATAGGCATTGCGGCGTACTGAATACCTTGAGATATCTTGTTTACTATGTCGTCGATTCGAACGCCAACTCCAAAGGTCGCGGATGCCACGACTCCAACCTCGTTGATCATAGCGTTGACGAAGAGCATCGAAACGTTTATGAATCCAGACTGTATAGCCATAGGGGTTCCGAGATTCGTTATCATACCGATATATTTTTTTCTCGGTATGAAGTTATCCTTGTGAAAGTCAAAGCCAAATGATTCTTTTTTCTTGTAAAGATAGAACAAAGAGAATATAAAGGATACTGCCTGACCGATAATGGTAGCCCACGCCGCACCTGCGACGCCCCAACCCCAAGCGCCTGTAAAGAGAAGATCAAGTACAAGATTGAGCAGAGAAGCGATACCTATGAAAATGAAAGGACTTTTTGCGTCTCCCATTCCGCGAAGCACTGCGGATACCATATTATATCCCGCTGTGAATATAAGTCCCGCGGCGCATATGATGAGGTAATCCATAGCCATATCGTATGATTCTGCCGGAATATTTATAAGGTCGAGGATCAGACCCTTGCCGCAGAGTATGATTACTGAAATGATCAGCGCAAGAACCATAACGAATATGAACAGCGTTCCGACGATGTCGTTCATTTCCTTTCGCTTTTTAGCTCCCAGCGCCTGCGATATCAGTACCTGTCCCGCATTTGAAAATCCCAGGCAAATCATAGTCGCGAAATTGACTATCTGACTGCTTTGCGATACTGCTGATAATCCGAACGTACCAACGTAGTGTCCGACGATTATCATATCGATCGTGCTATAAAGCACCTGCAAGGCATTCGATGCCATAAAGGGCAGGGAAAAGAGCAATAGCTGACGTGTAATATTTCCTTGTGTGAAATCCTTGGATAATTTTTTTGTTGCCATTTGTTACGTCTCCAATGTTAAATACAAGGAGTATTTTAGCACAAAAGAAGAAAAAAGTAAACCTAAAGTGCCCAAATTTTTCAAAAAAACTTTACAATATCTTATCCTTATGATATAATAGGATAAAATATGACAATAGGGGGATAATATGAAACTTACCTTTGATCAGATAAAAGCCATAACCGTGGGCTCTATACTTACCGAGCAAAGGTCAGACGGTATTTATTTTTCAAAATGCACCGAAGCGCAGGTAGAAGAATGGTACCGCCAGAGCGATGCCCTCGGCGCACGCGCAAAAACGACTACGGGCGTGAGATTGGACTTCCATACAAACTCAAAAAACATATCGTTTCGAGCCGCGTCGGGAAATAAGTATGAGCTTCATATAGACGGAATTCTTCGTAAGCAGTTCCTTATGAATAACGAGCCTGATCGCATCGCTTCGTTTGCCTTGACGGATCCTCTTGGCGCGGATAAGGATTCATTCAGGGTTACTCTTCATTTGCCTTCCCACGAAGTAGGCGTTCTTGATTGGGTCGAGATAGACGACGGCGCATCGGTCATCCCCCACACCTTCGACTGCAAAATGCTATTTATAGGCGATTCTATTACTCAAGGCTGGCAGTCTCAATTCGATACGTTTTCTTATGCATACAGAGTATCGAGCTTTTTCAATGCCGAAAGCGTAATACAAGGAATAGGCGGCGCATATTTCAACGAAAGATCCTTTGACTCCATCCCGTTCGACCCCGATACCGTAATAGTTGCTTATGGAACCAATGATTTTGGATATTACTGTGCAACCAAGGACGAATTTCGCGCAAATGTATCCGCACATCTTGGACGTATTGCCGCGGAGTACGCAGGAAAGCGTATCTTTGTAATATCTCCCGTGTGGAGAGGGAAGAGTGTGAGCAGGATGGGAACCTTCGCAGAATGTCGCGCGATCGTAGCCGAGGAAACGAAAAAATTGGGGCTTTGTTATATTGACGGACTGCTACTTGTTCCGCCGCTGCCCGAGTTGTTTCCCGACGATCTGCTGCATCCCAATGCCCTTGGCTTTGGCAGCTATGCCGAAAATCTTATCGCACAGCTCATCAAGCAATAAATTTAATAAAAAAGCACTTTCAAAGTGCTTTTTTGTTTGAATGACATTTTAATTTGTATATTATAGACATTATATCCAAAAAACAAATCCCAAGTTCAGCAAAGCGACGAAAAAGATCGAAAATAATAAAAATAGATTAAAATAAGTTGTTTTTGTGAGTGATTTGTGATATAATTATATCCGTATAGATATGTCGTACGACAAAAAATCAGATAAGGAGGGAATAAGTATGTACGATCTTCAGAAAGCTAATATGTGGAAGCGTATATCCGCCGCCCTCTGTGATATTATATTGCTTGCAATAGTAGTAGTCGGAATGGCGTTTCTTTTGTCCACTGTTCTCGGATATGATACTTATTACGAACGCCTTGAAGCCTCTTATGACAAATATGAGGCTGAATTTGGAGTATCCTTTGATGCTACCTCTGCCGAGCTTTCAGCGATGTCCGACGACGAGCGCGCTCTCTTTGAAACCGCCACAAAGGCTCTTTCCGACGACAGCGACGTTCAGTATACGCTTGGAATGTTATTTAATCTTACTCTTATCATAATTACCTTCAGTATTCTTTTAGCATATTTGCTTCTGGAATTTTTGGTTCCGTTGCTTTTCCGCAACGGACAAACCTTGGGGAAAAAGGTCTTTGGCGTTGGCGTTATGCGCGAGGACGGCGTCAGATTATCTGCCGTTCAGCTCTTTGCCCGAACAGTACTCGGTAAGTATACGCTTGAGACAATGCTTCCCTCGCTGATCGTGATTATGATTCTTTTTGGTGTAATGGGCATTTTCGGAACTGTTATCGTGCTGCTCCTGCTTGGAGTTCAGCTCGTTATGTTCTTTGCCACCAAGACCAATTCCGTAATTCACGATAAGCTCGCGCGTACGGTTACCGTTGATATGGCAAGTCAGATGATATTCGACTCACCCGAGGAGCTGCTTGCTTATAAAAAGCGCATCCACGAGGAGCAGGCACAAAGCTCTGCCGACGACGGACGTCTCATCAAATAAAGAAATTTTATTATAAAATTTATAATAGATAAAAATAGGAAGGAAGACACTATGAAAGTTGTTTTGCAAAATCTGACAAAAATCTTCCCCGGACGCAACAAGAAGGTCCAGGAAGAAGTAGTAGCGGTCAATGACTTTACCTTTACTATCCCTGACGGTAAACTTATTGGCTTGCTCGGACCCTCCGGTTGCGGTAAGAGTACTACGCTGTATATGATCAGCGGACTTCAGAAGCCTACCGGTGGAAAGATCTTCTTTGGAGATGACGATGTAACAGAGCTTGCGGCAGAGAACCGCGGAGTAGGTCTGGTGTTCCAGAACTACGCGCTTTATCCTCACATGACGGTAAAGCAGAACATTATGTTCCCGTTGCAGAACCTTCGCGGAGAGGACAAGCTGACAAAGGAGGATATGATCGAGCGCGCATATTACGCAGCAAAGCTCGTACAGATCGACGAGCTTATGGACCGTAAGCCCAGCGAGCTTTCGGGCGGTCAGCAGCAGAGAGTTGCTATCGCGCGTGCGCTTGTAAAGATGCCTAAGGTTCTTCTTCTCGACGAGCCGCTTTCTAACCTCGACGCGCGTCTGAGACTTCAGACCCGCGAGGAGATAAGACGTATCCAGAAGGAAACGGGAATCACAACTATCTTCGTTACTCACGACCAGGAAGAAGCAATGTCTATCTCCGATATGATCGTAGTTATGAAGCTTGGTGTAGTACAGCAGATCGGCGCTCCTCAGGAGGTTTACGACGATCCTACCAACCTGTTCGTTGCTAAGTTCCTCGGAACTCCTCCCATCAACGTATTTGAGGGAAGCGTTAAGGCTGAAAAGCTTTACATCGGCGATGCGGCTGTGCTTGACGTTCCCGGTATTGACGACAGAGACGTTACCGTAGGTATTCGTCCCGAGGGCTTCGTTATTGATGAAAACGGTCCCTTCGTTTGCGGACTCAACAGCGTTGAGGTAATGGGACGCGACGTAAGCGTAGTATGTAATCACGCGGCTTCGCTCAACCCCGTTATCCGTGCGATCGTTGACGCCGACAACAAGGTTGCTGCGGGCGCTACCGTAAGCTACTCTCTCAAGCCCCATAAGGTCTTCCTGTTCTCCAAGGAGGATGAGACCAGACTTCGTTTTGAGGTGAAGTAATATGGTAGAAAGTAAGCATAAATGGAAAGCTTGGTTATACCTTGCTCCTGCCATTGTACTGTTGCTTATATTTACCGTTTGGCCGATAATCAACACCATTCGTATGTCTCTGCTTGAGAATTACAGTACGATGGGATTTGTAGGCGGAGCGAGATATGAGTTCGGTATAGGAAACTTCAAGCAGGTGCTCGAGTACCAGAACTTCTTGACCTGTCTTAAAAATACTATGCTGCTTTGCGTTCTGACCGTGCCGATATCTACGTTTTTGGCTCTGCTTATCGCAGTTTGCCTTAACGCGATCAAGCCGCTGCAGCGCTTCTTGCAGACAGTATTCTTCCTGCCCTACGTAACCAACTCGATTGCTATCGGTATGGTATTCGCAGCTATGTTTAATATGGTCGGAACCGCATTCGGAACCGAGAGCGAGCTGGTAATCACCGCAGGTATTATAAACAACGTTATCGAGTTTTTCGGCGGTACCGCTATAAACTGGATAAACGCAGGCTCGTCCTATTGGGCAAATATCGCAGTCCTCGTTATATATACCGTTTGGAATGCGTTGCCCTTTAAGATACTTATACTCCTTGGCGGATTGCAGAGCGTAAACAAGCAGTATTACGATGCCGCAAAGGTAGACGGAACGCGCCGTGTAAGAGTATTTACACGCATCACCGTCCCGCTTCTTTCTCCGATGCTCGCTTACGTAGTTATCACGGGCTTTATCGGTGGATTTAAAGAGTATTCCAACATAGTAGGTATTTTCGGCGACGATATGGGCCCGACGGGAGATCCCGGACGACTTAATACAATGGTCGGATTTATTTACGACGCACTCAGTAACTATCAGGGACGCGCGAGTGCGGCAGCGCTTATACTCTTTGGTATCATATTCATCGTTACTATGATAAACCTCTACGTCAGCAAGAAGAAGACGCATTTCTAAGGAGGTACCGATATGTCTAATATTGAAACAAAAACAATGCATGAAAAAGATATGAAAAAGGTATCCTCCCAGCAAAGAGTAGGAAAGTTTGTTGCCAAGTTCTTGGTATACGCTTTTCTGATCATTATGGCGATCATCATTATATTCCCGTTTTATTGGATGCTTATATCGTCCGTAAAATCGCTTGATGAATATAAGCTCGCCATTCCTACGCTTTGGCCGAAGACCATACTTCTTTCAAACTACGTAGAAGCTTTTAACCAGGCAAATCTCGGAACCCTGTTCCTGAACACTATGTACGTTGGCTTGGTGTCCACCTTGCTCTCGCTCGTTATCACCGTAATTTCGGCATTTGCGTTTGCAAGACTTGAGTTCAAGGGAAAGAACGCGCTTTTTGCAGCGCTGCTTGCAACAATGATGATCCCCGGCGAGCTCTTCACGATCACCAACTACGCAACCGTCAATACGTTCGGCTGGATGAACAGCTTCGTCGTTTTGATAGTTCCGTTCCTCGTCAGCGTGTTTTACATTTATCTGCTTCGTCAGAACTTCTTGCAGATACCCAACGAGCTCTACCTCGCAGCTAAGGTCGACGGAACGAGCGATATCAAGTATCTGTGGAAGGTAATGATCCCGCTCGCACTTCCTACTTTGATATCTATCACGATACTCAAGATGATGGGCGCGTGGAACTCTTACGTCTGGCCGCGACTCGTTGCCAACGACGAAGCGCATCAGCTTATCACAAACGGACTTCGTAACGCGTTTACCGAGTCTACGGGCGACGTTAATATCCCCGTACAGATGGCAGCGGTTGCTATCGTTTCATTGCCGCTCTTCCTCGTATTCGTCTTCCTCAGAAAATATATTATGAAGGGCGTATCACGAAGCGGAATAAAAGGATGATAGGATGGATAATATCCACTTATTATAAATAAAAAAACAAAAAAAGAAAGGAAACGTACCGTGAAAAAAACAATTTTATCATTGGTTCTGGTAGTAACCATGTGCCTGTCTATGTTCGCACTTTTCAGCTGTGACAAGAAGGCGGCAGCAGGAGATTTCGTAATTCCCGAGGAGGGATTTGATACCGAAACTCCCGTAACTATTACGTTCTACCATACTATGGGCGCAAATCTCCGTGAGGTGCTTGAGAAGCACATCGCAAAATTCAACGAGCTCTATCCTAACATTACGATCGAGCATCAGCAGGTTGGAGGCTATGACGACGTTCGCGATCAGATCAAGACCGAGATCACCGTTGGTAACCAGCCTAACATCGCTTACTGTTATCCCGACCACGTAGCTCTTTACAATCTCGCAAAGGCAGTTCTTCCTCTTGATGATCTTATTGCCAGCGAAACCGAGGTTACCAGAGCTGACGGTTCTAAGGAGATTCTTGGACTTACCGAGGATCAGGTAGCAGACTTCATCGAGGGCTACTACAACGAAGGTAAGCAGTTCGGTGATGACAAGATGTACACACTTCCTATGTCTAAGTCCACCGAGGTTCTTTACTACAACAAGACCTTCTTCGATGAGCACAACCTTGAGGTTCCTACCACTTGGGAGGAGATGGAAGAGGTTTGCGAGGCTATCAAGGCTATCGATACCGACTGTATCCCGCTCGGATATGACTCCGAGGCTAACTGGTTCATCACCATGTGCGAGCAGTATGGCACCGAGTACACCACCGCAACGGGCGAGGAGAAGTTCCTCTTTGATAACGAGACCAACCGTGAGTTCGTTGCAGAGTTCAGAGAGTGGTACCGTAACCGCTACGTAACTACCCAGGATCTTTCCGGTGGATATACCTCCGAGCTCTTTACTATGCTTGAGAGCGATGCAGGTAACTCCTATATGTCTATCGGTTCTTCCGCAGGTGCTACTCACCAGAGACCTGACAAGGACGAAAACGGCAACTATCTCTTTGAGGTAGGTATTACCACTATTCCTCAGGTAGATGCTAATAACCCCAAGGTTATTTCTCAGGGTCCTTCGCTCTGTATCTTCAAGAAGTCCAATCCTCAGGAAGTTATGGCTTCTTGGCTCTTCGTTAAGTATCTTACTACTACCGTAGAATTCCAGGCTGAGTTCTCTATGGCTTCCGGTTACGTTCCCGTAATCAAGTCTGTTGCTGACAACGAGACCTACAAGACCCAGTTCCTTGACCTCGCTGATGGCGGAGAGTTCATCACCGCGCTCAGCGTTAAGGTTGGTCTTGAGCAGGAAAAGGCTTACTACACCTCTCCCGCATTCAACGGTTCTTCCGTTGCTCGTGACCAGGTAGGACTTCTTATGCAGAAGTGTATGTCTGAGAACAATATCGACATCAAGAAGGCATTTGAGGATGCTATTGCTGAGTGTAAGTATCAGGCAGGTTAATTTTTATGACAAGATCTAATGTAATTAGATTATTGGCTTTAATGCTCGCTCTTGTTATGTCGCTGGCGGCATTTGCCGCCTGCGACAAGGGCGGGGAAGAGGAAAGCAGCAGCGGCGATGCCGCAGCCGATCACGTTGATTACGTGGATTCGCTCAAACTTGATATGTCCTCGGACACAGTCAAGCAGGAGGTAACGGTCAAATCGTATATTGACGGCGATACAACGCATTTCTATTTTCCCGGTAACCAATTTCCCGAGGGCGTACTCAAAGCCAGATACCTTGCTATCAATACCCCTGAATCCACAGGTAAAATAGAGGAGTGGGGAAAAGCAGCGTCTAACTTTACTAAGGAAACGCTTAAAAAAGCAACCTCTATTATCGTAGAGTCCGACGATTCCAAGTGGAATGCCGATTCTACGGGCGACAGATATCTCGTTTGGGTCTGGTATAGGACCGACGACTCGTCTGATTACCGCAATCTCAATCTGGAAATACTCCAGAAGGGACTTGCTATCGCGTCAAGCTCTGCAAATAACCGTTACGGTGAGATCTGTATGAATGCGATCAATCAGGCAAAGGCAGAAAAGCTTTGTGTTCATTCGGGCACAAAGGATCCCGATTTCTTCTACGGAACTGCAGCCGAGATCACACTCAGAGAGCTCCGTACCAATATGGAGAGCTATAACGGCGCAAAGGTAGCGTTTGAGGGCGTGGTTACCAAAAACGAGGGACAGGCAGTATACGTTGAGGAATACGATGCCGAGACCGACAGATATTACGGAATCTACGTTTACTACGGATTTTCTCTGCAGGGAATGGGACTCAAAATAATATCTACGGTCGGCAACCGCGTTCGCGTGGTCGGATCTGTTCAGTATTACGAGACGGGCGGAACCTATCAGGTCTCCGATATCTCTTATACTCCTTTCCCGGCAGATGATCCCAATAACGTTCAGAAGCTTGGCGAAAAATATGAGGCGGCTTACACCGAGGTGGATCCCAAGACCTTCAACAGCAGCGTTAAGACGGTTGTTGGCGAGGAAGAGAAGACCTTCAAGTATGCGGAGCTTGCTATGTCAACTACCATATCTATGAAGGGACTCAAGGTAGTAAGCGTTTATACCACCCAGAGCCAGACCGATTCTAACGGCGCAATGACGCTTACCTGCGAGAGCGCGGACGGAGAACGCATTTCGGTGCGTACCGTAGTGCTTCGCAGCGAGGACGGATCTGTGATCAAAGCAGATACATTTAACGGTAAAACCATTGACGTCAAGGGAACCGTAGATTATTTTGACGGCACGTATCAGATAAAGCTGTTCTCTATGAACGACGTTACCATTTATTAATTGAAATTTAAATTAAAAATTTAAATAAAAAAATTAAAAGGAGACAACCATGAAAAAGCTTTTAGCAATCTTTTTGACAGCGCTTATGCTTCTCGGATGCCTTACCGCCTTCGCAGGCTGTGGTGATTCCAAGAAGGAAGCTGCACAAGCAGCATTGGACGCTGCAGCGGAGTATCTTGAGAATCTCTACAAGAATGACGCTGAAAAGACCCCTCGCGACTACGACGTTGCAGGTAAGGTTAAGATCGGTGATCTTGAGTACACTGTTACCTGGGAAGTTAACGTTGAAGCCGTAACCATTAAGGAGAGCGCAACTGCGGGATTCTACACCGTAGACGTTCCCGATGAGACCGCAGAGGAGATCCCCTACGTTCTCACCGCAACCATTAAGGATGCTGACGGTAACACCACTCAGGTATCCTTCAACCACATCGTTCCCGTACTTCAGCCCACTAAGGTTGAAGAGGACAAGAAGATCGTTCTTTCTGTCAAGGACGGCGAGGTTACCAAGTACGTAACCGGTAAGCACTACCTCTACACCAGCTCCAGCAGCGGAAATCAGAAGTGGGAGCTTGAAGTTACCGAAACCAAGGCAGAGGCTCTTGCAATGACAATGAAGAAGAACTCTGACGATACCGTTTCCTTCGTAGCAGAGGGCAAGTACCTCTTCTGTGACGCTAACAACGTTCAGTTCGTTGACGAAGAGAGCGACAACACCAAGTTCGTTCTCGAGACCGCTACCGGCGGTTCCTTCATCAAGTGCGCAGTAGCAAATTACGGCGGCAAGGCTCAGTATCTTGAGTTCTACAGCGGCTATATTACTTGCTACGGTATGAACGATACCAAGCCCGAGATCTATACCTTCGTTGTTGAAGACGCAGGCGATGCTGCAGGTAAGATCGATATCCCCGCAGATACGACTCCCAGCACTCCTGAAACTCCCGAAACTCCCTCTGAGCCTATCACTGAGCTCGTTGCAGTAACTGCTCCCGAGGCAGAGACCGCTTATAAGCTCTTTGTTAAGCAGGTTAAGGTAGGCAAGAACCTTTATGCTATCGCTGACGTTGATAGCGGTAAGTTCATAAAGACCACCGAGACCGCAGCTGACGCTCTTGATTTCTACGTTGAGATCGTTGAGGGCGGAGTAAAGCTTTACACCACTATTGATGGCGCAAAGAAGTATGTTCACGCATATACCGAGACTAACGACGGCAAGACCAGCAAGTTCCTTTGCTATGCTGACTCTACCGATGCTGTTTGGACCTACAAGGCAGAGGTAAACGCATGGTTCGTTACTATTGACGGAGCTGAGTACGTTCTCGGTACATACGGAACCTATGCAACCTTCTCTATTTCCGATTCTTCGTATATCACCGCAGAGAATACTGGTGTTTCTCAGTTCCCCGGACACCTTGTAACCAAGGATAATGCGGAGAACCTCGCTCCCGAGACTCCCGAAACTCCTGAGGATCCCGAAACTCCTGAGGATCCCGAAACTCCTGATCTTCCTACAACTGTAACTCCTATCACCACTATTGCGGCTATGACCGAGGCAAGCGGTGAGACAAAGTATCTCGTTCAGGGCGTTATTACCGAGGTATACAATACTACTTACGGTAATATGTATATAAGAGATGCTGCAGGTAATACCATTACCATTTACGGCTCTTATGATGCAGAAGGCAACAGATACGATGCTATGACCACCAAGCCTCAGGCTGGAGACTTCGTTCAGATCGTTGGTATCGTAACCGTATATCAGGGCAAGGGACAGATCAAGGACGGAACCGTTGTTTCAGCCGTAACTCCCAGCACCGTTACCGGAATCGCAGGAATGACCGAGGCTTCTACCGATATGCATCTCGTAAAGGGTGAGATCACTGAGATCTACAACACCACTTACGGTAATATGTATATTAAGGATGCAGAGGGCAACACTGTTTGCATCTACGGAACTTTTGATGAGGCAGGCAATAGATTTGACGCTATGACTGCAAAGCCCGCAGTTGGCGATACTATCGCAGTTGTCGGTGAAGTTTCCGTATATCAGGGCAAGGGCCAGATCAAGAACGGTACTATCGTAGTGTGGGATGCAGCTCCCGCAGGCGGTGATCCTGTTGTCCCCGCAGAGCCCGCTGGTGAGAAGTTTGCTATCGCAGCTTCCGCAGGAACTCTTGGCGACAAGACTATCACTTGGGAATCCACTAACTACACAATGACCGGCGCTCAGGCTGAATCTACCTCTGCTATAAGAACTCAGGACACCGATCATTTCAGAATTTACAAGAGCTCTACGTTCAACGTTACCGCTAAGAACAGCAAGAAGATTGCTAAGGCAACCTTTGTAGTTACCGAAGCTAAGTATGCAAGCGTATTGGTTGAATCTCTTGCTACCGCAGGTGTTACCGCAGTAGCTGAAGGAACCAACGTTGTTCTTACCGTTACCGACGCAGCAGGCGTTGACGCACTTGCTTTCACAGCAACTGCTCAGTTCAGAGTTGCAACTATCTACGTTGAATTCGTAGCATAATTGCTTACTTAATTAAATAAGAACCGCACCCTCGGGTGCGGTTCTTATTTTTAATATCAAAATTATGCAAACAAAATTGATGAGTAAATATATGTTGCCTTTGGACGATCACAATATTTCTACACTTTTAACAGTAATGGGGTATTCGTTGCCCAATAGAGTTCTAAGCTGATCTCTTACCTCATTTTCGTCGTAAAGGCGTACGCGTATAATAAGTGTATCACCCGGATAAATCTTTTTTTCTCCGTCGTTGTCCATGTCCTTTTTATTATTTCCTTCACGGGATATGGTTTCAACGATTGAGGATGAAGGCCACATTACGTCGCGTACAGATTTGCCGACGACGAATGCGCTCTGTGAGACTTTAATTTCAAATCGAACTATTTTTGCAGACTTTCCTTTGTTTTGAGCTTCCTCGAGGTTCTTTAAAACCACTTCGAAGAAGGGCTGCTGATTAAGAAGCTCGGTAGCAAAATTTACAATGAAAACTACTATGGCAACGAAGAAAAGATTAGTAAATGATGATGTGAGCTCTATAAAGAGTACTGTTGCCGTAAGAGGCGCTCGAAGCGTTCCGCCGATAAAGGCGCACATGCCGAGAAGCAGGGCAGCAGAGAAGAGCGTTTCCGGCATACCTATAAGGATAAGCAGCTTGGCAGATATCGCGCCGGTCAATGCGCCGATGGCGAGAGTAGGAATAAAGGTTCCTCCGGTTGCGCCGCTTTCGCTGACGGGTAACATCATAAAGGCTCTGAATAGCAGTAGCAGCGCAAGATATCCAAACGTGTGGCTTTCGAATATTACGTTGATTATGACGTCGTGACCGCTATGAGCGCCTTCAGAGTATATAAATGCAGTAACGCCGGCAGCAAGGAAAATAACTACGAGGACAATGTAACGCGGTATCTTTTTTTGTAGCCTTCTGTACAGCTTGTCGAAAAAGTATATTGCCGTATTGAAAATAGCGACTGCAAGCGCTATCATTAGTCCAAGCAACGCGAGATAGCCGACGTGATCAAGGTTAAAGGCTTCGATCTTACCGACCTCAATAAGAGAAGGGCTTATATTAAACGCTGAGCAAAGAAGATTATTGACGTAGGTCGCGGAAATTACCGATGTGGATACCGAGAGTACAAGCATTGGTGTAAAACGCTTGTGTATTTCCTCAAGCGCAAAGAGAATTGCGGAGATTGTAGAACCCGTTGCTACTGCAAATCCTGCTCCCGCGCCTCCCGTCATAACGTATCTGCTCCAAGCGGAATTTTTACCGCCGAGATTTCCGCAGGCTCGACCTATCGCCGTTCCTATGATCACTGCAGGCCCCTCGCTTCCGAGAGGTATTCCGCACAGAAAGCTTATAAAGCTTCCAAAAGTATTTCCTACAATAGTTTTGATCCATCGAAAAGAAAGGACACCTCGCAGGATTCCTTCGCTTCGGGGAATTCCGCCGCTTGATTCCGGGATCTTTTTGTTTATAAAATACATAACGAATGCCATGGCAACAAGCGCGGCGAAGGTTAGGCAAATATATAGCGGGGATCTCTTTGCAAGGTCATATAATATTTTTGAGATATGTGTTAACTCGTGGGCTGCAAGCTTGAATAAGAATATAAAAGCGCCTGTCAGCGATCCGCATAATATGCCGAACCAAAGGCAAGGCATAACGTGGGAAAAATACTCTTTGTATTTATAATTTTTCAATTTTCTGATTCCTTTATGTTTTGTTTTATGAGGTTGGAAAAACGTATCATCAAAGATTAAAATAATCTCTTACTTGTTGTATATCGATAAGTATCTGTGCCTTGAGCTCATTCAAAGAGTTGAATTTTTTTTCGTTGCGTATGAATTTGACAAGCTCTATTTCAATTACTTTACCGTATATATTATCATTGAAATCCAAAACGTGAGTTTCGGCGCACATTGTATCTCCGTTGACGGTAGGGCGAGTTCCTATATTGGTGATAGCGGGATATCTTATCCCGTCTATGATCGCTCGTGTAGCATATACTCCGTTGAGTGGTATTAGCGCCTTTTGAGAGAATACTTGGTTAGCAGTGGCAAATCCAAGCTTTCGCGCAAGTCCCTTATCTTCGATAACCTCGGAAGATATAGAATACGCACGGCCGAGAAGCGTTGTGGCACGCTCGATATTTCCGTCGGCAATAAGCTCTCTGATAAGCGTTGAACTTATGCAATCTCCGTCGACCTCAAGCTTCGGCATTACCGTAAGGCCGATTTTGCGTTCATTGCAAAATACGGCTAACGTATCGGTATTGCCTTTTGCCATAGAGCCAAACGTATAGTCAGATCCGCAAACTATGTGTGCGGCATTGAGATTATTTGCGAGTATTTTTTCGGCAAAATCGATCGGTGAAAGCCTTGCGATATCCATTGTGAAGGGAACTGATAGAAGTATGTCTGCGCCGAGCTCGGATATAAGCTCTGCCTTTTTTTTGAAGGAGGTTATAAGGGGAGTCGGTTCACTTAAAAAAAGACTTTTCGGAGGCTCGTCAAAGGTGAAAACAATGCAGGGGAGAGAAATCTTTTTTGCAATCTCTACTGCACGTTTTATAACCGATGCGTGCCCGAGATGAACGCCGTCAAAGCACCCGAGAGCAACAACGGACGGCGTCGAAGAACAGTATGAAATTTTATTAAACGTCCTCATAAAAAGCCTCCGTTACGTAAAAACACTTTTTTATTAGTATATCATAAAAATACAAAAATGTCAAATAAAATACTCTTGACTTTAAAAAATTATGATGGTATAATTAACTGTATAATGCCATATTGTAGGTTTATTTTATTTGGGAGGATTATTGTGTCGATTTTTAGATTGCGCGGCGTACATTTAAATCATTGCAAAAATACCGCAAAATCAGCTCCGAAAAGAATAAGCGTGCCAAAAACAGTTATTATTCCTATGTCTATGCATATAGGTGCACCGGCAAGACCTTGTGTCAAGGTCGGTGAAGATGTCAAGGTAGGTCAGCTTATAGGAGAGACTGCTCAGGGATTGTCTTCGCCCATATATTCGGGCGTTTCGGGTAAGGTAAAAAAAATAGATGAGATCATATTAAGTAACGGTACTCACGTACAGACGGTTATAATTGAATCTGACGGATTACAGACAGTGTCAGAGTCGGTCGTGCCGCCCGTTGTTACAAACAGAGAAGAATTCCTTGACGCTATTGGTAAAAGCGGCATCGTCGGCCTTGGCGGCGCAGGATTTCCTACGCTTGTAAAGCTTGCGGCAGACGTGTCAAAGATCGATACTATAGTAATTAACGGTGCCGAGTGTGAGCCGTACATAACATCGGATACTCGAACTATGATCGATGATGCGGAGCTTGTTGCCGAGGGAATTGAAATGCTTATGAAATACCTCGAGGTAAAGAGAACGGTTATCGGTATTGAAAAAAATAAGCCCGAATGTATATTGAGCATGCAAAAGGCCACTTCCGGTATTGACGGTGTGCAGGTCAAGCCGCTTCCCGCAATATTTCCGCAGGGCGGAGAAAAGGTGCTCGTTTATCATTCGGTAGGCAGAGTCATAGAAGAAGGCAAATTGCCTGTTGATTGCGGCGTTATCGTGATAAACTGTACAACCGTCGCTTGTATTGCGAGATATATGCATACGGGTATGCCATTGGTTGAAAAATGTATTACGGTTGACGGATCTGCCATTGCTGAGCCGCAGAATATCATTGTGCCCATTGGTACGTCAGCGATGGACGTAGCAAATGCGTGCGGTGGCTTCAGGGAGCCGCCGAGAAAAATAATGTACGGTGGACCTATGATGGGAATTGCGCTTCCCGATATGTCCTCTCCCGTTATAAAGCAGACCAACGCGATACTTTTCTTTGGCAGAAAGGAAGCTACACCGCCTAAGGTAACGCCTTGTATCAAGTGCGGCAGATGCACTAACAGCTGTCCGTTTGGCCTTTCGCCTACCGAGATATCAAAGGCGTATAAGGCGGGCGACGGTGCTACTCTTGAAAAGCTAAAGGTTAATTTGTGTATGGAATGTGGCTGCTGTAGCTATGTTTGCCCCGCAAAGAGAAATATAGTTCAGCGTAACAAGCTTGCAAAGACTATGCTTCGAAATTATCAGAATTCAAAAAAAGGAGAAGCGAAATAATCGGATTATGGATAACAGTATGTTTTTAGTTTCTCCCGCGCCCCATGTCAGAGCAAAGGATTCCACCACAAGCATAATGCTCGACGTAATAATTGCTCTTATCCCCACGCTTATAGCATCGGTTATAATATTTGGATTCGATGCGCTCGCGCTTACCGCTATATGCGTTATTACATGTGTTATCGGTGAATTTGTATTTCAAAAGATATGTAAGCGAGACGTAACGGTCGGCGATCTTTCTGCAGTCGTTACGGGTATGCTTCTCGCATTCAATTTGCCCGCAAGTCTTGATATCTGGTGGCAGGCAATCATAGGAAGTCTTGTTGCGATAATAGTCGTGAAACAGCTTTTCGGCGGCATAGGAAAGAATTTTGCGAATCCTGCGATCACGGCACGTGTTATGATGCTCATCTCCTTTTCGGGCGCAATGTCGAAATTTCCCGCTGTCAATGACGCGATAAGCTCGGCCACACCTCTTTCGGGCGGTGAAATGCCGTCTTATCTGAGACTCTTTCTCGGCAATCACGGCGGCTCGCTCGGTGAGACCTGTGCACTTACTCTGCTTATAGGTGGTGTTTATCTGCTTGTTCGTCGTGTCATTACCTGGCATACACCCGTGGCTTTCGTTGGAACGGTGTTCTTATTTGCGTTGATATTGGGAGAAAACCCCGTTCAGCATATACTCACGGGCGGACTTTTGCTCGGTGCTATATTTATGGCGACCGACTATTCCACAACGCCCCCGACCAAATGGGGAAAGGTTATTTTCGGTGTTGGCTGTGGACTTATAACGGTTCTTATCCGTGTGTTTGGTAGCTATCCCGAGGGCGTGTCCTTTGCTATACTCTTTATGAATATTCTTACGCCTCATATTACAAGCCTTACGAGAAGAAAAGTATTTGGAGGTGTAAAAAAATGAAAGCATCTCTTAAAAGTATAATCGTACTGCTTGCTATATGTATATTTATAGCGGCGGCAATGGCGGCTATCAATATGGTAACCGCGCCTAAAATCGCCGATGCGGAGCTTGCGGCAAAGCAGGCGGCGCTTTCCGAGGTAATTACCGAGAATGACGGATTCGAGGCTCTCAGGCTTGACGGTATGCCAGAAAGCGTTACCGAGGTTTATTATGATAAGGACGGAGAAGGATTTGTTGTGTTGCTTGAAGCAAAGGGATACGATTCTTCCAAGCCGATTTCCTTGGCGGTAGGCTTTGATAACGACGGAACGATAACCAAGGTGCACGTGATTTCCTGCAGCGGTGAGACCGCGGGAATAGGCAGTGTGGTTGGCGAAGCAGAGTTTACCGATCGTTTTGTAAATAAGGATTCGTCTCTTGAGGGCGTTGACGCGGTATCCGGAGCAACTATTTCCACCTCTGCGTTTATAGACTCGGTCAAGGATGCGTTCGTTGCCTTCAATGCGGCAAAGGAGGTAAGATAAATGACAAAGCTTCAAAATCTCCTTAAAGGTATAATAAAGGAAAATCCCGTTCTCGTGCTCGTGCTCGGCGCTTGTCCTACGTTGGCGGTATCGACCTCTGTTATCAACGCGCTCGGAATGGGAGTTGCGGCAACCGTTGTTTTACTTTGCTCGAATATCGTTATCTCCGCGCTTCGAAAGGTAATACCCGATACCGTGAGAATTCCGTGTTACATAGTTCTTATTGCGGGATTTGTTACAATGGTCGAGATGGTAATGCACGCCTTTGTTCCCGATCTTTACGAGTCGCTCGGAATTTTTCTGTCTCTTATAGTAGTCAACTGTATTATTCTTGGCAGAGCCGAGATGTATGCGAGCAAGAATCGTGTGCTTGATTCGGCTATCGATGCGATAGGTATGGGACTTGGCTTTACACTCGCGCTCTTCCTTATGGCGTCTGTACGTGAGATCATCGGTAACGGCTCTTGGTTCGGTATAGCTATACCGGTCCTTGAAAATTATAAGATCAGCATTATGACTATGGCTCCCGGCGGCTTCTTCGTCTTTGGATGTCTTATCGCGCTTGTAAATAAGATCTCTAAAGGCAAAGCAATAAAGAAAAAGGACTTCGGCTGTGCAAGCTGTCCGTCTGCATATATGTGCGGCAAAAAGGATAGCGGTGAGTGCACGGGGGAAGGAGATGATAAGTAATGGATATGCTTAAATCTCTTTTGGTCATACTTATGACCTCGGTGCTCGTAAATAACTACGTGCTTTCCAAGTTCCTCGGAATCTGTCCTTTCCTTGGAGTATCCAAGAAGCTCGATCAGGCGTCGGGAATGGGAGCGGCAGTAATATGCGTAATGATGCTTGCTACCGCGGCAACCTGGCCGATACAGTATTATCTGCTTGAGCCTAACGGGCTTGGATATATGCGAACTATCGTATTTATCCTCGTTATTGCAGCTCTTGTTCAGCTTATTGAAATGATACTGAAAAGATATATCCCCTCGCTGCACGCATCCCTTGGAATATATCTTCCTCTGATCACCACCAACTGTGCCGTGCTTGGAGTTACCATAAATAACATCAACGATGGATATACGTTTCTGGAATCTATGGTGAATTCGCTTGGTTGCGGACTTGGATTCTTGCTTGCAATGGTTCTGTTCGCGGGTGTTCGTTCAAGGCTCGAGGAAGCAAATCCGCCTAAATCGTTTGAGGGGCTTCCCATTACACTTGTTGCCGCATCGATAGTTGCGCTGTCCTTCTTTGGCTTTGCGGGACTTGTCGACGGGCTGTTCGCGTAAGGAGGGAAGAGTATGAATCCGATTTTATCAGCAGTCATTATTGTCGCTGCAATAGGACTTTTCTGTGCTGTAATACTTGTTATCGCTTCAAAATTCTTTGCGGTTAAAGAAGATGAAAGATATTTGAAAATAAGATCCTGTCTTCCCGGCGCCAATTGCGGTGCGTGCGGATACGCAGGCTGCGACGGCTATGCCAAGGCATTGGCGGAGAACAGTTGCACAAAAACGAATCTTTGTACTCCCGGTGCTGATGCCGCGGCAAGACAGATAGCGTCTGTTCTCGGCGTAGAGGCTGAGGACGTTATCGAACAGGTCGCAGTGATACATTGTTACGGCGATTGCAATCACACCTCAAACAAGATGGATTACGTCGGGATAAGAAGCTGCGAAGCGGCAACCCTGCTTTACGGCGGCGACGGGAAATGCGTTTACGGCTGCATAGGCCTTGGAGATTGCGTAAGAGTATGTCCCGAGGGCGCAATATGCATAGAAAACGGGATTGCACATATTGATACCCGAAAGTGTATTGGATGCGGCTTGTGTACTAAGGCGTGCCCGAGAGGGCTTATCTCGGTTATAAAGGACGTCGACACGGTGCTCGTAACCTGTAATAACACCGAAAAAGGTGCGGCGGTGCGCGGAAAATGTACAAACGGCTGCATTGGCTGTAAGAAATGCGAAAAAAATTGCGCATCAGGCGCGATAAAGGTAGAGAACAATCTTGCCCGTATTGATTATGAGCTTTGTACAAATTGCGGAGAATGCGCAAAAAATTGCCCGGTCGGCTGCATACTTGTATCCGATTTTCAAGGATTACACCGATACGTTGAAAAAGTATAAATATAAAGCGTCGCATTTTGCGACGCTTTATGTTTTTATGTCGTTAAGTTTACTTGCAATAATCAAAAATATGTGATATAATATAAATAATAAAGAATTTGGAGGACGGGCGATGAGTTATAAGATATTTGAATACGATCCGTATTTGTTGCCGTTTAAGAGCGACATAGAGCAGCGAATGATAAATTATATAAACAAAAAGCGCGCGCTCGTCGGAAAAGAAGGGAAGCTTTGCGATTTTGCAAACGGGCACGAGTTCTTCGGCTTTCATAAGACCGAAAAGGGCTGGTATTATCGCGAATGGGCGCCCGCTGCCGATGAGGTATATCTCACGGGTGATATGGTGGATTGGCGTTGGCTCGATCTTAAGCTTACTCCCATAGGGCACGGAGCGTTTGAAATATTTATTGACGACCCCAAGATGCTTTACAACGGATGCCGTGTAAAAACGATAATACGCCGTGGAGAAGATCTTCTTGAGAGGATACCTCTGTATATAAAGAGGGTTGAGCAGGACAAGCAGAACTATTCTTGGTGCGGCGTTATAGTGGACGAGCCTGAATACAAATGGAAGAAAAAGAAGTTTGTTCCCAAGAAGGATCTTTACGTTTACGAGTGCCATATAGGTATGGCACAGGAAAAAGAGGGTATCGGCACTTATAGAGAATTTGCCGATAACGTACTTCCCAGAATAAAAGAGCTCGGTTACAACACTATACAGATAATGGCAATAATGGAGCATCCGTATTACGGATCCTTCGGATATCAGGTATCGTCTTTCTTTGCGGCTTGCTCAAGATACGGCACTCCTAATGAGCTGAAGGCTCTTATTGATAAGGCTCATTCTATGGGTATTGCGGTTCTTCTTGACGTCGTTCATTCTCACGCCGTTAAAAATACTGCTGAGGGGCTTGGAGAATTTGACGGTACTTCCTATCAGTTCTTCCACGAGGGTACAAGAGGAGAGCATCCCGCTTGGGGAACTAAGCTCTTTAATTACAATAAAAATGAAGTAATTCATTTTCTGCTTTCCAATCTTAAATTCTGGATGACTGAGTATCATTTCGACGGCTTCCGATTCGACGGAGTAACCTCTATGATATATCACGATCACGGACTTGGAACTGCGTTTACCGATTACTCTAAATATTTCTCGCTCAATACCGATACCGAGGCGATAACCTATCTTCAGCTTGCCAATGAGCTTATACGCGAGGTCAATCCCAATGCTATTACTATCGCTGAGGATATGTCAGCCATGCCCGGAATGTGCCTGCCTATCGCAGACGGCGGAATAGGCTTTGATTATCGATTGGCGATGGGTATTCCTGACCTTTGGATCAAGCTCATTAAGGAAACTCCCGACGAATATTGGAATATGTGGCATATATGGGGCGAGCTTACGGGAAGACGTCCTATGGAAAAATATATAGGCTACGCCGAGTCTCACGATCAGGCACTTGTGGGTGATAAGACTATTATGTTCCGTCTGTGCGACAGTCATATGTATACGGATATGTCCAAGGATAGCACCGATCCGATAATAGACCGCGGTATAGCGCTTCATAAAATTATACGAATGCTTTCTCTTTCTCTTGGCGGAGAGGGATATCTCAACTTTATGGGAAATGAATTCGGACATCCCGAATGGATCGATTTTCCGCGAGAGGGTAACGGTTGGAGCTATTTTTACTGCCGCCGTCAATGGCATCTTGCCGATGATGAGAATCTGAAGTACGGATATCTTCAAAGCTTCGATAAAGCAATGCTCGACGTTTCTAAGAAATACAAGATATTTTCCTCAAAGCCACAGGCGTTGTTTATAGATGAGCAAAAGCAGGTTCTCGTATATAAGCGTGGAAAGCTTATATTTGCGGTGAATTTAAGCCCGGTTAATTCTTATGAAGGATACTGTATTCCGGTTGATAAAAAGGGAAGCTATGAGGTAGTCGCTTCAAGCGATGATGCCGAGTTCGGCGGCTGGGATAGAGTTTCAAAGGATTATATATACAATACCGAAAGACTTGGCGGAAAGAATATGTTTAAGATTTATCTTCCCGCAAGAACGTGTGTGTGTATTGCAAAGATCAAAGCAAAATAAAAAAACGGCGGTACGAAAGTACCGCCGAAATTTTTTTAGTTAAGCGCCGAAGTAGCTCTTAGTGCAAAGTGCTACAAGATATGTAAGAAGTCCTGCTGCGGTCGGCGAGCTTACCCAAGCGATAGCAATACGCTTGAATACGCCGAAGTTAACGTTCTTAACACCGTTTACAAGACCTGCTCCGATAACCGCGCCGACAACAGACTGCGACGTGGAAACGGGAATACCCATGAGCTTACCCATAAGAAGAACGGTAAGCGCGCTCGCTATGATAACAACGAATCCGTCGACCTGGCTGATCTTTGCGATCTCACCGCCTACTGTCATCATAACACGCTTGGAGAAGGTAAGAACACCGACGGCAATAGCAACACCACCGATGATAGCGGTGATACGAGCTGCAGTGAACCAACCGAAATCCTTGAAGATAAGGTTAGCGCCCGCACCCGTTGCATCATAGTAGAATGCCGTAACGCTTGCGGAGCTGTTCTGTCCAATGCTGAATGCGGAGAAAGCGCCAGCGGCAATATATCCGAATTTTACGATCACATCGTAATTTTTCATCGAAGTAAGCTTTTTCTCGATGAATTTCTTAACAAAGAATACAAGAACGAAGGATATTACGGCAGCGCCCAAGGGGTTTATAAGCCACGTAGACATGAATTCCAATATTTCCATAAGGTTGGACTTCAAAATCTCGGGGTTGGAATAGTCAGCGTAGCAAAGTCCCCAACCGATAACCGCGCCCGTGATGGACTGGTTCGCGGAAACGGGAAACTTGAGATAACTCATAACGAATACCGTTATAGCTGCACAGGCAAACACTATAAACGCCTTAAGAGCAGATTTTAATCTGAGCTCGCCCAACGTTCCTGCTTGTATAGCGGCGTCAACGTCCTCCTGAGAAGCCGAAACCTCGTTGTTGGTTGCTATGCTGGAGAGCTTGTCTATACTTTGATGTCCGAGCAGCACCGCTCCGAGAAGAACCATTGTTGCAATGATTATTATAGCGGTTCTGTACTTTACGACTCGCGTTGCAACTGCTGTGCCGAATGCGTTAGCCGCATCGTTTGTTCCGAGGGACCAGCCCATAAACAGTCCCGCGGAAAGCAACAAAAAGATCCACATGTCGATTTACGCCTTTCTTGCAATAAGCATGATCTGTATCTTGTCGGCGATATCCTCAATAATGTCGGATATATCGCACAGGCGTTCAACTATGCCGAGGAACTGCATCTTTGCGGCAAGCTCAAGATCGGAATCGAAGATTGATTCGCTGATCCTCTGCTCGATTCTGTCAATCTGCGTTTCAAGCGAGCGGATCTCGTCAAGGATAGCGGGGTCCTTCTGGAGAGCGTTCATCTTCGAGAAGAGCATATCGATACTGTTTTCGAGAAGCTCAAACTGCTTTTCGGTTATGTCGAATATCTCGTTGAATTCCTTATTGAATTCAGCGGGGAAGGAGAACTTATAGAGAACGATGAGCTGTGCAACGTGCTCGCACTTGTTAGCGATCTTGTCGCAGCTTGTAGCGATCTTTATAAGATCCTCTCTCGTAGAGGGGAGATAAGAGCCGTTTGCGAGCGAGTCTATCATGTTGCGGAGCGAGATATCAGCAACGTTTTCTGCTTCGCAAACGCCGTCGCGAAGGCTCTTGAGCGTCTCGATCTTTACATCTGCGGTGGTAGCAGCACGCATAAACTGCTCAAAGGACACAAGACATTTTTCTACGTCTTTGATCTGCTCCATAATAAGAGCGTGAACGTCGGAATTTTTCTTAAACATATCGGAAAATCCTCCTATAAAATAATTATAATAATATAATATATATTACCATAAAAAACTTTTTTTGTCAATTCCTTTTTACATTTATGTTAAAATAAATCGACAAATAAGTAAAAACGCTTACGACGTAAATATCGTAAGCGCTTTTGCGGTTAAAAATCAGGTCTCAACCGATTTTTCCGAATAACAGGAAGGCATTCCGGCAAAGCTGTATCTCGCTCCGCAATTAAGCGAAGACTCAATACGCAAAAGTCGGTTGTATTTTGCCACACGCTCGCTTCGACAGGGAGCACCCGTCTTTATAAAATCAGCGCCGAGCGCTACCGCAATATCGGCGATCGTCGTGTCCTCGGTCTCGCCCGATCTGTGAGATAGAATAAACTTATATCCCGCGCGCTGCGCAAGATGGATAACATCGAGTGTTTCGCTGAGAGTACCTATCTGATTGGGCTTTATGAGAATGGCGTTTGCTATCCCATCCGCAATGCCGTTCTGCAATCGTGCCGTGTTTGTAACGAACAGATCGTCTCCCACAAGCATTATCTTCTTTCCAAGCCTTTGTGTGAGAAGCTTCCAACCCTCGTCATCTCGCTGATCAAGTCCGTCCTCAATAGATATTATAGAGGGATATTTTTCGCAAAGCTCTGCCCAATAGCTAACGAGCTCTTCGCTGTTCATCTTTTTTTGCGTCTTGGGAAGCATATATTCGCCCGACTTGGAATACCATTCCGAAGCGGCAGCGTCAAGCGCGATCTTCACACTTTCATTCGAATATCCCGCGTCTTTGATAGCTTGTAATATCAGATCGATCGCCGCCTCGTCATTTGCAAGATTGGGGGCGTATCCGCCCTCATCTCCTACACCCGTCGATAGCCCGCGAGCCTTAAGAATGCTTCCGAGTGCGTGATATATCTCGCTTCCTGCACGCAATGCCTCGGAGAACCTTTTAAAGCCTACGGGAACTATCATAAATTCCTGTATCTCTACGTTGTTTGACGCGTGCGCGCCGCCGTTGAGAATGTTCATCATAGGAGCGGGAAGCTTGTATGCATTCATTCCGCCGAGATATTTATATAGAGGGAGATGATACCAATTTGCTGCCGCGCGTGCATTGGCAAGAGATACTGCAAGCATAGCGTTGGCACCGAGCTTGGATTTGTTTTCCGTACCGTCGAGCTGTATAAGAACACGGTCAAGCTCGTTTTGCTCAATGGCACTTATGCCGGAGATCGACGGCGAGATGACTCTGCATACGTTACACACCGCATCCTCAACGCCCTTGCCGCCATATCTGCCCTTGTTACCGTCTCGCTTTTCGTGAGCCTCGTATATTCCCGTGGATGCTCCCGAGGGAACGCTTGCCATTCCTACCGTGCCGTCGACGAGAAATACAGATGCCTCGACCGTGGGATTTCCTCTTGAGTCAAGTATCTCTCTGGCACAGCATTTTATTATTTGTGGTTTGTTGTTCATAGTTCCTTTCCTTTCAAAATACACTTTTCGTTATATGCATATTATTTACAAAACACGAAAAAATATGTATGAACCCTAAAACCCATCTATTACCTTGATGGAAGGGAGCTAATTGTTAAAAAAGTGTAACATTGGAAAATAGTACTTGAAAAATTCGCAAAAATAGATTACAATATATGATGGAGTACGATGGAGTGCTCCGTACAACAGTTTCAAAAATAAAAATATATAAAAATTTAAGAGGAGAAAAATTATGACCAAAAACAAATTCGTCATCAACTGGATTGATGATATGGCGAAAATGACTCAGCCCGACAAGATCGTTTGGATCGACGGCTCTGAGGAGCAGGCAGAGGCACTTCGTGCAGAGGCATGCTCTACCGGCGAGATGATCAAGCTCAATCAGGAGCTTCTTCCCAACTGCTATCTTCACAGAACTGCAGTAAACGACGTTGCTCGTGTTGAGGGCAGAACCTTCATCTGTACCAGCAAGAAGGAAGATGCTGGAAACATCAACAACTGGATGGCTCCCTCCGAGTGCTATGCAAAGCTTACCAAGCTTTATACCGGCTCTATGAAGGGCAGAACTATGTACGTAATTCCTTACTCCATGAGTATTGTTGGCTCTCCTTTTGCTAAATACGGAATCGAGCTCACCGACTCTATCTACGTCGTTCTCAACATGCTTATCATGACTCGTGTAGGCACTGACGTTCTTGAGGCTCTCGGCGAAAGCGGAGACTTCATCAAGGGACTTCACGCAAGAGCTGATATCGACGAAGAGAACCGTTATATCTGTCATTTCCCCGAGGACAACACCATCTGGTCTGTTAACTCCGGTTACGGCGGAAACGTTCTTCTCGGTAAGAAGTGCTTCGCGCTTCGTATAGCTTCCTACCTCGGACGTAAAGAGGGCTGGATGGCAGAGCATATGCTCATTCTTGGAATCGAATATCCCGACGGTGAGACCAAGTATGTTTGCGCAGCTTTCCCCTCTGCTTGCGGAAAGACCAACCTCGCAATGCTCATTCCTCCGGAGCTCTACTCCAAGAAGGGCTACAAGGTATGGTGCGTAGGCGACGATATCGCTTGGCTCCGTGTCGGTGAGGACGGAAGACTTTGGGCAGTTAACCCCGAGAACGGATTCTTTGGCGTTGCTCCCGGAACTAACGAGAACTCCAACCCCAACGCTCTTCATACCACTATGAAGGATACCATCTTCACCAACGTTGTTCACAACCTTGAGAACAATACTGTTTGGTGGGAAGGACTTGACAAGAATCCTCCTCACAACGCTATCGACTGGAAGGGTAACGTTTGGGATTGCACAAAGTACGACAAGAAGGATAAGTCCACCTGTGGTGCTCATCCCAACAGCCGCTTTACCGCAAAGGCTACCAACTGTCCTTGTCTTTCTAAGGAATTTAATAATCCCGCAGGTGTTCCGATCTCCGCAATCGTATTCGGTGGACGCCGCGCAAAGACCGCTCCTCTGGTTTACCAGTCTACAAGCTGGCAGAACGGTGCTTTCGTTGGTTCTATCATGGCTTCCGAGACGACCGCAGCTGCTGCAGGTGCAGTAGGTGTAGTTCGCCGCGATCCTATGGCTATGAGACCCTTCGTAGGCTACGATATGGGTGATTATTGGGCACACTGGCTCAAGATGGGTACCGTAATCCCCAACGCTCCTAAGATATTCCACGTTAACTGGTTCCGTACCGATGATAACGGCAACTTTATCTGGCCCGGATTTGGCGACAATATGAGAGTTCTTATGTGGATCCTCGCTCGTTGCGAAGGCAAGGTAAACGCTAACATTACTCCTATCGGATACGTTCCTAACGCTGAGGACATCAACATTGAAGGCCTTGACGGTATCACTCTTGATACTATGAAGGAGCTTCTCACCGTTGACGTAGATTCTTGGCTTGAGGACGTTCAGAACATCAAGGAGTTCTACGCCCAGGTTGGCGACAGAGTTCCTCAGACTATGTACGACGAGCTCGCTGCTCTTGAGGCAAGACTCAACGCTGCAAAGTAATTTAAAACATTTTCGGGAGAATCCTCGGATTCTCCCGATTTTTTATTTGTAACGTTATTGACAAATATAAATTTTTAATATATAATAAGCTTACTTAAATGAAATCATTTTTAGGAGGTATATTATGTTTTGCAGAAATTGCGGTACACAGTTAGAGGATGATGCAAAGTTCTGTTCGGCTTGCGGAACAGCCGTTAATGAAGAGGAGCAGGTAAAGGAAGAGATCAATATGGAGGAGCTCGAAAAGTCTTCGAGATCCAAGCTCGTAGCAGGACTTTTGGGAATTTTCCTTGGCGGATACGGCGTACATAATTTTTATCTCGGCTTCACCAAGACCGCGGTAATTCAGATAATAGTTACCGTTGTAACCTGCGGTGCAGGCTCTCTTTGGGGCTTGATAGAGGGAATAATGATCCTTTGCGATAAGATCACTAAGGACGCTGACGGTAAAACCCTCCAGAACTAAAACATTATCAACAACAAATCAATATTTTAGTTGTGCAAAGTGCCATATTTTTTAAATATGGCATTTTGTTGTTGACAAAATATTTGAAAAAGGTGTATAATTACAGAGTAAACCGATGATTAAGAATAGTAACTCTTCAAATTCGTTTTCAGAGATCTGCCGTTGGTGTGAGTGCAGAAACGAAAGCTGGGTGAATGGACTTATGAGGGCGGTCGAAAGCATACAGCGCAAGCGTGTGCAAGTAGTAACCGACGGTGGCCGGATCCGTTACAGTTCGGAGTCGTTTTTGACGATGCAAAGAGGATCTTTTGATCAATCACGGGTGGTACCGCAGGAAAATCCTGTCCCTGAGCTTCAGGGGCTTTTTGTTTTTTGGAGGTTAAATATGAAGATACTCAAGGAGCGATGGCGAGGCTGACTTGCTGATCTTAACGTAATTATATTAAATAAAGGAGAAAAATTATGAAATTCAATAATATAGATTTTGATACTTACTTCAACCAATATCCCGATAAGGACGGATATTTCGGAAAATACGGCGGCGTTTACGTTGACGACAAGCTCAAGGCTGCTATGGCAGAGATCACAGAGGCTTATTACTCTATCTGTCAGTCGAGAAAGTTCATCGCCGAGCTTCGCAGAATAAGAAAGGAATTTCAGGGCAGACCTACCCCTGTAACACATCTTGAAAGACTATCCGACGCCCTCGGCGGAAAGGTTCAGCTTTATGCAAAGCGCGAGGATCTTAACCACTCGGGCGCACATAAGCTCAATCACTGTATGGGCGAGGCACTGCTTGCAAAGTATATGGGCAAGAAAAAGGTCATCGCAGAGACGGGCGCAGGTCAGCACGGAGTGGCTCTTGCCACCGCGGCGGCATATTTCGGACTTAAGTGCGATATTTATATGGGCTCGGTAGATATAAAGAAGCAGGCACCCAACGTAGCGCGTATGAAGATCCTTGGAGCAAACGTCGTTGAGGTAACACACGGACTGCATCGAAACGCCCGGCCACACGAAATGCTCGATCTGTTTTTATTCGGAGGAGGAGCGGCTGCTGCTGTCGAACGAGACCCTGGGCAT
>JAFXHA010000047.1 GCA_017536635.1 Clostridia bacterium
CAAACGCAAGCGTTTGCGGGATCGTATGCGCGGTCGATCTTCTTCTGCGCGTCCTTGACGTTGGTAGCCTTGCCCATCTCTACAAGTCTCTTGACTACGAAGGGCTTGAAGAGCTCGAGAGCCATTTCGCGAGGAAGTCCGCACTGATAGATCTTAAGCTGGGGACCTACGACGATAACCGAACGTCCCGAGTAGTCAACACGCTTACCGAGAAGCTTCTGACGGAAGCGTCCCTGCTTACCGCTCAGAAGCTCGGAAAGCGACTAGAGAGGACGGTTGGAAGGTCCTCTTACGGGCTTTCCACGGCGTCCGTTATCAATAAGCGAGTCGACTGCTTCCTGAAGCATTCTCTTCTCGTTTCTGATAACTATTTCGGGTGCGTGGATCTCAATTATCTTCTTAAGACGGTTATTTCTGCTGATTACTCGTCTATAAAGCTCGTTAAGGTCGGACGTAGCAAAGCGTCCACCGTCGAGCTGAACCATAGGACGAAGGTCAGCGGGAAGCACGGGAAGTGCCTCAAGTATCATCCATTCGAGCTTGTTGCCGGACTTTCTGAAGGACTCGACGACCTCAAGTCTCTTGATGACTCTGGTCTTCTTCTGTCCCGAAGCCGTTTTAAGCTCCTCACGAAGCTTTGCGGAAAGCTCGTCGATATCGATTCTGGAGAGAAGCTCCTTAATAGCTTCAGCTCCCATACCTACTCTGAAGTCGTTGCCGTATTTCTCGTAGTTTTCCTGGTACTGTTTCTCGTTGAGAACCATACCAACCTCAAGAGGAGTCGAGCCTGCGTCAAGAACGATGTTCTCAGCGAAATAAAGGACCTGCTCAAGAAGCTTAGGGGATATATCAAGAACGAGTGCCATTCTCGAAGGAATAGCCTTGAAGTACCAGATGTGCGAAACGGGAGCAACGAGGTCAATGTGTCCCATTCTTTCGCGGCGAACCTTTTTGGTAGTTACGTCTACTCCGCACTTTTCGCACTTATGAGGCTCCTTGTTGTGCGAGTTCTTGTACTTTCCGCACATACAAGCGCCGTCCTTTGTCGGACCAAAGATACGCTCGCAGAAGAGACCGCCGATCTCTGCCTTTAAGGTTCGGTAGTTGATGGTCTCGGGCTTGGTAACCTCACCGTACGACCATTCTCTTATCATCTCCGGAGATGCCAGACCTATTTTTATTGAATCAAATTCATTACGCTGCATTATCTGTTTCTCCTTTCAATTACATTTCATCGTTATCATTAAAATCATCATAATCCTCTTCAAAGGATTCGATAAGATCGCCGTTTTCGTCCTCTATCAAGAAGTTATCGTCGATATCGTCGCTCTCAGCGTCAAGATCGGTCAGCTCGTCATAGGTTTCCGCAAGAGCCGACTCTGCCTTGTTGGAGTAGGTAAAGGTATCATCATCGTTACAGATGGAAGAAAGCTGTACCTCCTCGCCGTCCTTATCAAGAGTACGGATGTTAAGTCCAAGCGACTGCAATTCCTTAACAAGCACCTTGAAGGATTCGGGAACGCCGGGGGTGGGGATATTCTGTCCCTTGATGATAGCCTCGTACGCTCTGCGACGTCCGTTGATATCGTCGGACTTGACGGTAAGGATCTCCTGAAGCGTATAAGCTGCGCCGTAAGCCTCGAGAGCCCAAACCTCCATTTCTCCGAATCTCTGTCCACCGAACTGAGCCTTACCTCCGAGAGGCTGCTGAGTAACGATGGAGTACGGTCCGTTGGAACGTGCGTGGATCTTATCATCTACGAGGTGGTGGAGCTTGAGGTAATACATTATACCAACGGTTACGGGGTTGTCGAAGGGCTCGCCCGTTCTGCCGTCGTAAAGAATGGTCTTACCGTCGATAACGCGGAGCGTATCGTCAGCCTTTACCTTAGCCATAAATTCCTCGTCTGCTCTCTGCTCGGGAGTGATCTTTACGAGATCCTTCTTGCCGTCCTCGGTAGTGGTCTCAACGAAGAGCTCCTTACCGTCAACGTTCTCACCTGCGCAGATCCTGCGGCAGTTGCCTGCCATACGCAAGCACTCGATAATATCCTTTTCGTTTGCTCCGTCGAATACGGGAGTCATGATCTTCCAGCCGAGCTTCTTCGCTGCGATTCCGAGGTGCACCTCAAGAACCTGACCGATGTTCATACGCGAAGGAACGCCGAGCGGGTTAAGCACGATATCAAGAGGAGTTCCGTCTGCAAGGAAGGGCATATCCTCGGGGGGAAGAATGCGTGATACGACACCCTTGTTTCCGTGGCGACCTGCCATCTTGTCTCCGACAGAAATCTTTCTCTTCTGTGCGATATAAACGCGAACCACCTTGTTAACGCCTGCGGGAAGATCGTCGTGAGCGTCGTGAGAGAACACCTTAACGTCAACGACTATACCCGATTCACCGTGAGGAAGTCTGAGCGAGGTATCTCTTACCTCACGAGCCTTTTCACCGAATATTGCGCGGAGAAGTCTTTCCTCAGCGGTAAGCTCGGTCTCTCCCTTAGGAGTGATCTTTCCAACGAGAATGTCGCCGGCTCTTACCTCGGTTCCCTTCTTAACGATACCCTCTGCGTTGAGGTCCTTAAGTGCGTCCTCACCGACATTGGGGATCTCACGGGTGATCTCCTCCGGTCCAAGCTTGGTATCTCTGGACTCGATGGTATATTCCTCAATATGAAGCGACGTGTAAACGTCATCTCTTACGAGGCGCTCGTTAAGAAGAACTGCGTCCTCGTAGTTGTAGCCTTCCCAGGTCATAAATCCGATAAGAGCGTTCTTACCGAGCGAGATCTCACCGTTGCTGGTCGCAGGACCGTCGGCAATGACCTGTCCCTTTTCAACAACGTCGCCGCGTCTGACGGTAGGACGCTGATTGAAGCAGGTTCCCTGATTAGTCTTCTTGAACTTGATAAGATCGTAGGTATCCCTCTGACCGTCCTCGCAAGCGATAACGATCTTGGTTGCCTCTGCAACCTCAACGACACCTGCGTTCTTTGCGCAGATAACTACGCCCGAGTCAACTGCTGCCTTATACTCCATACCCGTTCCGACTATAGGAGAATCGGTTACCATAAGCGGCACTGCCTGCTTCTGCATGTTCGATCCCATAAGTGCACGGGAGTTATCGTCGTTCTCAAGGAAGGGGATCATCGCGGTAGCGACAGATACGACCATCTTGGGAGAAACGTCCATAAAGTCAACTTCGTTGATAGGCTTTTCAATGAACTCACCCTTCTCTCTTGCGGTAACCTTCGCGTTTACAAAGCGATTGTTCTCGTCAAGGGGCTCGTTTGCGGGAACGATAATGTAATTATCTTCCTTATCCGCGGTCATATATACGACCTCGTCGGTAACGGTTCCGGTTTCCTTATCTATCTTGCGGTAAGGAGCCTCGATGAATCCGTAATCGTTGATACGGGAGTAGGTCGTAAGATAGGAGATAAGACCGATGTTAGGTCCTTCAGGCGTCTCGATAGGACACATACGTCCGTAGTGAGTATAGTGAACGTCACGGACGTCGAAGGAAGCGCGCTCACGCGAAAGTCCTCCGGGACCGAGAGCCGAGAGACGTCTCTTATGGGTAAGCTCTGCGAGCGGGTTGTTCTGGTCCATAAACTGCGAGAGCTGGGACGAGCCGAAGAACTCTCTGATAACAGTAGTTACGGGCTTGATATTGATGAGCGCACCGGGAGTGAGCTTCTCGTTATCCTGGATAGTCATACGCTCCTTGATGATCTTATCCATTCTGGTAAATCCTATGCGGAGCTGGTTCTGCAGCTGCTCACCGACAGAACGTATACGACGGTTTCCAAGATGGTCGATATCGTCTACCGTTCCAACGCCGTGCATAAGGTTAAGGAAATAGCTGATAGAAGCGAATATGTCGTCCTTGGTAACAAACTTAGGACAAAGCTCTGCAATTCTTGCCTTTGCCTGCTCCTTGATAGCGTCCATATCTCCGCCGCACTGCTCAGCGATATCAAGAATTACGGGAAGGCTTACCTTCTCATTTATTCCGCAGTCCTTGAGGTCGAAGCCGAGAACGCGCTCGGGGAGAATAGTGTTATTAGAGAGCACCTTGACGACAGTTCCGTTGTCAAGCTCAATATCAATAACGTTGATACCTGCATCCTCAACGGCATAAGCCTGCTCGAGCGTAAGAACTGTTCCCTTCTCGAAAAGGACCTCACCGGTAAGAGCGCTTACTGCGTCCTCAGCGAGCTTTCTGCCCTTGATTCTTGCGTGGAGAGCCATCTTCTTATCGAACTTATAACGTCCGACGGGAGCTATATCGTATCTCTTGTTATCGAAGAAATAGTTATTGAGCAGTATCTGTGCAGACTCTACGAGAGGCGGCTCGCCGGGGCGGAGCTTCTTATATATCTCCTTGAGAGCCTCTACGTAGCATGATGTATTGTTATGGAGAGCCAAGGTCTCGCTCTCGTCCTTTTCGAACGTGCAGTAAAGAGCCTCCTCTTCTCCGAATTTAGCACAGATATCCTCTCTGCTTTCAATTCCGAGCGCTCTGATAAACATTGTGAGCGGGAGCTTACGGTTCTTGTCTATACGTACGTACATAACGCCGTTAGCGTCGGTCTCGTACTCAAGCCATGCACCTCTGTAAGGAATTACGGTTGCCGAGAAAGTTTCTTTTCCCGTTTTATCGATAGCATTCGCATAATACATTCCGGGAGAACGGATAATCTGCGATACGATTACACGCTCTGCTCCGTTGATAACGAAGGTTCCGGATTCGGTCATTATCGGGAAATCGCCCATAAAGACGTCGGTCTGCTTTACCTCGCCCGTTGCCTTGTTCGTAAGACGAACGTTGACCTTCAGGGGAGCCGCATAGTTAGCGTCTCTTTCCTTGCACTCCTCGACTGTGTATTTAGGCTTGGAATCAAGTGAAAAGGATACGAATTCGATAACGAGATTGTTGGAATGGTCGGTTATGGGAGATACGTCTCTGAGTACCTCCATAAGTCCTTCTTCCAACAGCCATTTGTACGATTTCGTCTGTACTTCTACCAGATTAGGAAGCTCACACACGAACTGAGATTTGGAAAAGCTCTTTCTTGTGTTCTGACCAAGTTTCTGCTCTTTTACATTGACCATTAGTTCAATCACTCCATTCAAAGTAATAATCCACATGGGGTAAGGCGCGTGGATCCGCCTCGCTTTCCCCTCGAAAATTCGACCTTTTTCGTATATAATAATATCGAAAAAAACTGCCAAATTTCTAAAAGAGGACATAATTAAGCAATTATAATGCAGTTTACAATTATAGCATCTTTGTCAAGATTTGTCAAGAGTTTTTTTAAAAAAAGTTATACTTTTTTAAGTTTTTTTATTTTTAAGGTTTTTAAGCCCTATTTTTATGCGTATACTTGTACTTTACGTCAGTCTTTGGAGTGATTTTTGACTAACTTCAAAAATAATATATAAATTTTTTATTTTTTTTGCAAAAAGCTCTTGCATTTTTTTGAATAATGTGATATTATATGTAAATGTATGAACTATTTCGGCATATACCCTCTCATATATGCCGTAAACCCATTATTATTTTTAACGGAGGTGGAAAGAATGCCTAACATTAAAAGTGCAAAGAAGCGCGTTAAGACAACTGAAACGAAGACCCTTCAGAACAAGATCTTCCGCACGCAGATGAAGACCGATATCAAGAAGTATCAGGCCGCTCTCGCTGCTGGTGATACCGAGCTTGCTCAGGCAACCTACAAGGCTGCTGTTAAGAAGATCGACCAGGCTGCTGCTCGCAACATCATTCACAAGAATGCTGCTGCTCGAAAGAAGAGCCAGTTCACGAAAGCTCTCAACAAGATGTAATCTAAAGCCGCTGCAGCTCTCACCCTGCATTGCGGCTTTTTTACTTTTCAAGATAATAAAAAAAGATCCGACTTTTCACGTCGGATCTTTTTGCTTATTCAAATATGATTCCTTTTTCGGTATCCATTGACTTGATCTTAGCAAGCGATTCAACACGCACTCCCTTGGCGCGGATAAGATCGCCGCCGCCCTGATAAGCCTTCTCAATAACCGAGCCTGCGCCAACGACCGTAGCTCCGGATTGTGCGCAGATATCAAGAAGCGCCTCAAGTGCACTTCCCTTTGCCAAAAAGTCGTCAAGTATGAGCACCTTATCATTCTCGCCGAGATAATCCTTGGAAACGATAACGTCATACGTTTTTCCGTGAGTGTAAGACTGCACGGTAGAGTGATAGAAATTATCACCGATATTTGAGCTCTTGCTCTTCTTTGCAAAAACCACGGGAACAACAGGATCAAACTGCAATGCAGCAACGCACGCAACACCGATTCCCGATGCTTCTATGGTAAGTATCTTATTAACGTTGCAATCTTTATACAGCCTTGCAAATTCTTTGCCCATTTCTGCTAAAAATTCAACGTCTATTCGGTGATTGAGGAAGCAATCAACCTTCAGTATGTCGCCCTCGTAAATTTTTCCTTCTTTGACAATCTTTTCTTCAAGTGCTCTCATAACAAAACCTTTCGAGATATGATTTTCCGACAGAGGTCATAAACCTCTGTCGGAATCTGTCATTTATCAATTATTAAAGACCGCGCTTAATGTAGTGAGTATGGAGAACCTCGTGTGCCTTGTGGCTGTTGGGCTCGCCAAAGTACTCGTCGTAAAGCTTCTGAACTGCAAGGTTCTCGTGAGACTTACGAACCTCAGAGGTCTTATCGTCGTTGTAAAGAACTGCTGCTCTTACCTTTCTGAGATCGGTTGCCATTCTTACGCTTGCAGGCTGTATGGGCTGTCCACCGCCGTTTACGCATCCGCCGGGACATGCCATGATCTCGATGAACTGAACGTCGAGCTCGCCTGCCTTTACTGCCTCAAGAACCTTCTTAGCGTTTGCAGTACCCGAAGCTACTGCCACGTTAAGGTTGATGTCGCCGAGCTTGTAAGATGCAAGCTTAACGCCCTCAACTCCACGAACGTCGTCAAACTCGAGCTTCTCGAGAGGCTTGCCCTCGATAACCTCTGCTGCGGTACGGAGAGCGGCCTCCATAACGCCGCCGGTTGCTCCGAAGATCGCGCCTGCGCCCGAACCGATATCGAAGGGATTATCGAAGCACTCATCGTCAAGTGCTCTGAAATCGATTCCTGCGGTGCTGATCATTCTGCCAAGCTCTCTGGTGGTTACTGCAACGTCAACGTCGGGAACGCCTGCCGCAGACTGACCGGGACGGCCTACCTCGAACTTCTTCGCGGTACAAGGAATTGCAGATACGAAGAATACGTCCTTAGGATCCCAACCCATCTTTTCAGCGTAGTAGGTCTTTACAACTGCGCCGAACATCTGCTGAGGAGACTTACAGGTCGAGAGGTTCTCGGTGAACTCAGGATAGTAGTGCTCGCAGTACTTGATCCAACCGGGCGAGCAGGAGGTGATCATAGGAAGAACTCCGCCGTTCTTAACTCTGCCGAGGAACTCGGTAGCCTCTTCCATAATGGTGAGGTCAGCGGTGAGGTTCATATCGTATACGCCGTCAAATCCAAGTCTCTTGAGTGCTGCAACCATCTTGCCCTCGCAGTCGGTGCCGGGCTCATAGCCGAAGCATTCGCCGATCTGCGTGCGAACGGAAGGAGCAGTACAGATAAATACGTGCTTGGAAGGATCTGCGAGAGCTTCTCTGATCTTATCAGTGTCATCTCTCTCGTAAAGTGCGCCTACGGGACAAGCAACGATACACTGTCCACAGTTTACGCAAGAGGTCTCGCCGAGCTTTGCCTCGAATGCGGAACCGATGTAGGTATCAAATCCTCTGTTGTTTGCACCGATAACGCCGATCTCCTGTACATTATGACAAGCTGCTACGCAACGGCGGCAAAGGATACACTTATTATTATCACGAATGATGGGAGAAGCGGTATCGATCTCGTAATGATTCTTTTCTCCGCTGAATCTTGTCTCATCAACGCCGTACTCAAGGCAGAGCTTCTGGAGCTCGCAGGTAGTGCTGCGAACGCAGGAGAGGCACTTGCGATCATGGTTGGAGAGCAAGAGCTCGAGGTTAGTCTTTCTCGATTTATTGATTCTGGGGGTGCTGGTAAGTACCTCCATTCCGTCCGTGCAAGGATATACACAAGCGGTTACAAGTCTGAAGGGTCTGCCGCCCTCGGATACTTCAACAAGGCAGAGACGGCAAGCGCCGATCTCGTTGATATCCTTAAGGTAGCAAAGAGTGGGGATATCTATTTTAGCCGCTCTTGCAGCTTCAAGAACCGTGGAGCCCTTCGGTACGTCATAGCTTACGCCATTAATTTTTACGCTGATAGTTTCCATTTCCACTGTTCTCCTTTCTTATGCTTTATAAATTGCTTTGAACTTACAGCTATCCATACAAGCGCCGCACTTGATACACTTTGCAGTGTCGATAACGTGAGGCTGCTTAACGGTACCGCTGATAGCGTTAACGGGACACTTTCTTGCGCAGAGAGTACAACCCTTACACTTGTCGGGATCGATAGTGTACTGAAGCAAGCTCTTACATACGCCTGCAGGACACTTCTTGTCAACGATGTGTGCAATGTACTCGTCTCTGAAGTAACGGAGAGTGGAGAGTACGGGGTTAGGAGCAGTCTGTCCAAGTCCGCAAAGAGATGCGCTCTTGATGTAGTTGGAGAGCTCCTCGAGACGATCGAGGTCTTCCATTTCGCCATTTCCTGCGATGATCTTATCAAGGATCTCAAGAAGTCTTCTCGTACCGATACGGCAAGGAGTACACTTACCGCAGGACTCGTCGACGGTGAAGTCGAGGAAGAAGCGAGCAAGGTCAACCATACAGGTGTCCTCGTCCATAACTATAAGTCCGCCCGAACCCATCATAGAGCCGATAGCGAGAAGGTTATCGTAGTCGATAGGAGTATCGATAAGAGATGCGGGGATACATCCGCCGGAAGGTCCACCGGTCTGTGCCGCCTTGAACTGCTTACCGTTAGGAATACCGCCACCGATCTCCTCAATTACCTCACGGAGAGTAGTTCCCATAGGAACCTCAACGAGACCGGTATTAGTGATCTTACCGCCGAGTGCGAATACCTTAGTTCCCTTGGACTTCTCGGTACCCATAGAGGTGAACCAATCTGCGCCCTTAAGAATGATCTGAGGACTGTTTGCATAAGTCTCAACGTTGTTAAGAACGGTAGGCTGTCCGAACAATCCCTTTACTGCCGGGAAAGGAGGACGGGGACGGGGCTCACCGCGGTTACCCTCGATAGAGGTCATAAGAGCAGTTTCTTCTCCGCAAACGAATGCGCCTGCGCCGAATCTGAGCTCGATATCAAAGTTAAAGCCCGTACCGAATATATCGTTGCCGAGCAAGCCGTATTCACGAGCCTGCTTGATAGCAACCTCAAGTCTGTTGATAGCGATAGGATACTCTGCACGAACGTAGATAAATCCGCGGTCAGCGCCGATAGCGTATCCAGCTATTGCCATAGCCTCAAGTACTGCGTGGGGGTCGCCCTCAAGAATGGAACGGTCCATGAACGCACCGGGGTCGCCCTCGTCTGCGTTACAAGCTACGTACTTCTGAACGTTTCCTCTGTTACCCGAAGCGAACTTCCACTTAAGACCCGTGGGGAATCCGCCGCCTCCGCGTCCGCGGAGTCCGGAATCGAGAATGGTCTGAATAACGTCATCGGGAGTCATTTCGGTAAGGACCTTACCGAGTGCCTGATAGCCGTCCATTGCTATGTACTCGTCGATGTTCTCGGGGTTGATAACACCGCAGTTACGAAGCGCAATTCTCTTCTGCTTCTTGTAGAAGGAGGTCTCGGACAAGGAGGTAGTTGCTCCGTCCGCAGCCTTGGTCTCGTGGTAAACGAGTCTCTGAACGGGACGACCCTTAAGGAAGTGCTCCTCAACGATCTCGGGAACGTCCTCTGCGGTTACGCAGCTGTAAAAGGTTCCCTCGGGATATACGATTACGACAGGGCCGAGAGCGCAAAGTCCGAAACATCCGGTTCCAACAACCTTTACCTCTTCCTCAAGACCCTTCTTGGCGATCTCTTCAACCAGCGCATCATGAATTTTAACGCTTCCGGAAGACGTACAACCTGTACCGCCACAAACTAAAACGTGTGTTCTAATCATTGTTCTTTTCCTTTCGTCTTGTCAAAAATCATTTTCTGTAAGCGCCGATCGTGTATTCTTCAACGACCTTACCGCCCTTAAGATGCTTTTCTATGATCTCTGCTGCCTTTTCTGCAGTGAGCTTTACATAAGTTACCTTTTCCTTACCGTCCTCGTATACCTCGACTACGGGCTCATACTGGCAGATACCAATACAACCGGTCTGGGTTACGGTTACCTTTTCGGCAAGCTCGGAAGCTGCAACGCCCTCAACGAATGCGTTGAGTACGGGTCTTGCTCCGGCTGCGATTCCGCAAGTAGCCATACCAACAACAACTCTTGTTGCGTTCGCGCCCTCGCGAATGATTACCTTGTTCTGCATTCTTTCTCTGATTGCAGCAAGTTCCGCTAAACTTTTCATTTTGTTTCCTCCGTTTTATTTAATAAATTTTATTAACCGTACTGTTCGTTCAAATAATCAGCTATCCACATCTGTATCTCGGGCTCTGCAAGCGATATTCCCTCTCCGAGCACTGCGCGAAGCTCCTTGGTATCAAGCCTTACCTCTCTCTCGGGAGTCTTATCGACAAACTCAAAATCGATATTGGGACTTCCTCCTATCAGGATACTTACAGTAGAGGCAATATCTCCGATCGGCATAAAATCTATGCTTTTCGTATCGAAGGTCGCCTCGATGTTGGTACCGTGAGAGTCCTTGTCGGTGCTTGAGGTTATCCTAAGCTCTCCGCCGGCCTGCTCAGCGGCAAGCTTGAGCAGCGGTATTCCCATTCCCACCTTGCGCGTCGTGCGCGTGGTGTAAAACGGATCGGTAACGCTCTTTACCGTTTCCTCGCTCATTCCGCATCCGTCGTCGACTATTCTTAAGGTAAGAATACCCTCGGCGTCGGTGTTAAGAGATATCAATATATTTTCAGCTCCTGCAGACACAGAATTTTTAGTTATGTCAAGAATGTTCAGCGACAATTCTTTCATAAGCTGATCTTATTTGTACTTTTCAAGAATTCCGGCTACGTCAGCCTTACCGAGTCTGCCGTAAACCTCGTTATTGATGGTGAGAACGGGTGCAAGTCCGCAAGCTCCGATGCATCTTGTAGCCTCAAGCGAGTACTTTCCGTCGGGTGTGGTGGATCCGGAAGGCAATCCGAGGATCTCGGTGATCTTGTCGAGGATCTCTCCGCTTCCCTTTACGTAGCAAGCCGTACCGAGACAAACCGCGATAGCGATCTCGCCCTTGGGGTTAAGTACGAACTGGGAGTAGAAAGTTGAAACTCCAAAAACTTCCTCAAGAGAAATTCCCATTCTTTCAGCGATGATCTTCTGAACCTCAATGGGCAGGTATCCGTAAATATCCTGCGCCTGCTGGAGTACAGGCATCAATGCGCCGGGCATTCCGCGATGCTTATCGATCACCTCAATAAGCTGTTCCTCTTGAGCCTTTGTTCCACGGAACATTACTGTGGTCAAATTCTTTTTCATTGTGAAAAACTCCTCCTAATTTATTGTTAATTTATTTTAATTTAAATAAATCCGTAAGTTATCCGTTCGCGCCGTCGAGCATTTCAAACAGTCTTTTGCGAACGAGTGCCGAGCTGTAAGGCTCGTCGTCTATCTCAAAGCAATGATCCGCCTCGCTTATATCCCACAGGTGATGGGCGTCGGACGAAACTATTACCTTCTTTCCCCGTGTGTTAGGGTATTTTTCATTTATCGGCTCGATATTTGAATGATCGTTAAATTCTAAACAATCAAAGCCGTAATCGAGCGGCATATCACCGAGTATGGCGATTATGCCGTTAGATTCTCTGTCAATATGCGCGGGGTGAACGTGAGCGCCGTATTTGCGCGCGAGCTCCACCGCATCGCCGAGCCACAGATCAGTTGACGAGATAAGCAGCTTGCACTCCTCGCCGATAGGCTCGTCCTCTCCGTCAAGGATAAGCTGATTCCCGAATATCTCGGCACGGTTTTTGATATCCGGCAGGTGCTTCTCTATCTCCTTATCAAACGCCATAGCGTTCTCAAGGCTCTCAAACAGGCACACTATATGGATATCCTCCGCCGTGGAAAGCTCCATTCCCGCAATAGCGATTATTCCCTGCTCGCGACATGCCTCAAAGAAGGCAGGGCAATTCTTACAGCTGTTATGATCCGTAAGCGCGAGTATCTGCAATCCCTTAAGCGCCGCCATTCCCGCGATGTTGTTCGGCGTCATATCGTCGTCGGCACACGGAGAAAGGCAGGAATGAATATGCATATCGTAAAAATATTTTGTCATATCTCTTTAGCTATCTTCGCACAGAGTGCAAAGGTATCCAGCTCGCTTGAAAGCACGTTTACGCCCTGAGACTCAGCTCTTGCGCGAACAGCCTCATCGAGCGCAACGCCCTCCGAAAGAATTATACACGAGGGATCGGCAAGTGATGCAACCGCGATTATATTAAGGTTTGACATTATGGTGACCCAAGCGTCGCCCGACTTTGCTCTGCCCATTACCCAGCTCAGCAGGTCGCCTGCGTATCCGCCGCTCACCTCTCTGTCGCCGTCGGGCATACATATCACCTTAAGACTTAGCTTTTCGGACATTTCCTTTACAGTCATATCCACCTCCGAATTTTTTGTCGGATAATTATTTTCCTTTACCGAGTATCTCTCTGAGCTTGATGATACAATCGGTCTCGCTCGCCTCGCCGTTGATTATATCCTCGGCAAGCGCATAGCAGTTGGGTGCGCCGCAGGATCCGCAATCAAGGTGAGGAAGATCCTTGTATATCGCCTCGATTGCCGCCATTCTCTCAATCGCCGCAAATCTGTCGGTAGTACCCGACGAAGAATACGCCTTTTCAAGCATTTCGTCAAAGTCATCGAACATTATATGCTCGTACGAATCCTCGTTGCTTGCAATATGGTTACGGGATATCGGCAAATATTTTCTGAGCGAACGGAGTCGTGCCTTTGCGATAAAGGGATTCTCCACGTTCAGCGTTCCGCCGACACAGCCGCCGTTGCAGGCGTTCAGCTCGACGAAATCAAGATCGCGGATAGTTCCGTTTTCTATCTGATCGAGAACGTTGATGCAGTTCTCTATTCCGTCAGCCGCGAGGTATTTATCCGAAAGAAGCGAGGTCGCTTCTCCGCCAGATCCTGCCCAGTTAAGACCGATTATACCTGTCTTTGATAGCGGCATTGGATTAGTTATTTCCTTTTTCTTCGCCCGAAGCTTGAAATACAGGTCGCTTATAGCAAGTGCCCCCGTAACTGCGCTTTTCTTTATTCCGATAGGATTGCGCACGTAGCTGACCTTTGCGGGACAGGGCGAGATGAAGAGAACGCAGATATCCTCATCGGTAAGCGTAGGATCGTTCTCAAGCGCCTTTTCTCTTGCGAGTATCGCCGCATACTCTATCGGCGGCATTATCGGCAAAAGGTTTTCGAGCAAGCACGGGAAGCGCAGTGCGATAAGTCTTACTATCGCGGGACAAGCGGTGCTGATCACCGGCTTGACAAGATCCTCTCGCTTCATATACTGTCTCGTATATTCGGTTATAAGCTCTGCCGCGCGCGACACCTCAAAGACTGCGTCAAAGCCGCATTCTATAAGCGCGGTCAATATGTAATCCACGTCGTCGAGATCCTCAAACTGACCGTAAAGCGCGGGAGCGGGTATTGCTATTTTATACTTATAGTCGGCGAAATCCTCCAGCTTATCGAATATCGCCTTCTTTGCCTGATACGGACAGTGTCTTATGCACTCTCCGCAGTCGATACATTTTTCTTCCTGAATCACCGCGTGGCCGTCGCGTACGCGAATTGCCTCGGTAGGACATCTTTTTATGCAAGTGGTACACCCTTTACACTTGGAAACGTCAAGGGTTACCGAATGCTTATTGACGGACATTCTCGCCTCTTTCCCAAAGGTAAGTCAGACATTTACCGTCATAAATACCGTAGTGCCCTTTCCTACCTCTGATTCTATTTTCATATCGTCTGTGTAATTTTTCATATTGGGGAGTCCCATGCCGGCGCCGAATCCGAGCGAGCGTATATTATCTGGGGCTGTTGAATAACCCTCCTGCATCGCAAGCTCGATATTTGAGATTCCGGGGCCGTTATCGGCAAGGATTATTTCTATCTTATCTACGTAAACGTTGACGTCTGCAGTGCCGCCGTTAGCGTGAATGACCATATTGATCTCACCCTCATACATAGCGACCGAAACGCGTCTTATGACATCGGGAGTAAATCCCATCTCGCGAAGCGACTTCTTGATCCTTACCGAAGCCTCACCCGCCGAGGTGAAATTATCACCGTCTATATCAAAGTGGAAATTTACGCAATTTCCCATATCAGACGACCTCTCCGCCGTGCAAGCCGCTCTGATAGAGCTTGCCGCAGGCAACGTACATTCTCTCGTTTGTCGCAAGCACGACTATTCCCGACTCCTCAGCGAGATCCAAAACGTCAGCAGGCGGCATTTTTCCGCGCACGAAAACGATACATCTCATATCCATCATTATCGCAGTTCTAACCACCTGCGGATTGCAAAGACCTGTGATGAGCACTGCCTGATCCTTTACAAAAGCGAGAACGTCGCTCATCATATCGCAACCGCAAGCCGAATTTACGACTCCGTCAAGTTTGTCTTCTCCGCAAAGCACCTTTGCCGAGAGAAGCTCCGCAATTTGTCTAATTACCATCGTATTGCCTCCGTGTATACAGAAAAACGAGTGTGTCAGAACATTTATCAAAAAATATCCTTAACCTTATACATTATACTATAAAAATGTCAAATTGTCTATATGTTTTCCTTAATTCTTTATAAAAAAACATAGAAAAATAAGATTTTTTTAGTATTTTTTTGTAAAAAGGCATTATTTTGCCTCATACCAATTGTTTCCGATATGTGCGTCAACATCAAGAGGAACGCGGCATTCCATAGCGCTCTCCATACAATTCACGAGTATCTTCAGCGCTTCATCAGCGCAGCTGCGATGCGCCTCGATGAGCAGCTCGTCGTGCACCTGCAGGATAAGACGTGCGTCAAGTCCGCTTTCCTTCAGCTTTTTTGCGGTAGATATCATCGCGATCTTGATTATATCGGCGGCGGTTCCCTGAATGGGGCTGTTCATAGCCACGCGCTCGCCGAAATGCTGAAGATTTTTATTCTTTGCCGCAAGCTCGGGAATATAACGCTTTCTGCCAAACTCGGTAGTAACGAATCCGCGCTCTCTTGCCTCTGCCTTTACTCTGTCAAGATATGCGGATACAAGCGGAAATCCGTTAAGGTAGCTCTCGATATACTCCTTCGCCTGAAGGCGCGAAATACCGAGATCCTCGGAAAGCGAATACTCACCTATACCGTAAAGTATACCGAAGTTTACAGCCTTGGCACGCTTGCGAAGCTCAGACGTAACCTCGCCGGGAGTAACGCCGAACACTCTCGATGCGGTCATAGTGTGTATATCCTCGCCCGACAAAAATGACGATATCATTGTCTCATCGCCCGATATATGTGCAAGCAGGCGCAGCTCTATCTGTGAATAGTCGGCGTCGATTATAACGTAATCCTCGCTCTTCGGAATAAAATATTTTCTAAATCTCTTGCCAAGCTCAGTACGCACGGGAATATTTTGCAGATTAGGCTCGGACGACGAAAGCCTGCCCGTTGCCGTGCCCGTCTGATTGAAGGCGCTGTGTACCCTGCCGTTCTCATCTGCCGCCGCCAAGAGTCCGTCTGCATAAGTA
>JAFXHA010000005.1 GCA_017536635.1 Clostridia bacterium
AAGAGCAAAATCGGCATTGGGCGAAAGAGCTTCAACCGCACGACGCATAGCTGATTGAGTGGCTTCAAGAATATTAGTTTCGTTTATTTGCTCAACCGTGCTCTGCATAATAGAATACGCTATTGCAGATTCGCAAATGATATCGTAAAGCTTTTCGCGTTTCTTTTCGGTAAGCTTTTTTGAATCGTCAAGTCCTTCTATATAAAGTCCGCAGGGAAGTATAACTGCTGCCGCTACAACCGGTCCACACAATGGACCTCTACCGGCCTCATCAACGCCGCAAACGAGCTTAAAGCCTTTATCTATCTGCTCCTGTTCAATATCATAATTAAGCATATTTACCTCGATTACCTTGCCAGATCAAGCGATATTCTGCCTATTTTGGCATCTCTGAATTCATCAAGCAACATATTTGCCGTACGCTCGGTGTTGATCTCACCGCCCGATATCAAAAATCCTCTTTTTTTACCTATCAGACAAAGCAGATCATAATCGTCCATTTCATCGAAAGACGGAATAGAATCAAGCTTATATCTTTGAGCCAAAAACTGTGGATAATCGGTTCTCAATCTGTTACAGAGCGTCATCGCAATTGCCTCAATATCAAGAATATCGTCTTTAATTGCACCGGTAATCGCGAGATTTTCGCCCACTCTCTGATCTTCAAATTTGGGCCAGAGTATTCCGGGCATATCGAGTAGCTGAATACCAATATTGGTAGACACCCATTGTTTATCTAAAGTAACGCCGGGACGATTTTCAACCTTCGCTTTTTTGTTTTGGCACAGTTTATTTATAAGAGATGATTTCCCAACGTTGGGAATACCGACAACCATAGCCTTTATCGGTCTGCCGATCATACCTTTGTCCTCATATTTTGCAAGCTTGTCCTTACACAAGAGCTTTAGAGATGGTGCTATTTGGTTTATGCCCTTACCGCTGATACAATCGGTCTCTATGCACATTGTTGAGCTATCCGAATATTGCTTTGACCAATATTCAGTTACCGCAGGATCGGCAAGCGATGCTTTGTTGAGCAAAAGCAGGGAAGGCTTACCCGCGCAAAGCGTCTTTATCTCGGGATTGCGGGAGCTGTAAGGGATCCTGGCGTCAAGGATTTCAATTACGGCATCGGCATATTTTATGTTTTCTGTTATCAGTCGTCTGGTCTTGGCCATATGACCGGGAAACCATTGAATGTTTTGAGACGGCATTTATACCTCCTCCGAATTTAATCTTTTGTCATTACTTGATAACACCGAACTTACTTACCGGTGATAATCTGAATATGGCTTTGCCAAGCACACGGCGTGCATCAACGTAACCTATATCATACATATTTCGGCTGTCAAGAGATTCATTTCTATTATCTCCAAGGACAAACAAGCATCCCTCGGGAACCTTATAGGTCGTAGTTCCGTAATAAAGCTGCTCGCTTCTTATTGTCAGATAATCCTCGCGCACTATTTCAGAATTACCGTTACTATCGGTTACAACGATCTCATTAGTATCGTGATTGATGACAACAGTGTCTCCTTCAATCCCGATAACTCTCTTTACGATAGGCTTGTTATATCGGGCACTCGTCTGATGTATAACAACTATGTCGCCTCGTTCAGGAGTATAAAACAGATCGGAAACAATGATCTTTTCCTTATCGTGCAACGTATCAACCATAGAATCTCCGTCTATGGTACACATTCTGAAAACGAAAGAAAGAGCTATAAGGACGAACAACAGCGCAAACGCAAGAAGCTCAGCATATTCCGCGATTTCGCTGAATACAACGTTTTTCTTTGAATTGTTTTTTGAAGGCTCTGCAGAATTCTGCTCATCTTTAATTTCATATTCGTGATTCATATCAGCCATAAATTGCAAAGTCCTTTCTTTAAATTTTTTAATCTTTTTTATCTGTAAGAATATTCATAAGTGTGAATCCGTTAGCAACGTAGTAATTTGTTGCAGTGGCGGTTTCTTCAGTGAAAGTGGTACATCCGCAAGCCTCTGATTCCGAAGAGTATATGAAGAAAGGAACAGGATCCATCGTGTGCGTTCTCTTACAAATAGGCGTAGGATGGTCGGGAAGCACCATTATTTTAAAGGGCTCGTCGCACGTTCTGAGATATTCATAAACAGGGGCAAGTATATTCTTGTCTATCAGCTCAATAGACTTTACCTTATTGTCTATCTCAGCGCGGTGTCCACATTCATCGGGCGCTTCAACGTGGATATATACAAGATCCTTGCCACGCTTGAAGGCGTCTATTGCGGCATCAGCCTTACCGGAATAATTGGTATGTACGTTACCGGTAGCACCCTCGACATCAATAGATTCCATATCTGCGCAAAGTCCTATACCTTTTATAAGATCGACCGCAGATATAACCGTTGCATCAAGCCCCCATTTAGCCTTGAAAGAGGGAAGCGCCGGCTTCTTTCCCGGACTCCAGAGCCACGCGGAGTTAGCAGGCTTAAGTCCACGAGCTTTTCTCGCTACGTTTACGGGATGATCCTTGAGTATCTCGTAACTATCCTTCATCAGCTTGAGGAATTCTTCGCCGCCGTCTGAAATCCTGGGAAGATAATCTCCGATCCTTTTTCCAAGGATGTCATGGGGCCGCATAAAATTATATTTATCATCGGAATTTTTCCAAATGAGACAGTGACGGTAGCTTACACCCGTATAAAACTTGCGCATATCATTACCGAGCTTTTCTTCAAGCGTTTTGATAAGCTTGTCGGCTTCTTCGGTGCTTATCTCATCTGCGCTATGATCGAGTATTATACGATCCTCATAATTGTCCTGATCCTCGGAGAGAGTTACTACGTTACATCTGTACGCAGTTTCATCGGGCTGCATATCTATACCCATACTGACAGCCTCAAGAGGAGAGCGTCCTTTGGAATATATTTTAGGATCAAAGGAAAGTATAGCCATATTAGCCGTATCACTTTCGGGAACCATTCCTTCCGGAACATTGGAGACGGTGCCCACAATTGACTTGGAAGCAAGCATATCCATATACGGCTTATCGGCCTTTTGCATAGGAGTAAGATTTCCAAGCTCAGAAACAGGAGTATCGGCCATACCGTCGGGTATTAAAATCAGATATTTCATAATAAGACCTCGCGAAAATAAAATATATATAATTATAGCACAATACCGTTGATTTTACAATGAATTTTAATATTATTTAATAAAAAATTAAAATAAATATTTAATAATACTTATTGAAATAGTCACCGGTTTATGATAATATAAAAATAGAGTATTTTTAATGCGCCTTGAAGAACAAAAAGGCTATCCGAAAGCTCGGACAGCCTGAATGTTTTGTATTAAACGATAGCATCAACAGCCTTATGTATCCAATCAAGAACGTCCTTGATCTGATCCTCAGTAATGCTTCCGCCAAGGAAGGAAAGTCCGCCGATCTTGATGTACTTAACATCGTCTATAACGTTAGTACCGGTAGTCTTGAGAACCTCGATGATCTTTGTTGCCATCTTTTCGTCGCCGTCAACAAGAACTGCAACGTTCTGAGCCTTGGTCTTGTCGAGCTGAGAGCAGAAACGACGAAGCGTATCATCGGGTTCGCCCTTGCCGGAAATAGCGAGAACTACGAGTCTCTCTTTTTCGCAAGAATATGCGGGGGGAATAATGTCTGTAGAATTATTGTTCTGAAAAAGGTCGAATTCCTTTTTAACGGCATCAGCCAAAGCCTTCATTGCTTTTCCTTTGCCGGAATAATAAAGAAATCTCATCTTAAGTGCCATCGGTATCATCCTCCAAAAATATAGTTGTTGTATTTATTATAACAACATATCGGGGGAAAGTCAATAACAAAATAAAATTTTATATTTCTTTATTAGTAATGCCACCATATCCGCGTAAACAGCCAAAACACATGTTTTTACCATGATAGTGAACTATATGCAAAATTATACAAAATGCAAATTTTGTATAATTTAGGGATAGCTTTTAAGGATTATGGCATCATACGCGAGCTTTTTTGCTAATTTTCGTCAATAAATAGCCTCAACGAATTTCGCTGACTTATTCGTTGTTAACGCTTGTCAAATGAATCTTTGAATACTTTTGGCGAGTTGCTTCGCCACCGCGCAAATGACGCTCCTGCTTATTTTGAGCTAAAATGCTTTTTGCTTCGTAATACAATGTTTTATTTACCTTTTTTAATGTCTGAGTTATATCTTTATGTACTGTACTCTTGCTTATTCCGAAATGTGCCGCTACCGCTCTTACTGTGGATCTGTTTTCCACAAGATAAGCCGCAAGCATCACGCATCTTTCCTTGGCGCCTGAAATATACATCATGATCATATCTCCAAAATAATTTATTTTCTTACAGTAAAACTATATGAACAATTTACTCTAAATATTATCAAAATCTTATTTATTTTTGAAAGGACAAATTATTATGATCAAGGAATCTGAAATTATTGGTTATCAAGGCAGAAAAATTTATTGCCGCTATACAGAGCCTTCCGATTCGCCTTCCGCATTGGTAATACTCATACACGGTATGCAGGAATATTGTGCAAGATACGATTGGTTTGCTAATAAGCTCGCCGCGGAAAATATTATGTTCTTTGCCACTGATCTTCGCGGTCACGGCAAGAATATGCAGGACGGCAAGCCGGGACTTGATGACGGCGATATATATTTGAATATCGTTGAGGATCAAAAAGCGATCATCAAACAGCTAAAATTAAGATTTCCCCATACGCCATTGATCCTTTTTGGTCATTCCTACGGATCCTTTATCACTCAGCGTTTTGTAAGAGATGGCAACGATGATATTTCAAAAATAATCCTTTGCGGCTCAAGCTATATGAACACCCCCATAGTTAACGCAGCTCGAATTATTGCTTTCTTATCAAAGCTGTTTAAAGGTCGCAAGTCTGATGCTAACCTTATTGAAAAACTAAGCATACGAAGCTACGGAAATTCATTTGAAAACAAAAATTGGCTAAGTCGTGATGAGGAGATATTTAACAAGTATTCAAACGACGATATGTGCGGTCAGGTCTTTCCTGTGGCTTTTTATGAGTCTATGTTTAAAAACCTGCCCAAAAACTATAAAAATATCAAATACGGTAATGACGTACTTATTATAAGCGGCACCGCCGACCCCGTCGGAGAGTTTTCCAAGGGTGTCAAAAAGCTCGAACAAACTTATCTTAAACAAGGCGTCAAGGCTTCCCTTAAGCTTTATGACGGCGCACGCCACGAACTTTTAAACGAAACTAATCGTGAAGAAGTCTTCGAGGATATTCTGAAATTTATAAAAGGATAACTTATCAACAATGGAAAATATAACGCCCAAAGAGGCTTTGAAATTCGCCGATTCATCGGTATTTGAAGGCATGCCTTCAATATCCGCCGCTATCAAGGCTCAACGCAGCGGAAAAAGCGACCGAAAAATACATAAAATATTGGCGGATTCATCTAAAGTCAAGCAAAAGCAAAAGGAGCTCGGTTTCCTTAAAGCCGTATCCCGCGAGATAGGATTTGAAATTGAATACGTCGATTCTGAGGTCATAGAATCCATGACTATTGGAAATTCGCACGGCGGTATTATCGCAATATGCTCGGCACGCACATATCCCACGCTCACCGATGAGCTTATAACCCCAAACGGTGTTTATTTTATGATCGAAGGCATCGAGGACCCATATAATTTCGGCAATTCGCTGCGTTCCATATATGCTATGGGCGCTGACGGTATTATTGTTGGAAAGCGAAATTGGCTCAATGCCGCCGGTGTTGTTGCGCGCTCCTCAGCCGGTGCATCCGAGCTTTTACCAATATTTGTAAGCGAGTGCAATGATGCCGTAGATATGCTCAAAAACGCAGGCTATAAAATCGTTTGCGCGGGTATAAGAGATTCGGTATCGATAATCGAATCAGACCTAAAAAAGCCGATTCTTATAGTCCTTGGCGGCGAAAAAAGAGGTATTTCCAGAGCCATTCTTGATAAGGCTACTCAGGTGGTCAGAATTGATTACGGTACGGATTTTTCCGGCTCGCTTTCGAGCGCTGCATCCTGCGCGATTTTTGCTTATGAGGCGATGCGACAAAATAAATATTCATAATATGTCCAAAAAATAAACAAACGATATTAAAATATTATTGTTATAATATTTTATTATGATCTATATCCTTGGAGGAAAAATGGCTATAAATTTTGCGGTTATAGGCGTTGGAAATATGGCAAACGCCATCGTTGCGGGTATTCTCGGCTCGTCGGTAGATATCAATAAAATAATATTATTCGATAAAAATCCCGAACAATACGAGCGCGCTCCAAAATCTGATAAATACGTTATTGCTTCATCTATACAAAATGCTTTAAGTGCCGCAGATGTGATTCTGCTATCTGTAAAGCCGCAGAATTATCCTCAAGCACTTGAAGAAATAAAGCTTACTGACGACTTTGATAAAAAGCTTTATATCTCTATCGCCGCAGGAATCACATCCGCGAGCGTATCCGACTCGCTTGGCGGTGCGTGTGTTATAAGAGTGCTTCCCAATCTTCCAATGACAGTTGGAATGGGCGTTTCTGTAATTTGTGAAAATTCTAAAGCATCAGTTGCCGCTTTTGAGCTGATTTGCTCTATCTTCAGAGCCTCAGGTAGCGTTTTGGTTATAAACGAAAAAGAAATGAATCGCATAATCAGCGCAACGTCATCGTCTCCCGCATACGTGTTTAAATTTATCGATGCTATATATGCAGGTGCCGTTGCTCAAGGGCTCTCAACTGACGGGTTGCTTGACGCAATATGCGACGTCTTTATCGGATCTGCGACCTTGCTTAAAAATTCCAAGGAAGACCCCAAAGAGCTGATAGCGCGGGTGGCGTCAAAGGGTGGCACGACTGAACGAGCTCTTGCTACACTTGACGAAGGCAACATAGATAAAATTATTTCCGATGCTATGATAGCTTGTACTATTCGTGCAGACGAGCTTGGAAAATAAAGGTAGCTCCCCTGCCCTATTATTTCATTACGTAAAAGAAGGATAGAAAATTGAGAAATTCAGAAGAAAAAAACAAGAAAAAATTTAAGCTTTTTGATATGAACAGAGACGGAAAGGGTGTGTATGAGAAGGAATCTCGAAAGCCCACGTTGCTTTTCTTCTTCAAGCTTCTCGTGAGAAAATTCACACAGCTTCTTCAGCTCAATCTGTTGATGCTGTTCCTGGTAATACCAATACTTGTCGTAATAGGCGTGTATTTTCTTGGAGATAAAGCCGCAACCGTTACCGAGCTCAGCTTTGCACCGCTTTACGGCATTAACCAGATATCTCCAATGCCATCCTCAAGCGTTTTTGTTGATATGGCATCTTTACAAATGGACCTTCCCGTTTTCAGTCCTATGATGAACGTATTGATAATCGCAATGATACTTTTCCTCGCCATTACTTTCGGTTGGCAGCAGGTCGGCGCGGCTTACGTTTTAAGAGGTCTTTTCAGGGGCGACGCCGTGTTCGTTTTCTCGGATTATTTCTACGCTATAAAGCGCAACTTCAAGCAAGCATTCTTTATGGGATTGCTCGACTTTGTGTGTGGAGCTGTTCTGATTATAGATTTCCTTTATTTCTATAATCTGACCGGATCTTTTGGATTTGACTTTATGTATTTCACAATATTTGCGATTGCTATTATATACATAATAATGCGTTTTTATATGTATACGATGCTCGTTACCTTTGACTTAAAAAACTTTAAGATCATTAAAAATTCGCTTATTTTTACAGTGCTTGGAATCAAACGAAACATTATTGCGCTTGTCGGAATAGTTTTGCTGTTGGCTCTTCATATTCTGCTCATTGTGCTTCTGTTGCCGTTCGGAATTACTATACCAATAATTCTTCCTTTCGTTTATATAATGGCAGTATTGGGATTCATTGGCACGTATGCGGCTTATCCCATTATAGACAAGCATATGATAGAGCCGTATCGTACGGTTGAAGCTACTGATAACGACAATGAATAATAACAAACCCCGAACTAAAAAGTTCGGGGTTCTTTTTACGATATAAGCTCGGATACCGTTACAAATTCATAACCTTGCGCCATTAAAGCCGGAATTATTATTCTCAAAGCCTCACACGTCGTACTACCGCCTGACACGTAATCGTGCATAAGAATTATATCTCCACCTTTTACTGACGAAATAACGGTCTTTGCAATATTCTGAGGCGAGTTATGCGCCCAATCCAACGTATCAATGCTCCATAAAATAATATTATAGTCGAGCTCGTTGGCGGCAGATATCGTTTCGGCGTTAAGCTTTCCCTGTGGTGGCCTGAGAAGCTTTACGTCAAAATCGATATTTTCTGCTATCTGCTCCTCGCATTTTTTTATCTCGTCAAGAGCGTGTTCCTTGCCTTTATCCAGAGTACGATGATTGTAGGTGTGATTTCCGATCTCACAGCCGGATCCTATCAAAGCCTTCATAGCCGTCGGATAATTTACCGCATTGATACCTATAACAAAAAAGGTAGCTGTTATTTGATATTCCTTTAATATCTCAAGTATCTGAGGCGTATACCTTGGATGCGGTCCGTCGTCAAAGGTAAGAGCTATCATATTCGATTTCTCTCGATTTTGTGAGAATACTTTTCCGTCTTTTAGTGTAGACGAATCAGCTGACGCTGAAAATAAAAACATAACAGTTAATGAAAGCATGAGGCAAATAAATCTTACTGCTTTCATTACCGAACACCGACAAGCTCATAAAGCGTTCCGAATCGGTATCCTTCGTCCTTCAGCTCGTCAATAACGTCTCCAAGAATATCAGCATTTGTTTTTGACGTCGGGTGCAATAGAATGACCGCACCGTTGTGGATATTATCCATTATCTTCTTTTTAGCGGATTCTTGCGACATCTGCTTGTTATTATCCCAGTCGGCATACGCAAAGCTCCAGAATATCGTATAATATCCAAGCTCATGCGCATATTTCATAGTTGTCTCATTAAATCTTCCTTCAGGCGGACGAAAGAATTTAGACATTGTGCATCCCGTATATTCGCTATACAGATCCTCAAGGGCTACAAGCTCTTTAGCAAAATCCTCTTTACTCTTCTTGGTAGTCATATCCGGATGATTTACGGTATGGTTCGCTACCGTATGACCTTCGTTTGCCATTCTTATAACAAGCTCGGTATTTCTTGTTATAAGATTACCGAGAATAAAAAAAGCACCTTTAACATTCTTTTCTTTTAGGGTGTCAAGGATTCTTTCCACGTTACCGTTTTCATAACCCGCATCAAAGGTAAGATATACCACCTTATCATCACAAGCATCACCGTGAGCCTTATCAACGTAAAAGCCGTTATATTTCTCTATATAGCTTAAATTACTGTCGGCAACGGGCTGCAGGTGCTTGTTGTTACGCACACAGTACCAGCTCTGAGAGCCTTCGGCTGATGCACCGAAAGACGACATCGTCAAAATAACAGATGCTAATATTGCAACAATGACTCTTTTCAAAAGAGATCACTTCCCTTCAATTTTCAATTTATTTGAAGTTTATTGAACTATTGAATTATTGAATATTTGCCTCAAGAATATTATTTTATAATCGACGCCAAAATAATAATGAAATTTTTCTCAAAAAAGTATATTTGTTAAAGCACGTAAAACAATCGCCGAGAGTAGCCAAATGGTTACTCTCGGCGGTGTGCTATGCAAGTTTAGCTTTAAGTTTATTTAGTCATTTTTTCCTGTTTTACCTTATGGTCGATAACGTGGCGCGAAGCGAGCTCTTTCTTGATATCATCAAGCGATATGCCCATTTCGATCATAAGCACCATAACGTGATACACGAGATCTGATATTTCATATATCGTTTCTGCCTTATCGTTTGCTTTTCCGGCGATGATGACCTCGGTACATTCCTCGCCAACCTTTTTGAGTATTTTGTCAATTCCCTTATCAAAAAGATATGTGGTATAAGAGCCTTCTTTTCTTTCGATTTTTCTGCCCTCAATGACCTTCATAAGCGCATCAAGCGAAAATTCTTCATCCTCGCCCTTATATAGCAGATCGTTAAAGCAGGAATCAGCTCCCGTATGGCACGCAGGGCCGTCCTTGTACACAGTTACCGTCAGCGCGTCTCTGTCGCAATCAGCAATGATAGAAACTATATGTTGCTTGTTTCCCGACGTCTCGCCCTTGCGCCACAGACATTTTCTTGAGCGCGACCAGAAGCAAGTTGTTCCTTCGTTAATGCTTATCTCCAGACTTTCTTTATTCATATAAGCAACAGTCAGCACCTTTTTGGAGATAGCGTCTACTACCACCGCAGGAATAAGACCCGCACTGTCAAATTTCAAATCCTCAATTTTTATCATTTGTAAACCTCTGTATTATAATCTTACGTTAATTCCGTTTTTGTCAAGCTCTCGCTTCAGATCCTTTATTTTTACCTCTCCGAAATGGAATATCGATGCTGCAAGCCCTGCATCAACTCCGGGCAACGTTTTGAAAAGCTCTGTAAAATCGTCGATCTTTCCCGCTCCACCCGATGCTATTACCGGAACCTTTACCGCGTTACATACGGCATCAAGCATCTCAAGGTCAAAGCCCTGCTTTACACCATCGGTATCTATGCTGTTGACGACTATCTCTCCTGCGCCATTATTAACGCAATTAACTATCCATTCGATAGCATCAAGATCGGTATTTTCTCTGCCGCCCTTGGCAAATACTTTAAACCTTCCGTCCACTCGCTTGATATCTACCGAAAGCACAACGCATTGATCTCCGTATCTTTTCGCGGCTTGAGCGACCAGATCGGGATTCCGTATAGCTCCCGAATTTACGCTGACCTTATCTGCTCCGCATTTAAGCACTCTGTCAAAATCTTCTACGGTATTGATTCCGCCACCAACTGTCAAAGGGATAAATACGTTGCTTGCGACCTGAGTCAGAATATCGGTAAAGAGCGCACGTCCCTCAGCAGATGCCGTTATATCGTAAAACACGAGCTCGTCGGCGCCACAGTCGCTATAATAACGGGCAAGATCAATAGGCGACGAAACGTCTGAGAGCCCCTCAAAATTTACGCCCTTAACGACTCTGCCATCTCGAACGTCAAGACAAGGAATTATTCTTTTTGCATTCATTTTTCACATCCCCCTGCCGCGTCTATTGCTTTGGAGAGATATACGTCGCCCGTATATAATGCTTTGCCGATAATAGCTCCCCAGATATTCATTTGCGAAAGCGCAATAACGTCATCTATTGACGACACACCGCCCGAGGCGGTTATTTTGAGCGAAAGGGTCTGCGAAAGTCTTTTGTAAAGCTCTCGGTTGGTTCCCGACATCATTCCGTCCTTTGATATATCGGTGCATATGACGTTAGCTACACCCATATTGTCAAGCTTTTTGCAAAACGAATCACACTCAATGTCGGATATTTCAAGCCACCCCTTTATCGCAACGAAGCCATCCTTTATATCAACTCCGACAGATATTTTATCGCCGAAATCAGAAACAGCTCTCTCCAAAAAGTCAGGCTCTGTAATTGCAGCAGTTCCGATAATAGCTCGGTCCACTCCGATATCAACGTAGCTTTTAACTCTTTCAATATTTCTTATGCCGCCGCCGACCTCAACCGAAAGCGAGGTGGCAGAAATTATTTTTTCTATGGTTTGATAGTTAGCAAGCGTACCGTCCTTTGCACCGTCGAGATCAACTATGTGCAAATATTTTGCTCCGTCATTTTCAAAACGCTTGGCAACCTCAACGGGAGAATTGTCATATACTGTTATTTTAGAATAATCTCCCTTTTGAAGACGAACCGCATTTCCGCCTATCAGATCAATTGCAGGTATTATATTCATTATAGAGTCTCCTAAATCAAAGCTCACAAAATGCCTTCAGTATTGCAAGTCCTACGTCTCCGCTTTTTTCGGGATGGAACTGACATCCGCACACGTTTCCACGCCTTACAGCCGCAGTCAGATCCACACTGTATTCGGTCGTGGCAATAACAGAATCTTCGCAATCAGCGGCATAGTAGGAATGAACGAAATAAACGAAATCACCGTCGTTGATATATTTAAAAAGCTCGTCCTTCCCCTTTGTAAAATCAAGCCTGTTCCAGCCAATATGAGGGATCTTAAGATCATCGGTGATGGCGTCTTGAATAGGAACAACCTTTCCCGATAGCAGTCCTAATCCGTCGTGCTCTCCGTATTCATAGCCTTTCTCAAAAAGCAACTGCATACCAAGACAAATTCCCATAAGCGGCTTTCCGCTATTTGCTGATTCTATTACAACCTTATCAAGCCCGGAATCACGGAGCTTTTTTGCGGCGTCTCCAAATGCGCCCACGCCGGGAAGAATGATTCTGTCGGCATTTTTTATTTGCTCTACGTTACTCGTAACCTCGGCAATCTCTCCGATCTTCAAAAATGAGGATTTAAGAGAAAAAAGATTTCCGACTCCGTAATCAATTATAGCTATCATAAAACTCCCTTTGTGGACGGTACACGATCCTGTACACGAAGATCCTTTTCTACTGCCGCGCGCAATGCTCGAGCCATAGATTTGAATGCGCCTTCAATAATATGATGCGAATTTTTGCCCTCAAGCTGCTTTATGTGAAGCGTTATTCCCGCACCTCTGACAAACGCTGCCATAAATTCCTCAATAAGCTCGGTATCAAAATCTCCAACCTTTTCTGTCGGAATATCAAGTCTGTAAACAAGAGTAGATCTTCCCGACACGTCGACAGCAGTCATTATAAGCGCTTCGTCCATCGGCAATATTATGCTGCCGTAGCGGCATATACCCTTACAATCGCCAAGCGCCTCAGCAAGTGCCTTTCCAAGACAAATGCCTATATCCTCAACCGAGTGATGATAATCCACATTTGTGTCTCCAACACACTTTACAGTAAGATCAAACAGAGAGTGAGCGGAAAAAAGCGTGAGCATGTGATCCAAAAATCCACATCCCGTGTCTATATCGCGTGTTCCCTGTCCGTCAAGATTCAAAGATAAATATATATCAGTCTCAGCGGTTTTTCTGATTATTTCCGAAGTTCTCATAATTCAATCTTCCTTTCAAGAATGTTAGCAGTCTCGCGAATGAATTTTTTCATTTGTTCATCGTTGCCTACCGTTATTCTGTTATATTCACAAATCAACGAATTACTGAAATATCGAACGAGTATACCCCGCTTTTTCAGTTCACGATAAAGCGCCTCTCCCGAGATCGCATCGCTTTTTGCAAAAATGAAATTTGCCTTGGAATCCGTAACGTCAAATCCAAGCTCGCGAAGCTTTGCTATTGTGTAATTTCTCGTATCCTGTATCTTTTTACAGTTGTCCATATAATAATCGTTATCCTCAATTGCAGCTTTTCCCGCGATCAATGTCAAACGATTTATATTATAAGGATTAGTAGAATATTTTATCTTCTCAAGATCAGCTATTATGTTTTCATTAGCAAAAGCAAAACCGAGACGTGCTCCTGCCATAGAACGCGATTTGGAAAAAGTGCCAACGACTAAAAGATTATCGTATTCGGATATAAGCGATACGGCACTTTCCGCTCCAAAATCAACGTACGCCTCGTCGATAAGAACAAGTCTATCGGGATTTGAAATAAGTATTCGTTTTATCTGAGCAAGTGTCAATGCGAGGCCTGTAGGCGCGTTAGGATTTGCTATAACGACGTTTGCGTCATTTTTACAGTAATCCTCTATATTTATACTAAAATCCTCACAGAGCGGAATCTCGCGCGCGTCAGCTCCGTGCAACTTAGAATAAACACTGTAAAACCCATAAGAAATATTGGGATATATCACCGGATGTTCCTCTCCATCGCAAAAAGCCATGAAGAAGAAATTCAAAATATCGTCAGATCCATTAGAAAGGAACACGTTTTTTGTATATACACCATACAAATCTGCCATAGCCTGCTTTAATTCTTTACATTCAGGATCCGGGTAAAGATTAAGCTTGGCAACAGAATCACGGTTTACCGCATTCAGAACGTTATCCGACGGCGGATACGGAGATTCGTTGGTGTTCAACTTTACGTATTGCATATCCTTAGGTTGCTCACCGGGAGTATATGCCTCAAGAGTTAAATATTTTTTGTTCAAAAATTTGCTCATAGTAATAGTTTAGTTTTCCTCAAATCTTATAACTGCACTCTTAGCGTGTGCTCCAAGCCCTTCTTTATTGGCAAAATACTCTACATCGCGACATAATGCGCCAAGGGCATTTTTTGTAAAATAGCTGAATTGCGTTTTCTTTACAAAATCGTCAACAGACAGCGGGCTTGAAAATCTTGCCGTGCCACTTGTAGGAAGCGTATGATTAGGTCCCGCCATATAGTCGCCAAGCGCCTCGGGACAATATTTACCCATAAATACAGAACCCGCATTCTTGATCTTATCAAGATACATAAACGGCTCGTCCACGCATATTTCAAGGTGCTCGGGCGCGATCCTGTTCGCAACCTCAATAGCCTCATCAATACTATCGGTAATAATTATCTTTCCGTTATTATCAATCGACGCACGTGCGATCTCTTCACGTGCAAGCAACGGTATCTGTCGTTCAAGCTCATCAGACACTGCATCTGCAAGATTGGCGGAATCGGTTACAAGCACTGCAGTTGCCATCTTATCGTGCTCTGCCTGAGAAAGCAGATCCGCCGCAAGATATTTGGGGTTACACGTCGCATCCGCAACTACAAGTATCTCACTCGGGCCCGCTATCATATCTATAGCTACCTGTCCAAATACCTGCTTTTTAGCCTCAGCTACAAATGCGTTTCCGGGACCAACTATCTTATCAACCTGAGGTATACTCTCTGTGCCGTATGCCAACGCGGCAACCGCCTGCGCGCCCCCGACCTTAAACACCTTATCTACGCCCGCAATCTTCGCTGCTACGAGAATATGCGGATTTACCTTTCCGTCCTTTGAAGGCGGAGTAACCATGATTATCTGGGAGCATCCCGCTATTTTTGCGGGAATACAGTTCATAAGAACAGACGACGGATAAGCTGCTGTACCGCCGGGAACATAGAGCCCAACTTTTTCTATCGGAATTACCTTTTGTCCCATGACAACACCGTCGGTGTCATTGATAACAAAGCTCTGCCTCACCTGTGCCGAATGAAACTTATATATGTTTTCGGATGCCTTTTTGATGATCTCCTTAAACTTATCATCTACAAGTGCATCTGCCTCCGCAAATTCTTCTTCGCTGACTTCGAGCGAAGGAAGCGAAACCTTGTCAAAGCGTTCACAATATTCAAACAATGCATTATCCTTATTTGCTCGGACATTTGCTATGATTTCGGATACTATATCTTCAACGTTGGTCTTTATTTCACAACGGAGCAAAATTTCATTATCTGCTATATCTCCGTAATTATATTTGGTAATCACTGGTTCCTCCGGGATCTGCTTATTTTATGATTTTTTCTATGCCTTCACAGATCGTTCTTATCTCTTTATTTTTAAATTTATAGCTTACTTTGTTCGCAATGAGACGAGCACTTATATCAACTATATCCTGCTTCGGCTCGAGATCGTTTTCAAGAAGTGTTTTTCCGGTCTCGACTATATCCACTATAACGTCCGACATTTCAAGTATCGGAGCAAGCTCTATGGAACCGTTAAGCTTTATAATATCTATCTCTCGACTTTGCTTATTATAGTAATCCTTTGCAATGTTTGGAAATTTAGTAGCAACCCTCAGTGTAGTATCTCGTTTATCACAAAAATCCTTTTTTGCGGCAACCGCCATACGACATTTTCCGATTCCGAGGTCTGCCAACTCATAAATATCGGGAGAATATTCAAGAATGATATCCTTTCCGGCAATTCCAATATCTGCCGCGCCACGCTCAACGTATATAACTACGTCCGAGGGCTTTACCCAGAAATATCTGACACCTTTTTCGGCGTTTTCAAATATAAGCTTTCTGCTTTCCTCGTTTATCGCAGGACATTCAACGCCGGCGTCAGCAAGTATTTTATAAGCCTTTTCGCCAAGTCTTCCCTTAGGAAGCGCTATACTTATCATTTCTTTCAAGAAGCTCGACTCCTCTCTCGGTTATTTTTAACAGCTCTTTATATTTTACACTGTTATCAATTACAACTGCAAGCTTTACACTCTTACCCTGACCTCTTATCTCTTCCACCGCATTTATTATTTTCTTATAACTAAGCGCGGGATCATAAATGATAAGCGCGTCCACGTCAAATGAGCTTTCATTGTTTCCGTATCTCTCTATTTTGTCAAGATATACCGCAAACCCGATTGCCCTTGATTGCTTACCCATTTTTTCAAGCAGCTTATCATAACGACCGCCTGACAAAATGCTTTCGGGAATACCCTTGATAAATCCTTTAAAGGTTATTCCGTTATAATAATTTCTATTATTTACAACCGAAAAATCTAAGAGTATCTTATCCTGCAATCCGTAGATCTTCATAGCATCAGCTATATCCGAAAGCTCTCTCAACGCATCGAGCATTTTGGAATTTAGCGCCATCTCAGATAATATTTCAATAGATTTATCTAATGGCAAATACATATTAACGATAACCTCAAGTATGTTAAGCAGGTTATCGGGGATTCCATTGATATTGCACAATCGCTTTATTTCCGAAAGATTTTTGCTCTCTATCGCAAATAAAAACTTTTCCTTTTCATTGGCAGAAAGCTTTTCCGAATCAAGCAATCCTTCAATAAATCCCATATGAGAAATATCAAGTATTGATTCATTGCTTATACACTCGAGACTCTTTATGGCAAGCATAAGGACCTCACACTCGGACATCATATCTACTTTTCCGATACATTCAAGACCGGTTTGAACTATCTCCTTGAAGCCATTACTTGCAGATGATGTTCTGTAAACATTCTCATTATAAAAAACCTTATATGTTTGATCGGCGCCAAGCGCAATATTTTTTATAAGAGAAAGTGTAACGTCGGGCTTGAGTGCCATAAGACGTCCGTTTGTGTCTGTAAAGGTAAGAATATTTTCACTAACAAGAAAGTTTTTATTTCTTGCATACAGATCGTATTCTTCAAATCTGTTTATTTTATAAAGATTGTATCCATAGCTTTGATAAAGCTCTCTTAAATTATAAACAGCTATTTCATCGTTACGAAAAACGGAACTTGACAGGTTCATTTTTTGGAATCTCCGATTTTGCAAAAGATTTTATCGTAACCGCCAGCGCCGTACAAATAGCTACGGTTAACACGGCTGATAGTAGCAGTACTTGCGCCCGTTTCTTCGACGATCTTGTTATATACCGCTTGCTCAGACAGCATTTTTGCCACCATAAGTCTTTGAGCGATATCAAGGATCTCTTTCCTTGTCATAATATCCTCAAGGAATGCGTTACATTCCTCCTCCGTCTCAATTGCAAGTATTGCATCTACCAAAAGCTTGTAGCCTTCATTATCAGAGTTGTGCATAAAAAAACCTCCTCACTTTAATACTTTAATATAGTAACACAATAAACCGAGAAAGTCAATAGTTTTTTACAAAATATTATAGTTTTAAAGAGATATCGAGAGACAAGCCGTCTCTCGATAATAATATCAAATTGTTTTAAATAAAGTCCTGCCCGTTTATAACGAGTTTAAACGACAATCCGAGTGCCTCGGCCGCCTTTTTACAAAGCAGCATTCTTTCAAGAAATATCTCAAAATATTCAACTATTGAGCTATGCTTAGTATCGATTGAAAGCGCTAACGTTATTGTTTTATTATCCTTATTTACAGTGAGGTCCGAAGCGGTGACAGAATAGTTTACCCTATCGTGAATATCAGGATCACAGGTCTCGCAATTGCGTACTCTGCTTCTACGAACGTCGGACTTATCCGAAATAATAAGCGCGGCGGAAATAGGATTAAGCGGCACACCCGTTCCCTCATCATGATTTCCGATAGCATTGACAACAGCAGCAATATCCGCAGGCGGCATACCTTTGCTGTCAAGTATTTTAAAAGCCATCAACGCACCGCTTTGAGAATGGCTGATTCTGTTTACAAGATTTCCTATATCATGCATATAGGCCGCGATCTTTGCGAGCTCGATATCCTTTTTGTTAAAATCCAAGCTTGAGAGTATATATTCTACGCGCGACGTTACCATTCCAACGTGCGCAAAGCTATGCTCGGTATATCCCAACGCCAAAAGAGATTCATCAGCGCTCTTTATATATTCGCGTATGGCCGGATCGTTTTTTATACTATCATAAGTTACCATTGTTGCTTATTCCTTAAATTAAATTCGATATTTATTATATACCAAAAAGCAATTACCGAATCAATCGGTAATTGCTTTTTTAGTTTAAGATAATTGCATATCGTTAAAGCTTTCTATATTAGCGCAAACGTATTTGTATATTTTTTTCTTAAGATATGACTTATTGCCGACAAGCAATTCTCTGAGCGCGTAAGTATTTGCGGGAACAGCTGCCTTATATTCGCGCACCATAGCAGCAAACTCGGCATCATTATTATTTTCAAGTGAATTGCAAATAAACATAACAGTTTCATTTGATGCCATCTCGAAACACTTCCAGCCGATCTCCTTGTCCATAACCGCAAGGTCAAGCAAAAGCTTGTATGCAACTATGGGCTTGAAAACGTCTGACATATCAAGATCGGGATCATCGAGTATACCCTCTGTCCATATCTTTCCTTCTGAAGAAGCAAAATTGGAAAAGTAGCTATTCATTCTCGTGTTAATGGTAGCAAAGGAAAGCTTGTCTACCGACACGTTTCCTTTTATCTTGGTGTCGTACAGAAAGAAATTAGGCTTTGTATCCTTAAACAAAATATAAAGGAAGAGGAACTCGCCCGCCAAAGCAAGAGAAACTACAGACAAAGCTATAACAAGGATCTTGGTTACGACAAAATCGGCGTCAAACAAAATACCGAATATCAAAAGTCCAACAAAAAGAGCCGCAAACACACAACTTAAAACTATAAGAAGAACTCTCAATTTTTCTTGATTCATCTCTATACTCCTTATTATTAAAAATTAAGTACAGTCAAAATAGATCCACGCAAGCAATGCCTGAGCGAGCATCTGTGTTGCAAATGCACCGCCCGCCAATGCCAAAGCAAAATTCAGTGCAGACAGAATACAAATAATTACACCCAGCACTCTGCACACCTTTATCTGAGTTTTGAGTATGCCAAAAATTCCGGTTATGAACATAAGTATTCCCAATGCGCAGCTCAGAACTCCAAGAAGATCAAGCGCAAGAAGCTCCTGTAAAGCCCTTATAAAACCGTCAACACCGTACGCAATAAAAATTATACTGATAATTACTCTTGTAGCATTTTTGTTTTTTGCCATAGTAATCCTCCAAAATTAAAACATTATAGCGGTCTCAATATAGGACTTGAGCTCTGCTATCGGGATTCTTACCTGCTCCATAGTATCTCTGTCTCTTACGGTAACGCAATTGTCAACCTCAGAATCAAAGTCGTAGGTTATGCACAAGGGAGTTCCGATCTCATCCTGACGGCGATAACGCTTACCGATAGAGCCGGCTTCGTCGTAATCAACGTTAAAGTATTTTGAAAGCTCCTCATAAACCTTATCTGCTCCCTCGGAAAGCTTCTTAGAGAGAGGCAATACAGCCGCCTTAAAGGGCGCCAGGAACGGATGGAGATGAAGAACTACTCTCATATCGTTCTTCTCCGCATCAATGATCTCCTCATCGTAAGCATCAACAAGGAAAGCGAGTGCTACGCGGTCTGCGCCAAGCGAAGGCTCAACAACGTAAGGAATGTACTTTTCGTTGGTTTCAGGATCAAAATACTGCATATCCTTACCACTATGCTCGGCGTGCTGAGAAAGGTCATAGTCTGTTCTGTCAGCAACTCCCCAAAGCTCGCCCCAACCAAACGGGAACAGGAACTCGAAGTCGGTTGTTGCCTTGGAATAGAAGCAAAGCTCCTCAGGGCTATGATCTCTGAGCTTGAGGTTTTCCTCTCTCATTCCAAGGTCAAGAAGGAACTTCTTGCAGTAATCCTTCCAGAAATTGAACCATTCAAGATCCGTACCGGGCTTACAGAAGAACTCAAGCTCCATCTGCTCGAACTCTCTAGTTCTGAATGTAAAGTTACCGGGGGTTATCTCGTTTCTGAAGGACTTACCGATCTGGCAAACGCCGAAAGGAAGCTTCTTTCTTGAAGAACGCTGAATATTCGCAAAGTCAACGAAAATTCCCTGTGCAGTCTCAGGGCGAAGATAAAGCTCAGTAGAGGAATCCTCGGTAACTCCCTGATAGGTCTTGAACATAAGGTTAAATTTCTTTATCTCGGTAAAATCCTTAGATCCGCAATCAGGGCAAACGATTCCCTTTTCCTTGATATATTCTGCCATCTGCGCAAAGGTCCAGCCGGCAGGATTATCCTCAAGGCCGTTCTCAAATGCATATTCCTCAATAAGCTTGTCCGCGCGATGACGGGTCTTACAGCTCTTGCAATCCATAAGAGGATCGGAGAATCCACCAACGTGTCCGGAAGCCACCCAGGTTTCGGGGTTCATAATAATAGCACTGTCAAGTCCTACATTATATTTGCACTCCTGAACGAATTTCTTCCACCAAGCTTTCTTTACGTTATTTTTAAACTCTACGCCAAGAGGACCGTAATCCCAGGAATTTGCGAGTCCACCGTAAATTTCAGAGCCGGGAAAAATAAAGCCGCGGTTCTTGCACAGAGCTACAATTTTGTCCATTGTCTTTTCAGAGTTGTTCATAATAAATCCTTCCTTTTAGAAACATCATCTTTATTGATAAATTTTATCATATTTTTTCGCAAAAGTCAATATATCTCGTGTATTTTTAAGATATAAAATAAAAATAAATATCATATAAATTAGAGTAAATAAAAAAAGGAGTTATTTTGTGAACAGACTAAGACGATTTATGATAAACGGATTGCTGATGACCGTCGTATCATTGCTTATGAGAACGGTCTCAGTAAGCTTCAACGTATATCTATCAAACAGAATAGGCGCTACGGCAATGGGACTTTTTACGCTCATTTCAACTGTTTACGGATTTTCGATCACACTTGCGACATCGGGAATAAATCTTGCTACTACAAGACTTGTTGCCGCTGCTCTCGGAGAAGATCCTGAAAGCAGCATTCCTACAACACCGCGGCGCACGCCTCATATATCTTATATAATGAGGAAATGCACCGGCTATTCCCTATTTTTTGGAATACTGTCGGCGAGCGCGCTCTTCCTGCTTGCCAAGCCCATTGGTATTGGCATTTTAGGAGACGAGCGTACAGTACATCCTCTTCGAGTACTTGCAATAACTCTTCCCGCTATCGCACTGTCCTCGTCACTTAGCGGATATTTTACCGCGATGCGAAAGGTATATAAAAACGCCGCGGTTCAGGTGCTGGGACAAGGAATAAAAATATATGTTTCGATAATGCTCCTTGCACTTTGGGGAGCCGAGGATATTGAGAGCGCCTGTCTTGCTGTAATATGGGGCGGCGTGATTCCCGAAATACTTGCTTTTATATTTCAGTGGCTAATGTACGCTGTAGAAAAAAGAAGCAAAGAGCATTCAAAGGAGCAAATAGATAAAAACACTTTATCAAGGCTCCTCAACACCGCTCTTCCTATAGCCTTCAGCACATATGTTCGCTCAGCGCTCGTTACAATAGAACATATACTGATTCCCAAAGGTCTTGAAAAAAGCGGGGCATCGCGCGACCTTTCTCTTGCTGCTTACGGAACGGTTCACAGTATGGTGTTTCCGGTAGTGCTATTCCCCGCCGCTATCTCCGCATCCTTCGCAGGCCTGCTAGTTCCCGAAATTGCGGAATCCTGCGCGGCAGGCGACAAACGGCGCATCAATGGGATCATAAATACCGTTATGGAAACAGTATTGATGTTTGCCATAGGGTGCGCAGGCGTTATGATGTGCTTTTCCCTTGAGCTTGGAGAGTGTATTTATCCCGAAGCGACAGATGCGGGTAAATACATATTTATGGTCGCCCCACTCATTCCTGTTATGTATCTTGACACCTCGGTAGATTCAATGCTCAAAGGCATTGGAGAACAGGTGTATTCTATGTATATAAATATAGCCGATGCGGCTATGTCTATCGTGTTTGTATGGATATTGCTTCCCCGCTTCGGAATCATGGGTTATATAATCACCGTATATTTTACCGAGATTTTCAATGCCACGCTTAGCATAACACGGCTTATGAGCAAAAGCCAAGTTAAAATAAATCCTATTCTCTGGGTAGGCAGACCTCTACTTTGCATAGTAGGTGCTACAAAGCTTACGAGAATACTTATTGATACGCTCCTTCCAACAACCTCTGTTGTAACACATATAATTATCTCTATCATCATTTATATAGCGCTTTTAACGATAACACGAGGAATAAAGCCCGACGTCGTAAAAGATCGCATCACATATATGATTAGTCAAAAATAAAATGCGCGGAGATATTGCATCTCCGCGTATTTTATGCTATAATGAAAAAAAGATAATTTTTATGTGAGGTAAATATCGTATGAATCCCGCATATTATATAACAATTTTTATGATAATTTTGGTAGTATATTTTATGATACTCAACCAACGGCAAATGGTGCTAAAAACATTGATGCAAAAAAAGAAATCGGAGGACAAAGCAAAAATGGTAGAGCTCGCAAAAAGATTTATTGATAAGAATTGCCTTATCTATACGTTCAGCGGCAATCAGGTGGATTGCGTTATAAAAGAGGTAAGCGACGGTGCTCTTTTAGTTGAAAGCGCAGGAACCCTTGAGGCAATAAACATTGATTTTGTTATGAGAATAAGAGAGTATCCAAAAAAGAAAAACGGCAAGAAAAAATCTGTCGTTTTGGACTAAGTCTCGAGGAAAAACAATATGTCGGCATTTTTAACCACCGCCGTTCTCGGTGCTATCATATCTGTGCTTGGAATTATCAATATGACAGGAAATATATCCTCTCTGCATTGGTATCACAGACAGCGCGTTACCGAGGAAAACAGAAAGCCCTTCGGCAAGCTCGTCGGCGCGGGCACACTTATCATAGGCATCTCGCTGATACTCTTCGGTACTCTTTATTTTATTTATGAAAACACACAGCTTGCTCCCCTGCTCTACGCAGGAATCGCAGAACTTATAATCAGCGTCGTTGTAGGCTTGATAATGAGCTTTTACGCAATGATAAAATATAATAAGGGAATTTTTTAAATATGAATAACCAATTACGCGGCATCGCTTTAATTTTGTTCGGGATCCTTGTAACTATAGTTTTTTCGGTAACGCTTAACATTCCTGCCTTCAGCCTTATCGGTCTGTTTATCGGAGTTGTCGGCGTCATAATTGCGCTTTTTAAGATGAATAAGAAATAAAAATTTACTTATCAGGAGGAAATTTATGAATTGTCCTTACTGCCATCAAGAAATGCAAAAAGGATATGTATCACAAAATGATTTCAGATTCCCTTTGGAATGGTACCCCGCAAGCCAAGACACAAAATTTTTCAAAAGCAAAAAACAAAACATAAAGCTTACCGCCGCGCTAAAGGGCGGAAATGTAATTGTTCATTATTGTCCCGAATGCAAAAAATTCGTTATAGATCAAGATGAGCTTGAAACTTAGAAAGCAAAAAAATCGCGGAACAAAGTTCCGCGATTTTTTAAATGGTGGAGACAGTTGAATTCGAATCAACGACCCCATGCATGTCAAGCATGTACTCTAACCAACTGAGCTATGCCTCCGTAACAGATGGTATTATACCATATAAAAAATGATTTTGCAAGTATTTTTTCAAAAACAGTTGAAAAAATTTTTAATATATATTAAAATATAAAGAGTATGAATATTTTTATAGGAGTTTTTCGTGAAAGGACTTTTAAAATTTTTCAAAGGATATAAAATAGAATCATTCTTAGCGCCTATTTTCAAATGCCTTGAGGCGATATTCGAGCTGCTCGTTCCACTTGCGGTAGCTCGCATTATCGACGTTGGAATAAACGAGTCGCAGCCAAGCACGATCTGGAAAATGTGTCTCGTTATGCTGGCACTCGCCATCATAGGTCTTATCTGCGCTATCTCGGCTCAGTATTTCTCCGCAAAGGCTGCGGTCGGTGTTTCCGCAAAAATACGTAGTGCGCTTTTTGAGCGTATTCAGAAGTTCTCTTATGCCGAGACCGACAAGGCGGGATATTCAACGCTTATTACGCGAATGACGGGTGATATAAATTCGGTACAAACCGGAATCAATATGTTCCTGCGCCTGTTTATGCGTTCCCCGTTCATAGTGTTTGGTGCTATGATAATGGCATTCACCATAAACGTGCGTCTTGCGCTCATTTTCGTCATCACTATTGTTATACTTGCTATCGTAGTATTCGGAATTATGCTCATCAGCATTCCGATAATGAAAAAATCACAAGGCAATCTTGATAAGGTTCTTGGCAAGGTGCGCTCAAACTATAACGGCACTCGCGTAGTCAGAGCCTTTAACAAGGAGCAGGACGAGATCGACGAGTTTGACAAAAAACACGCCGCGCTCACTAAAATACAGATATTTGCGGGCAGAATATCCGCACTTATGAACCCCCTCACTTACGTTATCATAAATTTCGCGGTTATTATTCTTATAAAGTCAGGAGCCGTCTCTGTCGACAGCGGAATTATCTCGCAGGGCGAATTAGTTGCTCTCTACAACTATATGTCTCAGATACTTGTTGAGCTGATAAAGCTTGCAAGCCTTATAATAACACTTAACAAAGCGGCGGCAAGCGCATCGAGAGTCTCCGCTGTTCTTAACAAGGATATAGACGAATCAAACACCGTAGCAAACGAGCTCTCGGATGACGATAGCGCGATCAGATTTGACAACGTATCCTTTGCATATAATGAATCGGGCGATCAGGCTATAAGCAACGTTTCTTTCTCTGCCCTCAAAGGCCAGACTGTTGGAATAATCGGCGGTACGGGATCAGGCAAATCCACTCTTGTAAATCTCATTCCCGCGCTTTATAAGGCAACTGACGGAAACGTATATATCAATGGCAAAAATGCTCAAAGCTATGTTGACGGCGAGCTTTGCGAAAAAATCGCGATCGTTCCTCAAAAAGCTATGCTCTTCAAGGGAACTGTGCGTTCCAATCTTGCTTGGGGCAACGAAAACGCCACCGACGAGGAGATGTGGGAAGCTCTCGACATCGCACAAGCCGCATCCTTTGTAAAGGAAAAGGAGCTTGGGCTTGACGAGCCTGTTATGCAGAGCGGAAAGAACCTCTCCGGCGGTCAGAGACAGCGTCTCACGATCGCGCGTGCGCTGATGAAAAAGCCTGAGATACTAATTCTCGACGACTCGGCATCTGCTCTTGACTACGCAACGGAGTCATCTCTAATGCGTGCGCTTTCAGCGCTTCCCTATTCCCCCACAAAAGTTATAGTTTCACAGCGTGCTTCATCAATACTTGGCGCTGATATTATAGTCGTTATGGACGACGGCGAGGTGGTCGGGAAAGGCACTCACAAGGAGCTTCTCGAATCCTGCGAGACATATCGTGAGATATACCAATCTCAGTTTGGCGTAGGGGGTGAGAAGTAATGAAAAGCAACAAAATATCTCTCGGCTCTAACCTTAAAACATTTGTAAAGATCCTTAAATATCTTAAGATCTATAAGCTTCATTTTATCCTTTCACTTGTGCTGTCTTTGATCACGGTAGCTCTGACGCTTTACGTGCCTATTCTTGTCGGACAAGCGATAGATATGGCGGTCGGCGTGGGCAACGTCGATATGAATTCAATTGTAGATATACTGATAAAAATAGGCATAGCGGTTATTATAACTGCTATCTTACAATGGATAATAAACGTTCTCAATAACAGAATGACCTACGGTATCATCAAAAACGTCCGACACGAAGCATTTGTAAAGATTCAGAATTTTCCCCTATCCTATATTGACGCGCATCGTTCAGGCGAGATAGTCAGCCGTATCATCACAGACGTCGACCAGTTCGCAGATGGATTACTTCTTGGATTTACGCAGTTTTTCGTTGGTATTATGACTATACTCGGAACGCTGATATTTATGTTTGCTATCAGTCCCGCTATCACTCTCATAGTTGTTCTTGTAACCCCTCTTTCTCTTTTTGTTGCTGCATTTATCGCCAAAAAGACACACTCTATGTTCAAGCTTCAATCCGAGATAAGAGGCGAGCAAACAGCGTTTATCGACGAGATGATAACCGGACACAAGCTCGTTGTTGCATTTGGCAGAGAAAAGCAGGTACAAGAGGATTTCGATGAAGTAAACGGCAGACTCTCATCGGCGTCTCTGCGCGCTATATTCTTCTCGTCTTTAACTAATCCTTCAACAAGATTTGTAAACAGTATCGTTTATGCCGCAGTAGCGCTTGTCGGCGCTATGCTCTGCATATCATCAGGTGCTTCAATATCCGTCGGAATGCTTTCAAGCTTCCTTTCATACTCCACTCAGTATACAAAGCCATTCAATGAGATCTCAGGCGTTATTACAGAGCTTCAGAACTCGCTTGCCTGTGCTGCAAAGGTATTTGAACTTATCGAAGCACCCGAGCAAGAGCCAGACACGAATATCGAGGTGTTCGAAAGCGCAAAATTCAAAGGCGACGTAGAGTTTGACAACGTTTCATTTTCTTATACAGATTCCAAACCGCTTATAAGTAATTTCAATATAAAAGTAAGTGCAGGACAACGCATCGCGATCGTCGGTCCTACGGGATGCGGAAAAACAACGCTTATCAATCTCTTGATGCGTTTCTATGACGTAAATGACGGAGAAATAAAGATAGACGGAGCGCCATCTCGCGATATTCCGAGAAGCGTGGTACGTCGAAGCTTTGGTATGGTGCTTCAGGACACCTGGCTCTCAGACGGAACTATCCGAGATAATATAGCCTTTGGGAACCCCGATGCAACCGATGACGAAATAATAGCCGCGGCAAAAATGGCACACGCACACAGCTTTATAAGAAGGCTCCCTCAGGGATATAACACACCGATAAATGAAGACGGTGCTTCCCTCTCGCAAGGTCAGAAGCAGCTCCTTTGCATAGCAAGAGTTATTCTCTGCCTGCCCGAGATGCTGATTCTCGATGAGGCTACGTCGTCCATTGACACCCGAACCGAAATGCGAATACAGAAAGCATTTGCTTCTATGATGTCGGGAAGAACAAGCTTTATAGTTGCTCACCGACTTTCTACCATAAGGGAAGCTGATCTTATCCTCGTTATGAATAACGGAAACGTTATCGAGCAAGGAACACACGACGAGCTACTTGAAAAGAAAGGATTTTATCATAATCTTTATAATTCACAGTTTGCTCGCGAAGAATAAAATTACCGCCCCGCATCAGCGGGGCGGTTTTTTTAATTTCTGTTTTTACTCCATTCAAAATAATTAAAATGTTCTCTACACGCGCGGTTAAACTGAGTTGTGGTGTTGCTTATTCCGCAATATTCATTCTCTCCAAGCAGATTACTGTAAAACGGCAAGGACGGAGAGGTTTGTGGGACTATTTCTTTACCTATA
>JAFXHA010000048.1 GCA_017536635.1 Clostridia bacterium
CTCGGGCTGGACGGCAGCATCAGACATGTTGCCGGCGCCTTGCCTATCGTGGAACTGGCAGCCGGTTGCGGACTGAAGGGATGGCATCTTGAAATGGAGATATCGCATCTTCACAAGGCGGCAGAGCTTCTCAAGAAATACGAGGGCAAGGAATGGCAGCAGGTAATTCCCGACGGTGAATTCCCCGAGCCTCTCTCTTTACACGAAAATATCGATTACGTTCGAAAGATACTCGGCACGACGGTACAGTTCACCAATACGCGCGAGGAATACGAAAAGATCGACGAGCTTCCTGCAAGCGCGGATTTCTTCGCATATCAGAAGATAATCAATCCCACCGCGGACATCGTTCCCTCTCACAACGTAATAGACCTTCATATACGCAGATACGGCAAGGATTATCGGTATGAGGTCGCCGAAAATCCAATCCCCGAGCTTCGCGCAAGAAATTGCGACAATACGACCGTTGGCAGAGCTAAAGGCGCAGCGGAAAGCACCGACTTTTTCTGTAATTGACTTCTGTAATTGACAAAAATCCCGCAGAAATTCTTATTTCTGCGGGAAAACTTTGGATTATTTTTGTATTTGTATTGACTTCTCAGGATATATTTGATAAAATGTAATATGAAGTAATGTAATACTCATTACAAAAATTTTAGGAGGAAATCATGAAAAAACTCAAAATCACCTGCGTTATCGCGTCGGTATTGTGCCTCGTGATGCTCTGCACTTCCTGCGGAACCTCTACGGCAAAAATAGCCGATTACCTCAACCCCGACTATGTTCCTGAGGAGCTTGTAGTTAAACAGCAAACTTCTGTTAGCGAGCTTGCCGGCTTCACGCTCAACCAGAGCAACAGCTACTTTGCTATCTTCGAAAAGACTCCCCTCGCTTCGATCGATGGCAACCCCACCACCGTTCCCACCACCACTTACAAGGTATTCAGCATGGTTAAGGGAAGCGTTATAGCTACCCTCTCTGCTGCGAACACTACCTACGACTTCGAGCTCTTTGACGGTATTCCGCTTATGTTCGTAAAGTCTGTTTACGTAGACCTTCTCAACGTTAACTCTACCACCATCAACCACGTTGCTTACGATGCAGCAGGCGCACAGATCGCTTCTTCCAAGAACGCTCTTGCAGCTCCTTATGCATTTGCAGATCTCGTTATCTTCAATTACGCAGCTTACGCTGAAAACGAAGATACCGGTGCTCTCACCAAGCAGCTTGAGGTTTCCGAGTTCCTTCAGCTCGACGAGTGCGACTATTACAACGAAAACTACTTCTACATTATGGACGAGGAAGAGATCATCGTTTATGACCGTGAGTTCAATCTCGTATCCACTTGGTCCGCTCCTTCCTATGCTGAAGCTAACATGAGTGTTCTTAACGACGGAAACGTACTCGTTCAGTATACATATGAGCTCGACTCCGAAGCAACCAAGTACGACTTCTACGAGTACGAGGACGGCGTTACTACCAAGTATGAGCTCGTTTCCCTTCTTTACAACACAGTAAAGGGCTCCGTAAAGGAATTGGATCTTGACTTTGTAGTTGCTGAACTCGTTTCCAACGAGTATCTCCAGAGAGATGCAGAGGAAGAGAACGCTTATTACGCTGACAAATTCGAAAACCTTGCATACATCTGCCCCATCGTTGATAAGCAGGTAGACTACTCGGAAGACGCTATTGATCTCGTTCTTATGAACAACAAGGCTAAGGTTCAGAAGTCCCTTAAGATCCTTGACGATCAGGCAGTTGCTACTCCCGAAAAGGTTGACGAGGATCTTTATTCCATCAGACTCAAGAACGGTTACGCTCTCGTTGACGGCAAGGGCAACCTCATCAACGTTCTCAACTCCAGCTTCAGATTTACCAACGATTACATCATCGGTGAAGCTGCAATCTACAACTTCGATCTCACCAAGGCTTATGACCTTATCGCAAACGATGCTGACGTTATAAGCACTATGGACGACACCATCTTCGTACGCGCTAACACCTCGAACGGCTACAACATCGTAGTTCTCGGCAACGGCACGCAGAAGACTGTCTACACCTACGACAAGACCAGAACCGACGTTACCCTCGCATTCGGTAGCGAGATAAGCAACGGCATCTACTACACCTACGATGCTAAGCTCAATACCTACAATTACTACAACGTAACCGGTACGTCGCTTATCACGACTAAGTCCAAGCTTGAATTCGTTGGCGACACCTCGGGCGATAAGCTCTTGCTCGTTGGCATGAGTGAGCAGCTCGTTCCCTCCTACTACGTATTTACCAAGAACTAATAGATAATATAAAGGAGCGCAAGCAAATTGCTTGCGCTCCGATTTTTTTTACATACTGATATATTAAGGATAATTCGTTTTCAATAGCATCAGTCGTACATCCTAACGCTGTCATAGATAGCTGATCAAACTCACTCTCCTCAATGTAATGTCGACTTCTATCATTGAGAACATCCGCTTTTTATGCGATAAATTCTATTTTTTCCTTGACCGTGATCTTGTCAAAGGACACCGTATCACCGTTTTGAGAAAAGTCTACGGCTATGCCGTCGGCAATTATCTTTGATACCTTGTCAAGATTGCCAAGCTTTACTGATGTGAGCGTGAGCGAGCCATCCGAGAGAATTATTCTCGATACGCCGCCGGTCTGCTCAAAATCTCCCCAGCCTTCCTCAAGACTCCAGAGACACTTAAAATATCCCTTTTCAATGGGAGTAAAGCCGACGAAGTTCTTAACTGCGTCATACTCAAAGCCGCTGAATATCGGTAGCAGCGCAAAGCTTGCCATAGCGCGAGCATAGTTCGAGCCGCACTCGATCTCGTTGAAGGGATTACGCTTTTCACCGTCGTATCGGTCGCGGATAGCCTTTACTACCTCAAGGCACTCGTGGGTAAAGCCTTCCTGAGCCAAAAGTCCAGCATAGGCGTACTCAAAGCCCGTCATACATTCGTCAGCGTAAGGCAACGGAATAACAGGCTTGCTTACGTCCTCCGGATAGTCGCACATAATAATGCCCTTTTCGTCAAGCAATGCAAACACACGCCACTGATTCGTAAAATCGCGCATACATTTAAAGTTGTTTTTATAAATGCTTTGAAGCGCCGAGCGGAGCTGATCCTTATCGAATATCTCGCCAAGTCCTAAGAGATTTGCGTGCCACTGACCGAGCACCTGGTCAATCTCACAGCCCTCGCCTATCTGATACTTAAGCTCGTTTCTCTCCTCATTCCAATACTGAGGAGCGTTAAAATGGTCGGCATATTCTTTGTTTCCGAGATCCACCTTTTGTATGAAATATTTACCGTTAAAGAGGTTTTCCTTTACCCACTTTTTGCCCTTTTCAAATATTTCAAGATATTCATCCGCCTTATCGGGCTCTCCGAGATGCTCCGCCATCTCCGCTGCTGCCTTGAGTGCGGCAAGGTACATTCCCTCAAGCCACGAGGACGGGCCGAAAAGCTCCATATCAAGCGTATGATGCTGTCTGCCCTCAAGCACGCCGTCCTTGTTCATATCCCATTCGTGATGATTTTCCGGATGCCAAGCAAATTCAAGCAACTTCTTGACCGTATCCCAATTAGATCTCAGCCACTCGTCGTTTCCGCTTATCTTCCACTCTCGGTAGGTCTTGAAAACGGTAGCCATCTGACCGTCAACGCAGGGACGGGTGAAATCATAGGGTGCGAGGGGAAGACGCGTTCTGAAGCTCATACAGCCCACATCGTTTACGCTCGTTCTGAACTCGGAATCTCTTATCGATCTCTCAAGATCGGGGAAAAGGAAGCAAAGCGCATACGCGTAGCTCCACACGTGCGTGCAGGTTCCCTGACAGGAGCCGAAGTCCTCAAGAAGTCCTTCCCAGCCCCAGAACGTGCCGTCCTCAAGTCGAAGCACGGTTGCAGTCTTAAGCACGGAAAGAGTTGAGGACACCGCTTCGATTATAACGGGATCAAGCGTTGCCGAATGCAGACTCTTGCGGAATATATCGGTCTTTGAGAAAAGCATATCGAAATTATCGAGAGCATAGGTAGCCGAATCGTTCGAATGAGCAAAGCGCGTAGCGTAATAGTTCTTCCACATCGCTCTTTGCTGTCCCTCTTCTACCTTTTCCCAATAATTTACGTAGTTCGGCACGTTCCACGAAAGAATAAATCTCGTGCTCTTTTCTTCACCCTCGGAAAGCTCCATATCCGCACCTATCGAGCAAACGTCGATAGAGTTATAGCCACTCTTCACTTTGCCGTCGCTATCGCGATTGTAATCACGATAAGTAAAGCTATGTCTTTCAAGCTCGTACCAAAAGGTAGTTACGCCGTCCTTCCATCTTCCTCTGTACCAATACGGCTGAATGATCGGATCCGCCGCATCGGTCGCTACCGTCATATCTCCGTATGCCGCATCGTCTTCAGACGTGTCGGCATACTTCATTTTTACCGCAGTATATTTATCCGTGCTTACATCCTCGTTGAAGGTCTTTTTGAACGGATTGTTAACCGAAAATATGACCGTATATTTAACTCCGTCCACAAGACTCTTGACCTTTACGTTAAAAAATGCGGCAGGGATGCTCGAGTTTTCCGAATCGAGCGGAATAAAGGGATTGAAAGCCTCAAGCTTTACCTCTGCAGGAAAATCATCATCAGTAAAGGTTATCTCAGCAATAGGAAATTCTCCCTTGAAGCTAACGTTTGAGAAATGCGGATAAGCACACATAGAGCCGCTTGAAGCACCACATCCGTATCCGTGCCAACGCTCGACGCCTATGTTACCCGAAAAATCCCGGTTATAATCGCCCATAAGCACCTTGCAGACAACCTTTCCGTCGGGATATTCCGCTCTGAGCACAAAAAAGGTATTAAGATTCTCGCTGCGCTTGTTCGGACGGTTGAATATCTCCCAGTCGATAAATCCGCCATTGCCCATAAGTCCTATTGAGCCCGTACCTATTCCACCGAGCGGAAAGGATATTTCTTTTAATTTTTTACCCTCGTAGATCATTTTAAAATCTCCTTTAATGCATCTGAAACAAAATCAATTTCCTTTTGCTCCGCACTCTCGCGGGCAATTATCATTTTAGCGGCACATACCGCACTCTTGAGCTTCTTCCACTCCTCGCGATTAAGATCTTCATAGCTCATCTTCTGAGCCTTAAGCAAAAGCTCGGAGAGCTCGGTCTTATCCGAGAGATTATCCTTCAGATCACTGACCGTGATCTCGTCAAAGCAAGCGGCAAGTCGCTCGCCCAGCAGCGGTACGCGAACGTTATAAGGCTGATTATTAAGATATGGAGAGAGTCCGTTTATTGTCGTCGCATTAAAGATCATAAAGGGTATTCCGTCCTCGATATAAAGCTGCGAGCGTTCGTAATACTGCGCCTTCTGCGTGCCCTTTTTCCACGGGATCTCGTTTATAAATGCCAATTTGTTGTCGGAGAGCTTCCAGCTGACCTCGTCCTCGCTTTCAAAAAGCGCATACGAATATCCGTCCTTATGTCCCGTCCAATTTCCCTTGGTCATATCCTTTGCAAGCGCAAAGAATTTACCGTTATTGCGCCATACGTAGCAATCCTCGACAGAGAAGCCCACCTTGGTATCGCGCATTATGGGAGCCTTTGAGCGCTTATACGGCCCGAGAGGCGAGTCGGATACTCCGTACCCCGTCGCGCATATATTCTGTCCCTCATAAACGCCGGCAGCCTTATAAATAGCATAATATACGTACGATCCGTCTTCTCTTTTTATCTCGGTAACCGAAGGATTTGCGCAGAAGCCGCTTTCCCAATCTCCAGCCTCAAGAGAGAGATCGCCGAGCAGAAATTTATCCATTACCGTCCAAGGACCCGCAGGGCTATCGGCATACGCAACTCCAACACGCGAGCGACTGTGGCTCTTTGACATATCGTCAAGGCTCATTCCGGCAAAATAAAGATAATATTTTCCATCCTTCTCGCTTTTCATTACGGTGGGGTTATGGAAAACGTCAAGCGTTGCTTCCTCGCCGGCATAGTTCCATTTTACAGGCTCGCTATGCGTCGTATTGCAATAGCTCGGATCAAGCGCCTTTCCCTTATAAATATAGGGGCCTTCGAGCTTATTCGCTACCGCGTATCCGATCTCTGAGAAGTAATACCAATCGGGGCTGAAGCTTATATGCGTATCCCAATGGGCAAAAAGCATATAATACAGTCCATCGGTATGCTTGGTTACGGTTGCGCCCCAAACGTTCGAGCCGTCGAGCATAAAATAGTTGTCATCGTTCGTTGTCCGGCGGATCTTGTTGAAGTCAGAATAATCGCGTATCGACGCTTCAACGCTATATTTGCCGTTGTAATCGACCTTCAGCTCAGCACTCCACGTGCCGTCGGCATTGTTTTTTGCTACGCAGCGGCGGTTAACGTCGCCGTCGATGATCACCTCGACCTTGCGAAGTCCAAGTCCCTCGGAAGTACCCGCAACGGATACTATACCGTCCTTTTCAGTGATGCTATTTATTTTTACAGAATATTTTTCCTTCATAACTATTTCCTCTGTTGATATTCAATCGGTATGAAATACCTCTTCCATATCAGTCCACCACGCGCCCTCGGGTGCGGAATCGACCGGCTCCTGACAAAGATCGGTCTCCTTCCACCAGAGCTGCGTCATTGGATCCTCTGCCATCTTTTGCATATCGGCATCAAAATCCTCGCCGATATATTCCATATAAGCGAAAAGATATCCCTCTCGCAAAAAGATACTGTAATTGCGAATATTGCAATCCTCTATTTTAGCAAGCACTTCAGGCCACGCGTTTGCGTGAAGCTCGCGGTATTTTGCTTCCATTTCGGGCTTTAGCTTGATTATCTGTCCTATTCTTTTCATAAATTTCTCCGTTTTCAAGACGTCTCGGCAATGCCGAGACGTCTTAAAAATTATTGATTATTTCGCCGAATCCTTTACCGCGCGATACATCGCAAGTATGTTTTCGGGAGGAACGTCAGGCAGGATGTTGTGCTCCTGATTGAACACGAATCCGCCGTCCTGATTGAAAATATCTATCATTCTGCGGCAATGATCGTACACCTCGTTCGGCGTTCCGCGGTTGAGCACGGATTTAGTGTCGCAGCCGCCGCCCCAGAAGGTAATATCCTTGCCAAACTCACGCTTCAACGTTGCGGGATCCATCTGATAAGCCGACGTCTGAACGGGGTTGAGAATGTCGTAGCCCGCATCGATCAGATCGGGGATTATCGGATAAAGAGATCCGCAGGAATGAAGCAAAGTCTTCATATTGCTGTGCTTATGAACGTATTCGTTGAGCTGCGTGTGATAAGGCTTGAAGAAGGTCTGGTACTTTTCACGGGACATAAACATGCCCGTCGTCATTCCGAGATCGTCTCCGAAGCGAAGTATATCAACCACGTCGCCAACCGACGCGCACACCTTTTCAAGCGTTGCAAGATGGCGGATCATAAGCTGCTCGATCAAAGCCTCGACGTTCTCCTCATCGGAATAAATATCCATAAGGAAGTTGTCCATTCGGCGAAGGAAGGTTCCCCACTCAAAAAGATTACATCCGCAGGTTATCATAAGCGCCTTATCGGTGCTCTCACGGAGCTTTATAACACGCTCGCGAAGCGTCTTATAGAAATCCGGCTCGCCTGCGTGATCCCAAGGGCTATGCACCAAGGCGCTCCAGAGCACCTTGCTCATCTCGCGATCGAGATCGTCATAGTTATCGGGATAATCTTCCTCATAAGGAAAATAGGTCTGGTCGAAGAAGGTAGCGCCCACGGGCATTCTCGCAATCTTGGTGCGATCCTTATCGTAAGCAAGCCAATCACCGTTAGGCTGCTTTTCGGGACGGAACCAAGTAGGATACTGACCAACAGAACCGTCGGCAAGCGTTACGTCATACCAGTCCGAGTCCTTTTCATTGAACACTCTGCCGATATCTATAACGTCAACGCCGAATTTTTCAATTATCTCGTCCTCGGGCTGAACTACCTGCTGAACCACGTCAAAAATGCGCGTGTGTCCTTCGGTCATACCGAGGTGCTTTTTTAAATTGTTATAGGCAATAGCCGAAATTCCCGAGCTCGGAGTCGAGCCAAGATCCAAAGGACACTGGTCGGGGGTTTTGTGCGATATTGCCGCAAGTACTCTTTCTCTTGAAGTCATAAATCTCTCCTTTTAACAGGATAATTTATTTATACATAGGACCGTAAGCTGCGCATGCTCTGTAGTCCTGTCCTTCCTTATCCATACCGAATGCGTTCCAAGCTGCAGGACGGAATATCTTCTCCTCGGGAACGTTGTGCATACATACGGGAATACGGAGCATCGAGCAGAGCGTGATAAGGTCAGCTCCGATATGTCCGTAGGAGATAGCTCCGTGGTTAGCGCCCCAATTTCTCATTACCTCATAAGCGGTCTTGAACGCGCTTCCCTCCTTGCCGTCGCAACGGGGAGCGAACCAGGTACAAGGCCAAGTGGGGTTAGTTCTTTCCATAAGAGTGTCGTTGACCTCCTTAGGAAGATTTACAGTCCAGCCCTCTGCGATCTGGAGCACCGGTCCGAGTCCCTTGACAAGATTAAGTCTGATCATCGTGCAGGGCATCTCTGCGTAAGTATCGAAGTGGCTGGAGAATCCGCCGCCGCGGAAGTTATCAAAGCCCGCCTCGCACCAAACGGTAGCGTCTGTCATCTTCTTGATATCCTCGTCGGTAACCTCCCACCAACGCTTCATTACTGCGTTGCCGTTCTCGTCGGTGCACACGCCCGATGCATCAAGGCAAGCCGCGCCGGAGTTGAGAAGGTGAATAATGCCGTCGGATTCCTTAGCCTTGCCCTCAAGCTTGTAGCCGGTTACGCGCTCGGTAGCCTCGCCCGACCAGTAAGTACGAACGTCAGCAAATATCTGCGCACGGTGAGTAAGCAATCTCATAAAGAGCATTCCGAGTCCGTTGAGAACGTCATTCTCGGTAGCGAGCGTGTAGGGCTCTCTTGCGCCCTGATAGTCAAAGGTAGAGGACAAAAGCGCCTCGGGATAGTCGCAGTTCGGCCAATGGTCAGTCCACTGTCTCTGTCCCTGGAAGCCGCCCGCGATAGCGTTATGACCGACCTTCTCCTCAACGAACGCGTCGGGAAGGTTCTCGTTGCCTGCCATAAGGTCCTTGATTATGCAATACATCTTAACAGTGAATTCCCACTGCTTCTGCTTCTCTTCATCAGTAAACTTGATGCGGCGATCCTCACCCAAGAATTCAACTGATTCGGGGTTGTCGTCTCTGCCCATCTTGCAATGCTCAAGCGTCCAAGCGAGAGCCTTCTGGTACTCGTCCTTGTTGTAGATGCCCTCTTCCATACGGCGAAGGATCTCTACCTCGTCTACCGACTCAACGCGCATACCGAGGTAAGACTCGATGAAGTCCTGATCGATGATAGAGCCCGCGATACCCATACACTGCGAGCCTATCTGGAGATAGGACTTACCCTTCATAGTAGCAACGGCAACTGCCGCACGGCCAAATCTGAGAAGCTCCTCACGAACGTCGTCGGGGATCTTGTCTACCATATCAAGATCCTGAACCTCGTGTCCGTAGATTCCGAACGCGGGAAGTCCCTTCTGTGCGTGTCCCGCAAGAACTGCCGCAAGATATACTGCACCGGGACGCTCGGTTCCGTTAAAGCCCCATACTGCCTTGATGGTCTCGGGATCCATATCCATAGTCTCGGAGCCGTAGCACCAGCAGGACGTTACCGAAAGAGTGATCGAAACGCCCTCTCTCTTAAACTTATCAGCGCAAGCCGCTGCCTCGGGTACGCGCCCAATGCAGGTATCTGCCATAACGACCTTTACAGGCTCACCGTTAGAGTAAAAAAGATTTTCCTCAAAAAGCTTTTTAGCCGCATTTGCCATTGCCCAAACGGTAGGCTCGAGCTTTTCACGAAGCTGCATCGGTCCTCTTCTTCCGTCAATGCAAGGACGGATTCCTATTACGGGATATTCTCCCACGTATCTTGATTTTGCCATAAAAATTTTCCTCCTGATTTTTTGAATTTTGTATTGAATGATAAAACATTATATGTTATAATATTATTATACAATATTGTGCTGAAATTGCTTGTCTATTTTACACATAGCGCTATAACGATTTTCACTTTTGAGGCAAAAAATGAAAAAATCGAATTTTTACGAAAACAAACAACACGGCTCGTCAAAGTTCCCGTTTGAATATTATTTTATCGACAAAAGCTCCCCGCGCTTTTATATGCCTGCGCATTGGCACAAGGAGTTTGAGATAATACGCATAGTCAAGGGCAACTTCGAGCTTCATCTGAATAACGCAAGATATGAGCTTAGCGCTTCGGACATTATCACGGTAGACTGCGGCTGTATACATCACGGCATTCCAACAGACGATTGCGTATACGAGTGCATAGTGTTCAATCTCAACATGCTGACCAAGCAGCAATCCGATTCGGTACACGCGCTTATCTCTCCCCTGACAAGCGCCGAGGCAACGGCGATCTCTATGATAAAAAAAGGGGAAAGCGACGCATACGAGCCCATCACAGATCTTTTTGAGACAGCTAAGTCAGGCGGCAAATTTTACGAGCTGGATATATATTCGCTTCTATTCAAGGTATTTTCAATATTTTTCAAAGAGGACCGCATCTTAGAGCAACCCAATAAAAAGCTGTGCAAGCAGTCGCGCGCCATAAGCGCCGTGCTCGATAAGATAGAAGCAGATTTTGATGAGGACATCACGCTTACCGAGCTTGCTCAGATCGCAGAGCTTAACGAGAAATATCTCTGCCGAATATTTAAAGAATATACCGAAAAGACCATTATTGAATACATAAACGAGGTGCGCGTTGAAAACGCCTGCTATGAGATATCCATCGCCCGCAAGAACATCACCCGCGCGGCGTTTGACAGCGGCTTTAACGACCTGAGCTATTTTTCAAAGACCTTCAAAAAGCTCAAGGGCATCTCACCGACAGAATATAAGAAGAAGTTTGAAGGCTGATCATAGCAGCCGCTTGTAAAGATACCCTAAGGGATATAATTTAAAAGCCGCAAGGAAAATTCCTTGCGGCTTTATTTTGTTGTTCAGATCAATAATCGAGAATATCGACCATAAGATTGTTGAGCTTGGTGGTTACACTTCGGCCTATACTTGCCCAAACGGTAGAGATGTTGGAGTGGAATCCGGTTCCGTCGCCTGCCCAGATACGTCTGGTAGCCAGGAATACCTCTCCCGGATTATCTCCGTTCTGATCGTATTTCAATACCGAGCCGTAAAGATATCCCATGTCGAACACTATACTGTTTCGTATAACGTTGAACATCTTTCTCATATCTTCATCATTTGATGCGGCCTGTCTCTTAAGATATATCTCAAAGTAAACGGGCGCAAGACGTCTGTTGCCCTCTGCGGCCAGAAGCTCGAGAACCGTTGCGGAGCGCTCGAACGCATCAGCCTTCGCAGCCTTGGGAATGAGCCAGGAGGAATAATCATTTGAGAAAGGAGTGGAATATGCATTTTTAATGTCTTTGTTGTATAAGGGCATCGGCAAAACGGTATAATCCAACTCTACGCCATGCTCTATAATTCTGATTGCCGAAAGTGCAAACATTGCTCTTCCGTCTTGGAACATATTAGATGCCGATTCCTTACTATACGCCGAATCAGACTTATCTATATCGTTGTCATTAAGCTGTTCCTGCCACCAATCAATGAAATCTATGACCGGCTGATCTCCAAGCGTCCAGTCGTAAGTACCTTTGTTGTTAAGCTTGGTATATCTGAAGCCCGCAGCATAAAGCCAGGTGTCAAGCCACGGACCAGACAATGCTGCCTGCAATCCATACATATCACCGTCATCGGCTCCGTCTGTTTTTTCATCGCCGAAATTGGTATTTTCATATGAATTCTGAGCAAGCATAAGCATATTGTCAAACGTCCAAACGCCCGACTCAACCATCTCATAAAGATCGGCCTTATCCATCGTAGGATTGATTCTGGAGAAGAAATCAAGATTTACAAAAATACAAAGCATCTGTCTGATGTTGTTCCAAGACGAGTTGTCCGACATCCAGAATATACGTCCGCCGACCATTATCTCTTTCTTGATCTCTTTACCCCAATACTCCTTGGTAGTATTGTAAAGATTAAGATTTTCTGATTCCGCAAGGTCGCGCGAGAGTCCCTTTGCCGCAACAACGGGCGGTATCAGGTTATACGCGAGAGCCATATCGTAAGGAGTTCCTGCGCCAGATGCCGATTCGATCTCAGCCGCGAATCCGTCCATATTTCCGTATCCGCCAAGCGTTTCGGTAAGAACAAAATCAATTCCGACGTATTCCTCTATCCACTGCTGGCGGTTAATGACCGCATCCTTTATAAGATCTCCGTCGGATTGATCGATGAACTCATAATTTACGTTTGTCGTATCAGCTAATACGTTGAATTCATATCCACCGTAATCTCTGTCATCAGGTATATCAGATCCTTGAAACAGCTCGGGGGTAAGCAACATATCAATAGTCCACTCCTCAAAAGGAGACGTATCGTCCACGACGATATCAGGGTTAGCCGTGAAGTCAATAGTGTCTTTTGATACTAACTCGTCAGATTCACTTTCGGAATCTTCCTCGTCCGACTCTTCATCAGTGTCTTCGTCAGAAATAGGATCGTCTCCTTCGGCATCTACGGTAGTGCCGACAGTAGTTTCCTTTGTACCGTCAGAATTTCCGCCAAGATTGGTTTTCTTCGTGCCACAGCCTACGAACACTGCCATTACCATGATCAGCGCGAGCACAAGAGCTAAAATCTTCTTAAACATTTTTTCCTCCCAATCATAAATTTTGAATTTCTGCTTTTAGACTAATATATTTATTAGTTCTTATAATTTTTCGCAAAAGACTCCGAACATTCTCGGAGTCTTGCCTATGTTAATTTATTTTTGATAACCTTGCGATATTGCGCTATAATGAAACCTCAATTCTCATTGATTTTGTGATTGATCTCTTGTGTAATCAATAATCGAGAATATCGACCATAAGGTTGTTTAACTTTTGTTTAGCGGCTGATTCATTACGAGCCCAAAAAGTTGATATCGTACCGTAATTATTATCGCCGCGCCACATTCTGCGGAACTCAAGGAACAGCTCTGCCGGAGTTTCGCCCGCCATCGGATCAATCAACATGACCGATCCATAAAGGAAGCCAACGTCAAATACAATAGCGTTTCTGATTATGTTAAACATTTTCTGCATATCCTCGTCGTGTCCGGCATTCTGTCTCTTAAGATATATCTCAAAATAAACGGGAGCTATACGTCGGTTTCCTTCTGCAGCAATGAGTTCAAGAACTGTTGCTGAGCGTTCAAAAGCCTCCTTCTTCGTAGCCTTGGGTATAAGCCAGGAGCCGTAAGAATTCAAAATAGGAGTAGAATACTCATTTTTAATATCAGGATTATATATGGGAAGCGGAAGTACCGTATAATCCAATTCGATCTGATCCTCTATTATCCTAAAGGGAGCCATTGCAAACATTGCTCTTCCCGCCTCGAATATACCCTTTCCATCATTTTTGTATACGTTTTCGTTATTGTTAAGTATGTCCTGCCACCAATCGCTGAAATCAATAAAAGGCTGATCTCCAAGCGTCCATTCATACGTTCCTCTGCCGTTTATTTTTGTTAAGCTGAAGCCCGCGCCGTAAAGCCAGTTTTCAAGACAATAATGATTTCCCTGCGCCAGAAGCCCAAACGTATCGCCCTTGTCTAAGCCGGCGTCGTCCATATTAGTATTTTCATAAGTGTTTTGAACGAACAACATCATATTATCGAATGTCCATGAACCGCCGTAAACCATTTTGTAAAGATCAGTCTGATCAAATCCGGGATTCGCTCTTGCAAAAAACTCGGTATTTACGAAAACACATAAAAGGTTACGAACGCTGTCCCACGAGGAGTTATCCGACATCCAGAAGATACGTCCGCCGATCATTATCTCTTCCTTAATGCCGCTGCCCCAATACTCTTTTGTTGTATTGTACAGGTTAAGGTTTTCGGATTCCGCAAGATCTCGGGAAAGTCCCTTCGCGGCAACCAAGGGAGGAATATGGCTGTATGCAAGTCCAAGATCGTAAGGCGAGCCTGCACCCGATGCAGCCTCGATCTCCGACGCATAAAAGTTCATATTGTCATATCCGCCAATAATTTCAACAAGACTAAATTCGATTCCCACGTATTCCTCGATCCATTTCTGGCGATTTATTACGGCATCCTTTACGATATCCCCGTCTGACTGCTCAATGAATTCGTAGCCAACGTTTACGGTATCTGCAAGTACCTTGAATTCATATCCACCGTAATCTCTGTCATCGGGGATATCCGAGCCCTCAAAGTTATCGGGATTGAGTATCTGTTCGAGGGTCAGCTCATCGTAAATCGTCGTATCATTAAACCCGATATCAGTATTAGCGGTGTAATCGATAGAAATCTGATCGCTGGCAGTCTCATCTACCGAGTCCTCTTCATCGTCTTTCTCTTCTTCCTCGCCTCTCTCTTCTTCCTCATCTTCACCCGGATCTTCTTTTGTTGTCTGAGCATCGGTAACTTTTGACGAGGTTTTATCGTCTAAAATGACACTTTTGTTATTACAACTCGCAAAAACCGCCGTCAACATAATAAACGCCAAGGCAAGAGCTAAAATCTTTTTAAACATTTTTACCTCCCAATCATAAATTTTGAATTTTTTATATTTACTCACATAAACGATCACCTGTCTAAAAGGCAGTACTTGATTTTTCAAAGTTTGTTTCTTCCAACAAAAGACTTGTATTTATTGTTAGTTTAACACAATTTTTTTTAAAAATCAATCAATCATTTGTTTATTATGTTATTAGCTTCAAGCAACTATTGAATTTCCACTTTCTGACTAATATTTATTGGTTTTTGTAATTCCTTACAAAAGGCCCCGAGAATTCTCGGAGCCTTTTGATTTTATATTATTCCCTTTTCTATCGCTACGCGCGCCGCCATATCGATCGCGCGATTTTTGAGTCTGAATCCGCTGCTGCGTGAGATGCCAAGCAGCTCGGCGCATTTTTCTACCGATTCGCCACGTACGTAGTGGTAATATAACAACAGCTTTTCGTCGCTGTTATCTAAGCTCATAATAAAATTTCTCACCTCGTACATTCGCGGACGCGCAAGGGCGACCTCGCTTATAAGCATCTCCTCTGCCCCCGAAGCCTTCATAAACTGCTTTTCATATCGGTCAAGCACAAGCAGCTTTCGGTTGAGCGAATAGCCCCTTAAAAAATTGATCATTTTTTCTCTTTCGTGTTTTCGCTTCTCCTCGAAAGCGATCTCGTTCATAGGCAAACTCCCCCTTTCTCATCTTCACCGTCTGCCGAAACAAAATAAAGTGTTTCATAACATTCCTTGCAAAATATCATTTCGCTTTTCCGAAAGGATATATCTCGCGTATATATTCTTCGCGAGCACCTCGCACACACCGCATAAAGCGCTCCGCTGTTGCAACTCTTTCCCACATACGACGGGCAATTCGGCGGACATAAATACTTTCCGCACACATCACACATTCAGGCTATCACCTCACCTTTTATTTTTTCTTTCTGACAATATTATAACGGATTTCATAACGCTTGTCAATATATATTTCGGATTTCCTAAATATTCGTATACCTGCAAAAATTGAGGTCAAAAATAAAGTCCGTTTTTTACCTTTTTGTCAAATCGCGATTCCAGAGTACAATTTCTTGGACTTAAAAATCAGCAGCATTGTACCGTTTATGGCGCACGCAAAAAGCCCTCGCGGAAAATCCGCGAGGGCTTGATATTATTTTATTCGAGCTCGAATGCTCCAGTGTAAAGCTGATAGTAC
>JAFXHA010000006.1 GCA_017536635.1 Clostridia bacterium
GCGTGGCCGGGGCAGTCAACGTGAGCGTAGTGACGAGTTTCGGTCTCGTACTCAACGTGTCTGGTGTTGATTGTGATTCCTCTTGCTCTCTCTTCGGGTGCGTTGTCGATCTGGTCATATGCCATGAACTCAACGTTACCGTTCTGGAGACCGAGGGTCTTGGTGATAGCTGCAGTAAGAGTGGTCTTACCGTGGTCAACGTGACCAATAGTACCAATGTTTACGTGGGGCTTTGTGCGTTCAAATGTAGCCTTTGCCATTTTGAATTTCCTCCATAAATTTTGATTTTAATTTTTTTATTTTTAAATTTTTAATTTAAATTTTAGCCTTTAGCACGGGCAGAAATGATCTGCTCCTGAATAGACTTCGGAACCTCTGCGAAGTGGCTGGGCTCCATAGAGTACACGCCACGTCCCTGCGTCATAGAACGAAGGTCGGTTGCGTATCCGAACATTTCGGAAAGCGGAACCATTGCGGTGAGCTCCTGTACTCCGTTTGCGGATTCCATCGACTGAATCTGTCCGCGGCGGGAGTTGAAGCCTCCCATAACGCTTCCGAGATACTCGTCGGGAACGATAGTAACGACCTTGGTGATCGGCTCGGTGAGAACGGGGTTTGCCTTTCTCATAGCTTCCTTGAACGCCATAGATCCGGCGATCTTGAATGCCATTTCAGAGGAGTCAACCTCGTGATAAGAACCGTCGTAAAGGGTTACCTTAACGTCAACAACGTTATATCCTGCAAGAACACCGTTCTGCATTGCGCCCTGGATACCCTGGTTAACAGGCTCGATGAATTCCTTCGGAATTGCACCGCCCGTAACGGCATTGATAAATTCATATCCCTTGCCGGGCTCGTTGGGCTCAAGAATGATCTTAACGTGTCCGTACTGACCGGAACCACCGGACTGACGCTTGTACTTGCACTCGTGGTCAACTCTCGCACGAATGGTTTCCTTATAAGCAACCTGAGGCTTACCGATGTTAGCTTCTACCTTGAACTCACGGAGAAGTCTGTCAACGATGATCTCGAGGTGAAGCTCACCCATACCTGCGATAATAGTCTGACCGGTTTCCTCGTCCGTATAGGTACGGAACGTGGGGTCTTCCTCTGCGAGCTTTGCAAGAGCGATACCCATCTTCTCCTGACCTGCGCGGGTCTTGGGCTCGATAGCAACGCTGATAACGGGCTCGGGGAATTCCATATTTTCAAGGATTATAGGATGCTTCTCGTCGCAGAAGGTATCACCGGTGGTGGTATTCTTTACGCCCGAAACAGCTGCGATATCGCCGCTGTAGCATATGTCTATATCCTTACGGTCGTTAGCGTGCATCTGAAGAATACGGCCGAAGCGCTCTCTGCTTCCCTTGCTGGAGTTGTACGCGGTGGTACCAGCCTCGATCTTACCGGAGTAAACACGGAAGAAGCAAAGCTTTCCAACGAACGGGTCGGTCATAATCTTGAATGCGAGTGCCGAGAAGGGCTCGTCATCGGAAGCCTTTCTCTCATCCTCTTCCTCGGTATCGGGGTTGATACCCTTGATAGCGGGAATGTCGAGAGGAGAAGGCATATAGTCGACAACTGCGTCGAGCAGCTTCTGTACACCCTTATTTCTGTAAGAGGTTCCGCAAACAACGGGAACGATCTGGTTAGCTATGGTTGCCTTTCTAAGTGCAGCCTTAAGCTCATCAACGGTGATCTCCTCGCCGCTGAAGTACTTTTCCATAAGCTCCTCGTCGGTCTCGCAGATGGACTCGATCATTGCCTCACGATACTCCTCGGCAAGATCCTGCATATCAGCCGGAATGGGCTCTACGCGCATATCCTTACCAAGATCATCGTAGTAAACGTCAGCCTCCATAGTCATAAGGTCGATGATACCTCTGAAGGTCATCTCCTTACCGATGGGCAGCTGGATCGGAACTGCGTTTGCGTGAAGTCTGTCCTTCATCATACCTACAACGCGGAAGAAGTCTGCGCCCGTGATGTCCATCTTGTTGATGTACGCCATACGCGGAACGCTATACTTGTCCGCCTGACGCCAAACAGTCTCAGACTGGGGCTCAACTCCACCCTTTGCGCAAAGGACTGTTACAGAACCGTCAAGAACTCTGAGCGAACGCTCAACCTCTACGGTAAAGTCAACGTGTCCGGGGGTATCGATGATGTTGATTCTGTGAGTATTAGCCTTTACTGCAGCGGGATCATTGTGAAATTCGGACTTTGCCCAGAAGCAAGTGGTTGCAGCAGAAGTAATGGTTATACCTCTCTCCTGTTCCTGTACCATCCAGTCCATTGTTGCCGCACCTTCGTGCGTCTCACCGATCTTATGAGTTTTTCCCGTGTAGAAAAGGATTCTCTCGGTTGTAGTGGTCTTACCGGCATCGATGTGAGCCATGATACCGATATTTCTTGTTTTTTCAAGTGAATATTCTCTTGCCATTAATTTTCTCCTTTAATGACAGATTAATATCTGTAATGCGCGAAAGCCTTGTTAGCTTCTGCCATACGGTGGGTTTCTTCTTTCTTCTTGAAAGCTCCGCCCATGCTGTTCTTTGCGTCTATTATTTCAGCAGCAAGACGATCTGCCATGGTGCGCTCGCCACGGTTGCGAGAATAAGCAACCAACCAACGAAGACCAAGTGTCTGTCTGCGCTCTGCTCTTACCTCCATCGGCACCTGATACGTAGAACCGCCTACACGGCGAGCCTTGACCTCAAGGACAGGCATTACGTTCTCAAGAGCTGCGGTGAATACGTCGAGCGGATTCTCGCCGACCTTAGCTTCTACTGTTGCGAAAGCATCATAAACGATTTTCTGGGCTACGCCCTTTTTGCCGTCGTACATAACGTTATTGATAAGCTTTGTTACGAGCTTAGAATTGTACATAGGATCCGGCAAAACATCTCTTTTGGATATACGACCTCTTCTCGGCACTGTACTTCCCTCCTTCATTAATATTATGAAATCATTGGTACTCAAAAGCATTCTTCTGTTGCGCACGCGAGTTCGTGGAATGTATTATAGTTACTATAAACATTAAATTTACACGAAACGTCTGTGGCTTTTTGCTTTATACCTTTTTTACCTCAAGAATTATTTTTTCTTGGGTCTCTTTGCTCCATACTTGGAACGGCTCTGATTACGGTTTGCAACGCCCTGTGCGTCAAGTGTACCGCGGATGATGTGATAACGTACACCGGGGAGGTCACGAACTCTTCCGCCTCTGATAAGAACTACAGAGTGCTCCTGAAGGTTGTGTCCGATTCCGGGAATGTAGGTTGTTGCATCAAGTCCGTTGGTAAGTCTTACTCTTGCGATCTTTCTGAGCGCGGAGTTAGGCTTCTTAGGGCTGGTGGTAGACACCTTGGTGCAAACGCCTCTCTTCTGGGGAGACGACTGGTTGGTTGCTACGTTGTTGAGCGAGTTAAAGCCCTTCTGAAGCACAGGTGCTTTAGACTTATAGACCTTATCCTGACGTCCCTGCCTTACAAGCTGATTAAAGGTTGGCATTCTTCCTTTTTTCCTCCTTCTTTGTAGATTTAATGTTTATACAGACGCGCAAAATTGCGCAGAACTGTCCCATATGCTGTTTAGAAAGCCCAAACAGTTACAGTATATTATATCATTTACCCTTGATTTTGTCAAGCAACTATAAAATAAGTGATTTTTTTCTCCCTTTTTAACAAAATCGGAAATCTTGTGAACGTTTTTTTGTGCAACAGCCACAAGTAAAATCAGCAGTTTTAACAAAAAACAGCAAAAAATCGAGAATTTTATTCCCGATTTTTTGTTTTTTATATTATTTTGAATATTTTGCAACGATAGCTCTCATATCGTCAATGGATTTTTCCATATCCGAAACGAGCTTGAACTGGTTTCTTGCACGGTCGATATTGTGCGACGGGCGGGAGATTCTGAAATAAGTATCGCCCGAAAGGTAGTCGGTGAGGAATCTCATTCCGCACTCAAGCGTCATCATAATTGCGCCCTCGGGGAGAAGGTTGATCTCAGCCTCGGTAAGTCCGCCGTTACAGCCCTTTACAAAGCCCTCAACGTACATCTCAAAGAGCTTGATATCAAAGTTGACCTTAGAAAGATCGACCTCATCCTCAGCCGCGGTGGTAGCGCCGAATCTGATGGAATCGCCAAAGTCATTCATAGCGTATCCGGGCATAATGGTATCAAGATCGATAACGCACATAGCCTTACCCGTGTGCTTATCAAAAAGGATATTATTAAGCTTGGTATCGTTATGGGTTACTCTGAGAGGTATTCTTCCCTGCTCGCGAGCCGTCTCAAAGGTCTCGGTAAATGCCTTTCTCGCCTTAGCAAACTCGATCTCAGCCTCAACCTCTGCACGTCTGCCACAGACATCAGCCTCAACAGCCTTCATAAGATTGTTATATCTGTCGGGAGTGTTGTGGAAGTTTACGATAGTCTCCTTAAGTGTTTCGGCAGGAAATTCACGGAGAATATACTGGAAGTTACCGAAAGCCTCTGCGCAATCTCTGAACTGCTCGGGGGTTTCGACCTTATCATAGCTGAGGTTATCCTTTACGAACACGAGCAAGCGCCAGCACTCATCGTTCTCAGCGCGGTAGAAGTTCTTACCGTCGAGCGTGGGGATAACGTTGATGGTCTCTCTCATAGGATCGCCGCCGTTAGCTATAATAACCTTCTTGAGATAAGAGGTTACCGCAACGTAGTTATTCATAAGAAGATCGGGATCCTTGAATACGACGGTATTGATCTTCTGAAGGATATACTCATCCTTTACACCGTTGTTCTCAATAACAACGTAATACGTAAAGTTAATATGACCGCTTCCGTAGCGCTCGCAGGTGAGCACCTCGCCGTCGGTGATAAACTGTCTAATGATGTTTTCGAATTGCATAGCTTTTCTCCTAAATTTATATGATTTTATTTATAACATTTTTTTAAGAATACGCGCGTAAGAACGCGGATAATCCCTTGGCGTATCCTTGACCTTTTTCACAAATACGAGCGGATGTTTTATCTCATCCGTGCCGCCATTGGAGAGCGTTATCTCCTTGACCTCGGCAATACTTCCGCCAAGGAGTCGTATCGCGTTTGCAGCTTCTCTGTTTTCATCCGCGGCAGACGGTCCCTTCATAGCGATAAAATCGCCACCGACCTTCACGTAAGGCAGGCAAAGCTCGCTAAGCACTCGCATCTGCGCTACGGCTCTTGCCGTGCAAACGTCGAAGCGTTCGCGGTATTTCGGATCCTGTCCGCCATCCTCGGCGCGCATAGAAACCGCGGTGATATTATCAAGCTCCAGAAGCGAGGCGGTCTCGTTGACGTAATTTATACGTTTGGTCGTTGAATCGATCGCCGTGATCTGCAGATCGGGACGCAATATTGCGAGCGGCAAGGACGGAAATCCCGCGCCGCATCCTATATCGGCGACCTTTACGCCCTGTGCAATGTATTCACAAAGCACTGCGCTGTCGGCATAGTGATTAAGCACGACGCGCGGCAGATCGGTTATCGCCGTAAGGTTATATTTTTTATTTTCCTCAAGCAATCTGACGGTAAGCCTATAAAGCTTATCAGATTTTTTGTCGTCAAGAAGCACAGACATTCCGTTTGTAGAAAATGTCGCTTCAAGTAAGCCGAGGAATTCTTCTCTGTCAAAGCTCATTAGTATAACTTTAAACCTCTCTATTCATAACATTACAATTATACCAATTATTTTTAAGTTTGTCAACATATTAAACTAAATAACTTTACATTCTTATATATATATTGAAGTCCACCTCACCATAGCAATAATAACTTCATACCGTGTCATATTGCTTAAATTATAGGTGATTTACACCGTTCCAACTTTTTATTGCAAACTTTTGGCTGTATCTTGCAATAATTTCACATCGCTCATCTTTTTTATATGTAATCAAAGAAATTATTCTTTTATTCTCTTTTTCACTCTTGAATCGAACGGAACAAAGCAAAACGCACCCATCCGGGTGCGTTTGTTTTATATGAATCAATACCAATTTCCAAACAAAAGATAGCATAACACGAACAAAAGCCCGCAAAGCATAAGATGCACAACATTGAAGATCAGCTTTTTTCTCACGGACACCTTTGGCTTTGACGGTAACCAGCAAATAAGCGTTACCGCTATAGGTGCAAGCCACAGGCTCAAACGGTAAAACATAATAAGCAGGATTCCAAGCATAATATTACCGTCAAGCCCTGTCCACCAAAGACATCGGGCAAAGAAAATATTGATGGCGTATATCAGGCTAAGCAACACCGTTTTGATTACTTTTGAAATACTCATATTATTTTTTTCATTCCTCATCTCATTTACCCAAGATCATTCATAGCTTTTGGGAGTTTTCAGGCTACTGTCAAGCTCAAAAAATTTACAAGGATATATATACGAGATATCGTGATGTCCCTGCAAGGAAACGTAGAAAAATTCATCTCCGGCAAGAGAAATATTTTCAAGACCCGTTGGACTCAGGTGGTAATCCCTGCTCCAGCTATAAAGAGGCATCATCGGCACGCGCCAGCGGTTACCTCCTTCAAAGCAAAAGAAGATTACTTCTTTTGTTGAATTCACTCCTCTGCCGGAGCCGGATTGGTGGGGCTCATAAATAGTTTCCTCGGAAATATGGCTGAGCTGTTTTACCGATATAGCGATGTCGGATCTGGAGATCGCGTTAATGATCTCTTTTTTCTTAGCGTGTAATCGTCTAAACGCCATTATATAGCGAACGATATGATATGCGGGAAAGATAAAAATAACAAGTCCGACAAATACGTTTTTAAGCAAAAATCCAAGCATAAGCGAAAGCGCTGCGGTCGGAAAGATGTATGACCATCTCCAATCCTCTACATAGTTCAGCATACAATTTACGACTGCCGTCAGATCCTGCTTGATATAATCAAATTTTAATACTTCTTTTTTCATGGTGCGTCCTATCCATCGCCTTTCCGAGTTTATTATATCACACTTTTTCAAGTTTGTAAATATTCTTTCCTAAAAACGCACGGTAAAGGTTCACTTCTGCTCCCTTGCTCGAAAAAGCCAATTGGCATCTTTTTTGTCAAAACGCATTGGAGGCGACACGACTCACCAGTCGCATAGTCGCGCTGTGTCGCTCGATACACTCGCTTCGGGTGCTCCTTGCTTTATGGCGTAAAGCGTTGCAAAAAGATACTCGATCGTTTTCGCTTAGCTTTCAGATTAGAACCGCCGCGCAAGCGCTGCGCTTCATTTCGTGCGTAGCACGTCCAAAACAAAAACGCACCCGATTGGGTGCGTTTTTGTTTTGGAGGCGACACCCGGATTTGAACCGGGGAATAAAGGTTTTGCAGACCTCTGCCTTACCACTTGGCTATGTCGCCATTTGAGACAATGCTTAATTTTTTTAAGCACTGTGTATATTATCAACGGGCACGATTGATTTCGTACCCGTTTGTTGCTATTGGAGCGGATTACGGGGATCGAACCCGCCACCTCGACCTTGGCAAGGTCGCGCTCTACCAAATGAGCTAAATCCGCATTAGGTGGTGCCTCCGGTCGGAATCGAACCAACGACACGGGGATTTTCAGTCCCCTGCTCTACC
>JAFXHA010000049.1 GCA_017536635.1 Clostridia bacterium
CGTCGCACTTGTGGTCTCTAATGTTCTCGTAGCACGCTTCGCCAAGATCGCCCAGACAGTAGTCGCACTCGTGGTTAGCGTCGTCGCCGTCCTCGTGCTTACCGTGTTGCGTTGCGCATCCGTAATCACACTTGTGATCTTTATTAGCGTCTACACAAACTCCTATCTTGTCGTTGCAACCGTAGTCGCAATTGTGATCCTTGTTATCGTCCTTATGCTCGCCAACGACCTTGTTACAAGCCGCGAGGTCGCACTCGTGATTCTTATCGTTATCCAAGCATATGTGTTCTACGGGAAGTCCGCACTCGTCGCACTTACCGTCAGGCTGACTATCGTAGCATCCATCATCCGCTACCTTGCCGCATCCGTGATCACAGAGGTGATCCGCATCGTTACCGTCTACGTGATCGCCAATGGATACGTCGCATCCGTAGTCACACTTGTGGTCCTTGTTATTGTCCTTATGCTCTTCAGCCTTATATGCCGCGCCGCACTCGTCACATACGTGATCCTTGGGATTTACATCGTAGCAATCCTCGCCAACACTACCGTTACAGTAGTCGCAGAGGTGGTCGTTATCCGCGCCATCCTTGTGTTCGTCAGCCTTGTATGCTGCTCCACATTCATCACATACGTGATCCTTGGGATTTACATCGTAGCATCCCTCGTCTGCTATCTTTCCGCATCCGTTATCACAAAGGTGATCACTATCCGATCCGTCGGTGTGTTCGGTTATGTTATCTACGTTACATCCCGCATTATCACACTTGTGGTCGTTATCGGTCTCTACGTCGATATGAGTCTTAGCAGGAGTCATTATTGCATCGCACTCGCCGCAAAGAATTGCCGTCGTACAGTCGCCGTCGTCCTCTTCTGCAACGCATACGCTTACAATAGCGCCGCAAACGTCACACTCGTGATCGCCGTCGCCTTCCTCGTCGCCGCAGGCGCCGAGAACAGCATTACAGATATCACACTTGTGGTCGCTGCCCTGCGCAGCGGTAGCATTGATCTTCTCGTCAACGCAGGTGCTCAACTGCTTGTTGCAAGCCGCGAGGTCACAGAAGTGATTGTTATCCGTATCAGTATGAAGCTCGGTCAGCTCCTTCGCGCAAACATCACACTTGTGGTCAACCGTCGAGCCTTCTGTACATTCTGATATAACTGCTCCGCAGGTATCGCACTTGTGATCCTTAGTCTCAGTGTCTGCACAAGCAGAACCAATCGTGCCGCAAATAGCACAGTAGTGCTCAGCGTTGTGAGTGTCGGGATATGCAGTACCGCATATATCACAGGTGTGATCTGCATCACCGGTTACGTCACAAAGCTCGTAAACGGTTACACCGCCTACGGTTGCATATTCGCCCTCAGGAACAGCATCGAACACATATACGGTGGGCTTGAGGAACTGCGTAGTACTGTTCGTCATATCAAGATTGATAGTATCAACTGCAACGAACTCTCCGTTATACTTAACGTAAAGAGTCATCTTGTCGTTAATACCGTCAACAATTATCTTGAAATACTGACGGTTGTTATTAGCAGTATCAGTATCACGTTGTGCTAATATTACGCTACCTTTAAGGCTACCGTTAGCCAATCTTGAAACATAGTCATTGTTTGCAGGATTCGGACTCTTGGTCGAAACGGCTGTTGTCCAACCCAAACGAACGTTGCTTCCGGTAGTATAGCCATCAAGTGAGGGGCTATTTATAGGCTGGAAGCCAACTCTGTAATTAAACGAGCTTACTTCTATCCAGTACTCTATTTCATATACGTGTCCGGGAACCTTGTAATCACGCATATACGTATCGTAAGTGGATGCTTTCGCAGCCTTATTTGTAAAGGTTATAGATCCGTCCTCAGAAGCAATAAACTCGCTTTCAGTTATAGTTCCATAATGCGCATCATTTGTAGTAAAGTCTACTACGGTTCCTATATTCTCGCCGCAGTAGTCGCAAGCGTGCTTATCAGCGGCAAGCTGGTGCTCACCCATAGGATCTCCGCAGATGTCGCACGCGTGATCCCTATCATCGTCTATCTCGGAGTGAATGAAGGACTCTCCGCAAATGTCGCAAAGATCGTCGTTGTTCGTATCCTTACAAACGGTAAGCGGTTCTCCACAAACGTCGCAGTTATGATCAACGTAGCCTTCAACCTTTATCACGTCTCTACACTCACCGGCAGTCTTACCGCAGTGTGCGCAAAGGTGAGATTCTGCCTGCTCCGCGTGAGTGCCAGCAGTACCGCTACATACGTCACAGATGTGGTCTTTGTCATAATCGTGATCAGCGCAAGTATGATCTACACTTACACCCTTGACTATTTTAAGGTTATTAACCTCTGCCAAAGTATTTGCATTATAACCTCTAAAGGCTATAACAGAAGACATTGGAACTTTTGCGTCTACAGCCTTATTGTAGTCAATCATTGAAATAGGATACCACGTATTACCTTCTTTTTCAAACAGCGTAACTACGTTTTCTTCAGCATTAACTACAATTTTTACATTGGCATCAGATGTACTGTAATTTCTTAATATTCTAGGATCACTATTCGCAGTATACGTATCGTATGTCTTGGTAGTCAAGTAACTACTGCCAAGAGAGAACGCAGTTCCCTCTGAGAACCACACATTCTGATAGGTCGTCGTAGATTTAGCTTCGCCTGCCGCAAGCGAATCCGCGTCACCATTAGGTGCAAAAGCAAACCCCGCTGCTACTGCATCAGACAAGTTGAATAGACCTATTTGAAAACGTGATGCGGCATTGAGTGCGAACTGATATTCATAAATACCGTAATCCCAATCATCACCCATTGGGTTATAGGTATAGTAGCGTTGGTCTGCGTTCGAGGCGCCATTAATCTTTAATTGTGTACCAGCCGCATTAATCGACACATTAGCGGGGGTAACTTTATAATTTGACAAATGGTTGAAATCTACCGTATGTATCGTGGTCGTTAATTCGTTATCATAGAGTGCTTTATAATCAAAAGCATTAGACGTATCGCCCTTGTAGATTGAAAGATTACGAGCACCATAGTAAGTGTCGGAAATTTTGTCGAATTCACCTATTCCGAAAACGAGACCAATAGCAGCGGGCTGCACAAAGCTTCCTTTGTACACCAAAATATCTTCACCGGAAACAGGATCTTTCGCGTATATGGCAAAATCAACAGGAACAGTTGCTCCAGTCCACGTACAGTTTGTGCCAGTAAAATTACCCGATTCGTTAACTGTTCCTCCCGATAAGACTATCTTCATTTGCTGCCTGTATTCCGTAGATGTAGTATCCTTTACAAGCATCGGAAAACTATATTTATTCTGTTCAGCAGTTGCGGCAGCTCCATTTCGCCTCAAAACATAGTTATTTGCGGTGGGCTCGATACCCCAACACGCCATTTGGGAATCGTTTGTTCCGCTGTAACCAAAATACACCTTAGAACGTTTAGAATTTGTTCTAAAGTATTCAAACTCATAAGTATAAGTACTATTTTCAAGGCTGTACGAGTTTATAAAGCCACTGTATTGGTTGCCCGTAGCGTTAACTTCGTCAGCATCTATTTTTAGCGCCTTTCCGTTTTCCTCAACAACGACCGCAATATCTGTCAGGGCAGCTCTCCAGCGACTCGTAGCAAGAGCTCCCTCCGTAACAGTACCACCGGTAACATTCTGTACTTCCGTCATATCATTCGGCGCAGTAAAATACTGAGACGAGAAATCAACGTCCCACAGCTTTTCGCCGTCTTCGACAGAATCATACGCCTTCGGCGCGTTGGGATCTGCCGTCTCGGCATACGCAAATATCATCGACGCCGAGCTCATTATCATAAGCACTGTCAAAAAGATTGACAGTAATCGTTTTGAAGCTTTTGTTTTCATAAAAAGCTCTCCTTTCGTTTTTGGGTTTCACCCTTGATTTTTTTATTTAGAGAGGACGTCCGTAGTCCTCTGAGGTACTGATTGTTTTTAAACCGCCGACACCTTTAGGTGTCATCTTGAGCGGAGTCTGCTGTGCTTTTTCCTCTTAGATCCCGAACGAACTTCGTTTCGTTTGATCCTCGCCTCGCTCGGATTTCGGCAAGCTCAGGATGACAAGGGAAAAAGCGCGAGACGCAGCCGAAACCCGTAGGGCGACCGCGCAAGCGGTCGGATCTCGGCGGCTTTACTCAGGATAACAAGTGAAACAACGTGACCGCCGACACCTTTAGGTGTCATCTTGAGCGGAGTCTGCTGTGCTTTTTCCTCTTAGATCCCGAACGAACTTCGTTTCGTTCGATCCTCGCCTCGCTCGGATTTCGGCAAGCTCAGGATGACAAGGGAAAAAGCGCGAGACGCAGCCGAAACCCGTAGGGCGACCGCGCAAGCGGTCGGATCTCGGCGGTAAAGTCTTTACGAAAAATCCTCAAACAAGTCTTTCCATTCCGGATTGAACGATTCAATAAGAGAATTTTTCTTTTCGCGACGCCAATGCTTCAATTGCTTTTCTCTGGCAATTGCATCATTAACGTTAGAATATTCTTCAAAATACACCAATTTATAAACGTGATATCTTTTTGTAAAACCGTTGCCCTGCCCTTGCCGATGCTCTAAGATCCTACGCTGTAGATCATTAGTAAAGCCAATGTATACCGTGGTATTAGTTTTATTAGACAGTATATAAATTGAGTAAATCATTATTTAGTTAAATTTAATATCTGCCATTACGGGATAGTGGTCGCTCGCGTCGTCTATCTCCATAGACGTGAGAACCTTGAATTTAAGAGCCGAAAGTCCGTTCTTAGTCCAGATAAAGTCCTCGCTAAGACGTTGTATCTGTCTTATACCCGGCTCGTGGAAGGTTCCGTGCAGTCTGTTGTTGTTCGAAAGGCATCCATCGGAAGCGTTGGCGTTAACGGTTGCGCTGACCTGAGAATCGGCGTAGCCTTGATTCTCCCAATATCTATATCCCGCGCCGTTAGCACTCGCGCCGTGGTTTACTCCTGTATACATATCACCCGTTATAATGGTGGGAACGTTGCTTCCTGCTCCGCTTGCGGTCTTAGCATCGGCAATTGCTGCGTTGTGTGCCTCAGGCCAAGTAGTAACAGTGCGCGCATCTCCGTAATGTCCTACGGAAACGAGGAACTGCTTTCCGCTCTTCATCTCAAATACAGCAGTATGGAATCCGTGATAATAAACGTTATCGGGGCCGTATCTCCAACCCGACCAAACAACATCAAGACCAAGATCTTTCTTATAAAGAATATTTTCGTTTATCGGATAATTCTGACTTGGGAATCCGGGATTTATGGGTGCCGAGCTTGCGTTCGGCTTGCCCGTTTCATATTCGGAAGCAAGGACATCATAATATTCGGAAAGCTCTTTCATAGATCCTGCGTAAACACCCGACCAATGTCCGTCGTAGTACTCGTTCGTGGTAATAACGTCGGGCATCATTTGAAGAATAATGTCGGCGATAAGCTCAGCGCGAAGCTTGTTATCTGCAACGTCAGCAATCTTTTGGTAGTCTGCCGTCATCATCGGTGCCGCCATATTCCAATGGAAGACGCGAAGGTCGGTGCCCTCTGCTCTCTCGAGCATGCTCTGTCCAAGGGTATCTATCGTGGGGGAAATATCGCAATCATATACCGAGCCTCTAAACGACGTGTTGGAATTATCGGAAAGATATTTTTCCATCTTCTTCGCCGCATAGTCAAGCGTCTTGTAGCCCTCTGCCATAACGACGAGCTTATTTCCGCTAACCTTAATATCATAGCAAACGTTGGGGCGCTCGTATTCGGCTCTTACAGCCTTACTTGCAGCTCTGTTTGTCTTGCCGACGAGAATTTCCTTGTCGACTTCGGCAGCAGCATCAGTCGTTATCGAAAGCGTCGCACCTGTTCTTTCCTTGATAGCGTCTCTGATCCTCTCAGCGCAAAGCTTTGCGTAGGCAGAATCATAATACACTATCTTGTAATCTTTGAGATCTTCAACCTTGATAGTGTCAGCCGATGCGACTGATAGCTCTGCTGCCACTACCGCGATAGGCAAGATCATCAGCACAGCCAAAACTACCGCCAAAAATTTCTTTCTGGTTTTCATTCTCTTTTCTCCTTGTGTGTTTGGCAATTTTTTATTTTAAGACGGTTTGAGGAGAGCTTATTAGCCCTCCAGACCATAAAATAAACTATTGAATTTTAGTGATTCCACTTGTGCCAAGGCATAATGTCAAACCCTGACAGATGATTTTTGTACAATATGCACAAATCTTAATTCCGAAATAGAACTATTTTTATTATAATTCCATTTCGGAATTTTGTCAATACGGTTCGGGCGTATAATTTGTAAAAAAACTGTTAAGGAGGAAAAATTATGAAAACACGCAAGCAGGAATACGGCAACGCAAACATCGTAGGAAAAAACATTGAAAAGCTTAGAAAGGAGAGGCACATAAAGCAAAAGGATTTTATCGCGCGAATGCAGGTGTTGGGCTGCGACATCAATCCGACGAGCTACTCAAAGCTCGAGGGGCAGGTGCGCAGCGCGACCGATAAAGAGATATACTACATAGCAAAAATATTCAACATAAGCATGGAAGATCTTTTTACCGATACAGAAAGCTAAAAAAAGCAGACAGCGTCAGCTGTCTGCTTTTTTCTACTATTTTATTATATATTGTATATTACTTTACAAATTCACCGTATATTGCGCGGAGCGCCTTATCAAAGTCGTGCTCCTCAACGCCTACGATGATCGAGATCTCGCTGGATCCCTGGTCGATCATACGGATATTTACGTCAGCGCCGGAAATAGAGTTAAACACTCTTGCAGCGGTTCCCTTAGCCTTGATCATCGCGCGTCCGACCGTGGCGATTAATGCAAGTCCGTTTTCCACAACGATGCTATCAGGGCGCACCATGCGGTTGATCGACGTAATAACCTTATCCTTGTGAGGCTCAAATTCTGTGGTGGAAACTACAATACTCATATTGTCGATTCCCGAGGGCAAATGCTCGAAGGAGATCTCGTTGTCCTCAAGCACCTCAAGCACCTTGCGACCGAATCCTATCTCTGAGTTCATCATATCCTTCTCGATAGTGATAACGGTAAAGCCCTTCTTGCCCGCAACACCAGTAATGATCCTCTGGGTATCGTAATCGTTAGTATCCGAAACGATCATCGTTCCCTCGTCCTCAGGTCTGTTGGTGTTACGGATATTGATCGGGATCTTCGCGTATCTTACGGGGAAGATCGCATCCTCGTGAAGAACTGTCGCTCCCATATACGAAAGCTCGCGAAGCTCACGGTAGGTAATAGTCTTTATTGAGCAAGGATCGTCAATTATTCTCGGGTCTGCCATCATAAAGCCCGAAACGTCGGTCCAGTTCTCATAAAGATCGGCATTAGCCGCGCGCGCTACGATAGAGCCCGTGATATCCGAGCCTCCGCGCGAGAAGGTCTTTATAGTTCCGTTGGGCATAACGCCGTAAAATCCGGGGATCACAGCATGCTCGTGCTTCTTCAGCTCTTCAGTGAGCGCCACATTGGTCTTTTCCTCGTCAAAGGTTCCGTTATCCTTAAAGAATATAACGTTCTCGGCGTCGATAAAATCATATCCGAGATATTTTGCGAGAATAAGTCCGTTGAGATATTCACCGCGGCTTGCCGCGTAGTCTCTACCCGAGCTGTGCTGCATAGCGCTCTTTACGTATTCAAGCTCGCCGCTGATATCGAAGCTCATTCCAAGCTCCGCGATGATCTGATTATATCTTGCCTTTATCTGATCATAGTATTCATCTATATTTTCTCTTGCCGTGATCATCTCATAGCAATGATAGAGCATATCCGTAACCTTAGTGTCCTCCTTGCTTCTCTTACCGGGAGCAGACGGAACGACGTACTTTCTTGCGGGATCTGCCTTTATTATGCTCGCTACCTGTTTAAAATGCTCGGCGTCTGCAAGCGAGCTGCCGCCAAACTTTACAACCTTAACCATAGTTCATTATGCCTTTCCATAGTCAAAAATATTACATTATAAATTATATAGAAAAAAATTGTTTTTGTCAACACCCTTTTTTGATTTTCGTACAATCGAACAATCCCGCGGAAATTCCGCGGGATTTTTTATGTTTTTTTGCTTTGTGATCATTGCTTTTTTCCCTCGTTATCCGAGTATCTGCTCGCCTGTGTGGTAAACAGCTCGCAATATCTTCCGCCGAGCTCCATAAGCTCCTTGTGAGTTCCCTCCTCAATGAGCCTTCCCTCTTCAAGCACGATTATCTTCGATGCCATCTTTGCGCTGGAAAGTCTATGCGACACGAATATCGTTGTTTTATCCTTGCGCAGAGCATCGAACTGATTGAATATCTCCTGCTCGGCGAGAGGGTCGAGAGAAGCCGTCGGCTCATCGAGTATCAATATATCCGAATGACTGTAAAAGGCACGTGCGACTGCGATCTTCTGCCATTGTCCGCCCGAAAGCTCGGTGCCGTTGAACTCAAATATCTTCATAAGCGGCGTGTCATAGCTTTCGGGTAGCGTCATAACGTACGAGTCCGCTCCCGATGCCTTTGCAGCTTCTATCACACGCTCGCGATCGCTCTCTGCCGAAATATCTCCGAACTCAATATTCTCGGCAACGCTGACCGCGTATTTTCCGAAATCCTGAAAAATTATACCAAAGAGCTTGTAGAGCTCCGAGGGCTCGTATTCGCGAATATCTCTGCCGTCGAGCAAAATCCTGCCCTCAGTGGGATCGTAAAGACGAACAAGCAGCTTGATAAACGTGGTCTTGCCGGCGCCGTTAAGTCCAACGAGAACCGCTGTCTCGCCGGGACGCAGAGTAAGGTCAAGATTACAAATTACCTTTTTATCAGAGCCCGGATAGCAAAAGCTAACGTTCTGGAACTCGATAGTGTGCGGTCTGCCGTGCTCGATGCTCGCAGGCTTGGACGTACTCGGAACAACGGTAGGCTTGGTCTTTACAAATGCGATAAGGTTGTCAATAAAGAGCGTTCCCTCATAAACGGTAGCCGATACGCTTATAAGCTTGGAGACCGTCGACGATATCGACGTCAGCGCGCCCGTATAGAGCGAATAATCACCTATCTGCATCTCACCTGCAAATACCTTAAAGGCGATCATAGCAAAGAAGATACAATTTACTACCGACGACAAAAGCGCAACGGCGGTAAGCCAAAACGTCTCGTTCACCACAAGCCGCTTCATTCCCTCGTAATAGCGTCCGAAAACGTCGTTATACTTGCCGATAAAGGTATCGCCGAGTCCGAACAGACGGATCTCCTTGACAAGATCCTTGTTTACCATAACGTCGGCATAATAATTCATCTGTCGACGGTCCTTGGATTTTCTGCGCATATAGGCAAAATGCTTGCGCTTATAGATGAAGTTGATAACCGCGGAAGGAACCGATACTGCCACCATAACAAGTGCTGTCCACCACATTCCGGGGGCGGTCGCAAGCACGGTAATATAGCTTATGAGAGTGATCAGATTACTGATAACGTCAAACGTCGATGACAGCACGTGTATAGGGCGCGTGCTTGCCTCGCGATTTGCATTCTCAAGCTTTTCGTAAAATTCAGGGCGGTCAAATGAAGCCAGGTCGACCTCTCTTGCCTTCTCCATGATTATAAGCTTTACACGCTTACCGACCTTCTCACCCGCTATTCGCGTTACCGCGGTATTGATGCGGTTAATGAAATTCTGAAGCAGCTTATGGACAAAGAAAAAGATCAGAAGAACGAGGACGGCAGAGCCGAAAAACGCCGCCTTGTAATCTATCCCCGACGCCTCAAGTATAGCACGCTCTGTTATCACTCCCTGAAGCTCATTGAGTATCTCGCGCGATATAAGTGAGCCGATAAGTGGCAAGATTCCCGTAAGCACGGAAAACAGTATCATAAGGATAAGTATCCACGGCCCCGTTTTCCATACCATACCGAAGGTATAAAAAAGTCTTGAGAAAAATCCTCCGAGCAGCTCCTTCAGATATCTCGGAACGTCCGATATGCTCTTGGGAAGATCCACTCGCTCATACGGATCGTTTTCCTTAATCAAAGGAATTTTAGGTCCCATATCAGCCCATGTTTTCGGGAAGCTTTCTTCCGCCCATTATATGAAAATGAAGGTGCTTTACGCTCTGACAAGCGTCCTCGCCGCAGTTGGAGATAATACGGTATCCACCCACGAGCCCCTGCTCTGCCGCGATTTGCGGAATGACCTCAAATATGCGCGCAACGTATTTGCTATTCTCTGCATTTACGCCGTCTGCCGAGGCAATATGCGCCTTGGGGATAACGAGAATATGAACGGGCGTCTGCGGATTTATATCCTTGAACGCAAGACACATATCGTCCTCATACACCTTTGACGAAGGGATATCTCCCGAAATTATTTTACAGAACAAGCAATCCATATTGATTTTTCCTCCTATTTGTGATAAAATTACTATATCTATAAAAATTATAGCACACACGCGCGGTCAAGTCAAGGAGAGATAATGAATTTAAACCGTTTTGACGACAAAAAAGACCTTTGGTCATATCTTAAAAAATCGAATAAGACGATAGTAATGTACGGAATGGGCAACGGTGCCGATAAGATACTTGCCGTGTGCGCAGAGCGCGGTATTGAGGTAGCGGATTTCTTTGCAAGCGACGGATTTGTGCGCGGGCACAGCTTTCACTCAAAGAGAGTGCTCTCCTATTCTGAGACAAAGGAAAAATACGGCGCAGAAAATATAATAGTTCTGCTCTCCTTTGCCAGCTCTCTGCCGAGCGTCATAGATACTATTCGTGCGGTAGCAGCCGAATGCGAGCTTTACGCACCTGACGTGCCCGTGTGCGAGGGGCGGATATTCGATCTCGAATTTGCAAGGGATAATGCTCTGAGCATACGAGCGGCGTATGAATTGCTTGCAGACGATGAATCAAAAAGAATATTTAAAAACGTAATAATGTATAAGCTCACGGGAAATATCGAGTTTCTCTTTGCGGCGGAATCCGACAAGGACGAGGTAATGCGCTCTCTGCTTGATGCCAAAAGCATCAGCTCGTACGCTGATCTCGGTGCGTACAACGGAGACACCGTCCGAGAGCTCGCCGAGTATTCGGGCGTACTCTGCGAGGCGGTGGCGTTCGAGCCCTCTCCCAAGACCTTCAAGAAGCTTAAATCTTATGCCGACAGCGAAGCTCGATTTAAGGTCGATGCCATAAACGCGGCGGCGTGGAGCGAGGACACGACACTTTCATTTGGAGATGAGGGCAATCGCAACTCGGGACTTTTCGCCAAGGGCAAGCAGACCGAGGTCGCAGCCCTTACGCTTGACGGAGTGCTTGGCGGCCGTTACGTTGATTACATAAAATACGACGTTGAAGGCTGTGAGCGCGAAGCGCTCGCAGGCTCGGAGAAAACTATATCCGCGCACTCGCCGCGGCTTCTCGTATCCGCATATCATCTGAGCGAGGATATTTTCGAGCTTCCTCTGCTCATACACGAAAAATTCCCCGAATACAAGCTCTACTACCGACGCTACCCGTATATTCCCGCTTGGGATCTGAATCTTATATGCATCAAAGAAAAAGGAGACAAATAATATGATCTACACTCTTAAAAACGATAAGCTCACGGTCAAAATAGATACTCTCGGAGCTCAGATAATTTCCGTCAAAGCCGACAACTGCGAATATATATGGCAGGGCGACGCAAAATACTGGGCAGGCCACGCACCCATACTCTTCCCCATCTGCGGCAGACTTGCCGAGGGCAAATACACCCTTGACGGCAAGGAATACGAAATGAATCTGCACGGATTTGCAAGGAAGACCGAATTTGCGACAGAAAACGCTACCGACACCGAGATTGTCTTCTCCATTGAAGCAAGCGATGCAACGAGAGCTCAATACCCCTTTGATTTCAAACTCACCGTATCCTATGCGCTCGACGGCAACAAGCTTAGCTCAAGCGTTATTATATCAAATCTTTCGGACAAGGTAATGCCCGCGACATTTGGTGCTCACCCCGGCTTTAACGTCCCGCTTGACACGGGCTGCTTTGAAGATTGGTACGTAGAGTTTAGCGAGGAATGCACGCCCAACCGACTCGTAATATCCGACAAGGGCTTGTGCACAGGCAAAAAATACGCGCTCGAACTTACAGAAGGCAAAAAAATAGATCTGTGCCACTCTCTTTTTGACACAGACGGTATATTCATGGACAAGATCCCGCACTCCGTTACGCTCGCAAGCGCACTCTCCGCTCGTTCGGTAACGCTCAATTTCCCCGATATGTCATATCTCGGCATATGGCACGCTTCAAAGACCGATGCTCCCTACGTTTGTATCGAGCCCTGGTGCGGTCTTCCCGCCTTTGATTCCCAGATAGACGACCTTTATACAAAGCACGATATGTTCCACATTCCTCCGAACACGGAAAAGAATTTGAGCTACAATATTATTTTTAATTAAAATCACACAATAACAAAAACGGGCTTAAAAAGCCCGTTTTTATTATTTTAATTATTTGTACTTTCTCTTGCGAGCAGCTTCAGACTTCTTCTTGCGCTTTACGCTGGGCTTCTCATAGTGTTCTCTCTTGCGAAGCTCGGTAAGGACGCCGGAACGAGCCATTGCACGCTTAAAGCGACGAAGTGCGCTATCCAAGGATTCGCCTTCTTTTACTCTAATTTCTGCCATTTTTCTGTTTCCCTCCCTCCGCATATTGCCAGAGACAATTAAAATCATAACAAAAGATATTATACAACACTCTTGCATATTTGTCAAGAGTTTTTTAGAAATTATTTAACAACGATATTAACTATCTTGTTAGGAACCGATATCTCCTTGATTATCGTCTTACCTTCAATAGCTGCAGCTATTGCCTCGTCAGCCTTTGCAAGCGCTATTACCTCGGGTGCAGGAGTGTCAACGGGCGCCTTTATCTTAGCTCTGAGCTTGCCGTTTATCTGAACGACTATCTCCACCTCGTCGTCTGCCGTCTTTGCATCGTCGTAGGTAGGCCAAGGCTCAAATGCAATAGTATCATCGTGTCCGAGAAGCGACCAGAGCTCCTCACCGATATGAGGACAGATGCAGGAGAGCATCTTGATAAGTCCCTCAGCGTATACCTTGGGGCACTTGCCTTCCTTATAGACCGCGTTTACGAATATCATCATCTGAGAGATCGCAGTATTGAACGCGAGCTTTTCAAAGTCCTCGGTTATCTTCTTAACGCTCTTATGGTATACCTTTTCAAGTGCGCCGCCCTCGCCCTCGGTGATGTTTTCGGGCTCGGTAAAGAACGTCCATACACGGTTGAGGAACTTTCTCGCTCCGTCAACGCCCTGATTGCTCCAAGGCTTAGATACCTCAAGCGGTCCCATAAACATTTCGTAAAGTCTGAGTGTATCAGCACCGTAATCACGAACAACGTCGCTCGGATTTACTACGAACTCGGGGAAACGCTTACCCATCTTGATGCCGTTAGCACCGAGTATCATTCCCTGATGTACGAGCTTCTTGAAGGGCTCCTTGGTGGGAGCAAGTCCCTTATTGTAAAGATATCTGTTCCAGATCCTCGAATACATCAGATGTCCTACCGCGTGCTCGGGGCCGCCGATGTAAAGGTCTACGGGCATCCAATGCTTGAGCAGCTCCGCGTTTGCGAACTCGTCGCTGTTGTTCGGATCGATATAGCGCAAAAAGTACCAGCTCGATCCCGCAGATCCGGGCATCGTAGATGTCTCTCTGACACCCTTTACACCATTCTTGTCGTACGCCTTCCACTCGGTAGCGTTCTCAAGAGGTGCCTTGCCGTTTACGCCCTTATAGTTTTCAAGCTCGGGAAGAATGAGCGGCAGCTCAGCATCATCAAGCACGTGAATGCTTCCGTCCTCACAGTGAACGACAGGAACAGGCTCGCCCCAATAGCGCTGTCTTGCAAATATCCACTCTCTGAAATGGTAGTTAACGGTTCTCTTTGCAACACCCATCTTTTCAAGCTTACAAGTAATTGCTTCCTTTGCTTCCTCAACGGTAAGTCCCGTAAATTCCTCGGAATTGATAAGCCTGTATCCCTTGCCGAGATACTCACCCTTCTCAAATGCCGCCTTTGATACGTCAACGTGTCCGAGCTTCTCGTCGCCGTCGATGACCTGAAGCATATCGATATTATGCGCGATAGCGTATTCGAAGTCGCGCTGATCGTGCGAAGGAACTGCCATTACAGCACCCGTGCCGTAGTTTGCGAGAACGAAATCACCGATGAACATTCTCACCTCTCTGCCGTTTACGGGGTTGATACAGGAAACGCCCTTGAGCTCACATCCGGACTTCGTCTTGTTGAGCTCGGTTCTGTCCATATCGTTCTTTTTGAGAGTTTCGTTGATGTATGCCTGAACCTCGTCCTTGTTCTCAATTCTGGGCATAAGCTGCTTTACTATATCTCCGTCGGGAGCAAGCACCATAAAGGTGATACCGTATATCGTTTCGATACAGGTAGTAAATATCGGAAATTCTCCGCCGCCGACTATCTGGAATTTGACCTCGACACCCGTCGACTTTCCTATCCAGTTCTTCTGCATCAGCTTTGTGGATTCGGGCCAATCTATCTCGTCAAGCCCCTCAAGGAGCTCCTCTGCAAATGCGGGCTGATTGATTACCCACTGCTTCATATTCTTTCGGATAACGGGATATCCGCCGCGCTCAGACTTGCCGTCGATGACCTCGTCGTTGGAAAGCACAGTTCCCAGCTCCTCGCACCAGTTGACAGGCATATCTATGTACTGAGCGTATCCGTCAAGGTACAACTGCTTGAATATCCACTGCGTCCACTTATAAAATTCAGGGTCGCTCGTAGCTATCATCTTGCTCCAGTCATAGTCAAAGCCAAGCTCGGTAAGCTGCTTTGAGAAGGTCTTGATGTTCTCCTGAGTAAAGCCGTTGGGATGATTACCCGTAGTTACTGCATACTGCTCCGCGGGAAGTCCGAAGGAATCGTATCCCATCGGGTGAAGAACGTTGTAGCCCTGCATTCTCTTCATTCTCGAAACGATATCCGTTGCCGTATATCCCTCGGGATGTCCTGCGTGCAGGCCTACGCCCGACGGATACGGGAACATATCGAGAACGTAATATTTAGGCTTGGAAAAATCCCACACGTCAGTCTTGAAGGTCTGGTTCTTTCTCCAATATTCCTGCCATTTCTTTTCGATTTCGGTATGATTGTACTTCATTTTGCTGTCTTCCTTTAATTTATTCTCAATCTGCGTAGAGCTTGTCGAGATTGTAAAACTCTCTCGCTTCTCTGCTGAATATATGAACTATAACGTTGCTGTAATCAAGCAGGAGCCACGTATTGTTATCTCTGCCCTCAACGCCGTAAGGCTGAACTCCGCGTCTGCCTATCTGATACTCGACCTCATCGGCAAGCGCCTTTATCTGCGTGCTGGAGTTACCCGTGCAAACGACGAAATACTCGGCGATGACGGTCTTATCCTCAACGTGCAGCACCTTTATGTCTCTTCCCTTTTTGGAGTCGAGCACAAGCGCTATCGTCTCGGCGAGCTCCTTTGCGTTTTCGTTATCGAGCGCGGGAAGATTTTCCCAATTCTCGCCTATAACGTTCATTTCTTTGTTTTCCATAATGTCTTCCTTTTAAAATTATTATCAATATATCATTGTAAAACAAATAACTTGTTTTGTCAAGTACAAAAGCTATTTTAAATCGATTTCTATACCGTTTTGCGCTATTTCCGCAAGCGTATAGGACTTATACTCGGTATATCCGTTATAAATATTTCTGAACGACGCATTCTTCTCGTTAAGGAATTTTCCCTCTCGGTCAAAGCTACCTCTCTCGGCTCCGAAAAAGCTCTCTACAATAGAGGAAACCGCGCCACCCGATATACTGTAATAGGATGCTCCGCTCGATGCTCTCGCCTCAGCTCCCGGCATAGTGGCGACCGTAATATCCTCGCTGCCGATATCCGCCGCATCAAGCGCGATGCCCAGAAGCTCGGACATACTGAAATTCGTCTCTATCCCGTCTGCCGCATCAAGTAATCTGTAAGCCAGCGGCAGAGAAAACTCATCCCTTATCTTTTTGGCGGTCGCGGCAAGAAATATCTTCTGCGCATCCATTCGATCGATATCCCCCTCGATATATCCCGATCGGAATCTCAGAAACTGCTCTGCCGCGTCTCCGTCAAGATGCTGAAGTCCTGCCCTCAGGTCAATATACAGATCCTGCGACTTATCTCGATATTTCATATCGCACGGGATATTAACGTCCACTCCGCCAATAGCATTTATAACGTCGCGCACGGTATCAAGTCCCATCACGGCATATCTGTCCACGTCAATGCCAAGCGCATTGGAGAGGAACTCACAAAGCCCCTCTGCGCCCAGTGCCGAGTATGCACCGTTGAGCTTTTTATAGCTTCCGTCGGTATATTCGGCGTAGGTATCGCGCGGTATCTGCATAACGAACGCTCTCTTTGCCGCAAGATCAAGATGCGCAAGCATCATCACGTCGGCAAGTCCCGCTTCTCTGTCGGTTCCGACAAACAGAACGTTATACGCCCTCTCCGCAACGAGTGGACTGTCTACCTCGATCGATCCATCCGGCTCGGGATCTTTGACCGAAAACACCGCCATAGCGGATATCAGCACGGCAATTATAGCAATTATTGCGACAGACAGCAGGATTTTATTTGTTTTTCTCATTTTTACTCTCCGTTCCCATATTCAATTGAATATGTACGGAGAGATGTCTTAAAGTCCCTTTACTATAAGCGAGTTTCTCGCTTCAAAGGTATCGGGGCTTACCGTCATTCCGTCCTCGATAAGAGCACCTATCGTCATATCGAGCGAAAGGATAAGAGTTTTGCGAAGATGCTCTGTTCTTTCCTGCGCGCTCATTTTTTCGGGCTCTGCATCCCAGAAATAATGGCGAAGCGCCACGCAATCCTCAAAGGTGCGCGACATATCGATATAATCGGCAAGATAAACAAGTGCCTCGGGCACCGTGATATCGGCTCTCGCGGTAGTATGCCATCTCACGCATTCGATTATCTCGTCGTCCGCAAAATCGGGGTAAAGCGTCGGGATAAGTGCCGCCGCGGTTACCGCGTGAAAGGTCTTTGGTGCGCTTTCCATAAGCGCGTCGACTGTTATTCCGTGATCGGCACACACCTTGCGGTGCTGATCGGTCGAATATTCCTTGGTAATGTCGTGCAATAGCGCCGCCGCGCGAAGCATCTGCTTTTTTTCGGGAGCATAGAGCTCGGCAAGGCGCGCGACCATATTTTCGACCTCTACGGTATGTCTGTATCTTTTTGGCGACATAACGCCCTCAAGAGAAGCTCTGAGCTCGCAAAGCGACTTTTCGGTCATCTCCATAATATCCTTTCCTGTATACCGGGCTTTTAATCGGCGTACAATTCATTTTCCTTGATAAATCTCAAAACGTCGGTGGGAACGAGTCCCGAGATGTCCTCGGAGCGCGCCAGCGCGCGTCGTATATCGGTCGATGACATCTCACGCGTTTCCGTAAGGATACGCCTGAACATCACGCCGTGCTCCTTATAAAATCTTCCCAGCGTCTCGACTATCCTTCCCTCTATGATAGCGTCGCCCTCGCGGCGCGCGTAAACGGGATAGCAAAGCTCCAGAATTTTTTCAAAATCCGGCTTTTTATCAAAGCTCAACACTTCATCCGAGCCAAGCAGAACAAAAATTCTCGTATTCTCCGCGGAAAGCGCGCGCACAACGTCGCAAAGCGTGATCCTTCCCTCTCCTCTTATCTCGGTATCGGATATCAGTACGCCGTCGATTCCAGCCAAGGCAAGCTCACACATCCTCAGCCTTTGCGCCGATCGGCCGTCCGGAATATAACGCGGAACGATGAAGATATAGTCGAGCTTCATCTGTTCCATAAAAGCCTTGATGGCGCTGATATGTCCGTCATGTATGGGGTTAAAGTCCCCCTCGAAAATTCCTACTCTGTTATGATCAAAGCCGTTCATAGCTCAATTCTTTTCTTTGTAGAGGATTCGCGATAAAGTACTATTTTTCTGCCGATAACGCCCACAACGTCAGCAAAGGTCGCTTCGGCAAGCTCTGCCGCCGCTTCCTTTGCGCTCCAATCGCAATTTTCGAGCACCGAAAGCTTTATAAGCTCACGTGCCTCAAGCGCATCGGAAACGGTCTTTATAAGATTTTCGCTCATACCGCCCTTGCCTATCTGCATGATAGTAGGCTCGTTCGTCGCGAGAGAGCGCAGATACGCTCTTTGTTTTGAAGTCAACATATATTTTCCCTTTCAAAAGTTCAATTTGCAAATCTCTTTGCAAGCTCCAGAGCCAAAAGTCTTACTGCTCTGCCTCGGTGCGAGATGGCATTCTTTTCCTCGGCGCTCGCCTCAGCGTAGGTCTTGCCTATCTCGTCGCAGAAGAATATCGGATCGTAGCCAAAGCCGCCGTTGCCGAAATATTCCTCGGTTATTCTGCCCATCGATTCACCCTCAACGCAGATACTGTCCTCTCCGTTCGGGAACACGCAAGCTATCGCGCAAACGAATTTTGCGCTGCGATCGTCAGCCCCCTCGAGATTTTTCAGCAGAAGTCTGTTATTCTCCTCGTCGTTGCCGTGCTCTCCGCTGTATCTTGCCGAATATATACCCGGCGCGCCGTCAAGAAAATTCACGGCAAGTCCCGAATCGTCGCCAATGCCGATATATCCGCTTTTCGCGGCGGCAGAAGCCTTGATGAGCGCGTTCTCGGCAAAGGTCGTACCGTTTTCCTCGATCTCGCCGGTGATCCCCACGTCGTCAAGCGAAAGTATCTCAACCCCCTCTATCTTCTGAGAGAGCAGGGTCTGAAGCTCGGCGATCTTCTTTTTGTTTCTCGATGCTAAAACTATCTTCATCTCAATATCCTCAGCTAAAGAGCGCATCGACAAACTCACCGCTGTCGAACTCCTGCATATCGTCTATCTTCTCACCGACACCGATGAATTTTACGGGTATCTCAAGCTCGCTCTTTATAGAAATAACGATTCCGCCCTTGGCAGTTCCGTCAAGCTTGTTAAGTACGAGTCCCGTAATATTTGCCGCGTGTCTGAACTCCTTTGCCTGAAGTATAGCGTTCTGTCCCGTGGTAGCGTCAAGCACGAGCAGATTCTCACGAGCGGCATCGGGAAGCTCGCGCGTTATAACACGGTTGATCTTCTCAAGCTCGTTCATAAGATTTTTCTTGTTGTGAAGTCTGCCCGCAGTGTCGATAATGAGCACGTCAGCCTGCGTTCTCTTGGCATATCCGATAGCATCGAAAACCACTGCCGCAGGATCGCTTCCCTCGTTCTGACGAACGATCTGAGCGCCCGAGCGATCGCACCACACCGCGAGCTGATCTATCGCTGCCGCGCGGAAGGTGTCAGCCGCCGCGACGACGACCTTTTTACCGCTTTGAATAAGTCTGTTGGATATCTTTCCGATAGACGTGGTCTTACCTGCGCCGTTAACTCCTATAACGAGTATAACGCTCGGCGTGGTCGAAAGGTCAAGCGCCTCTCCCTCACCGATCATATCCGAGAGGATAGACTTGAGAGTATCTATCACCTGGTCCTTTTCCTTGAGTCTTCCTTCCTTTATCTCGTCGCGAAGCTTATCTATTATCTCCTCGGTCGCGTTTACGCCGACGTCAGAGGTTATGAGGAGCTCCTCAAGCTCGTCAAGCAGGTCCTCGTCGACCTTGACGAATGCCTTGAGCACCTCGTCGATCTGTCCGAATATCGCATTCTTCGTTTTTGCAAGCCCATTCTTGAGCTTATCCAAAAATGCCATCCCAATCTTCTCCTTTTTTCTTGGTTATATCGTTGATGTCGAGCTCAAGTATCTTGGAGATACCTCTCTCGGGCATCGTAACACCGTAAAGGCGGTTTGCCGCCTCCATAGTGCCTCGGCGGTGAGTGATCATAATAAACTGCGTACCGCTCGAATATCTCTTTATGTACTCTGCAAATCTTGCAACGTTGACCTCGTCAAGCGCAGCCTCTATCTCGTCGAGAATGCAGAAGGGCGTGGGGTTGACCTGAAGTATCGCGAAGAAAAGCGCGATAGCCACGAACGCCTGCTCTCCACCCGAAAGCTGAACCATATTCTTGATTATCTTTCCGGGGGGCGCCGCCTTTATCTCGATTCCGCTGGTAAGAACGTTCTCGGGATCTGTCAGCGAGAGCGAAGCGCTTCCGCCGCCGAACAGTTCGGAGAAGGTCTTGTTGAAATTCTCGTTTATCTTCTCGAACGCGGATACGAAGGATATCTCCATCTCACCCTCAAGCTTTGTGATTATATCGGTAAGGTCTGCCTTTGCAGCCTCAAGGTCCTTTATCTGTCCCTCCATATAATCGTATCTCGCCTTGACCTCTTTATATTTGTTGACAGCGTCAAGGTCGACGTTTCCTATCGCGCGGAGCTTGTTGCGACATTCGGTCTGCTTTGCCGCCGCCTCGCAGCGAGTCTCCTTGGTAAGCGCAGGATATCCAAGTCCGAGTGCCTCGACCTTTGTGAGCTCGTGCTCGTCAAAGAGCTTGCCCGCGAGCTTATCCTGCTCGGCGCGCAGATTAGAGAGTCGGTTTTCGAATCTCGTGTATTCCTTGATGACCGTTTCCTTCTGAAGCATCTTTTCACGCATCTTCATATTGAGCTCGTTGAGCTTGCGGTCAAACTCAAATCCGTCCTGCTCGACAGCCGCTCTCTTATCGGAGAGTTCGGCAAGCAGTCTCTCGCCCTCGGCGTAATGCTTGCGGTTTTCGGTACATTCGCTCTCATACTCGGCGATCTTGGCTTCCATTTCGGCAACGTAACCGTCCTGAGAGCGAAGTGCCGTCATAAATCCGTCGATACGCGTCTTGCTCTCGGCGATGAGCGTGTTTTCGGTCTCTATATCCTTTCTCGCCTCGGTAACCGAAATGTATATCTCGGTCATCCTGCTTTCAAGCTCTGCCTTTCGGTCAAGCTCAGCCGAGCGGCGAATATCGAGCTCGGCGCGCGCGTCGTTAATCTCTTTTATGCGCGTCTGAAGCTCAGCTCTCTTTGCGATGAGGTTTTCTCTGTCCTCCTCGTATTTTTCTCTTGCGCGAAGCTGCTGCTCGTAGTCATCACGAAGCTTTACCATAAGCGTTTCGTTGGCTTCAAGCTTTGCGGTGAGCTGCTCAAGGCGTGTGTTTTCGGAATCGCGCATTATCTTTATAATGCTTATCTTCTGCTCAGCGTCGCTCTGCTCGCTCTCAAGCTCCTCGATCCTTCCCTTGAGCTTTGCAAGCTCAGCGGCTGTCAGAGCGCTCTTTTTGTCCATTTCCGAAAGCTCTGCCTCAAGGCGCTTGATCTCGCCCATTCGCCCGAGTATAGTTCCCTTGTTTTTAAAGGAACCTCCCGTGAAAGAACCTCCGACGTTTATCTGCTGACCGTCAAGTGTTACAGCCTTAACCCTGTACTTGACCGCCTTTGCCATCTCGGTAGCATTCTCTATCGTATCGAATATCAGCGTTCTTCCGAGAAGCGAGGATATTACGTTGTCAAACTTGGACTCGCACTTGATAAGCTCGTCTGCGACCGCGATAAATCCGTCGCATCCGAAAGCATCTCTCATCTCATCGGTAACGCTCTGCGGCTTCATAGACGTCAGGGGGAAGAAGGTCGCTCTGCCGGCTTCCTCGCGCTTGAGTGTAAACATCGCTGCCTTTGCCACATTCTCATCCTCGACTACAACGTGCTGAAGATTTGCCGCGAGCGCCGTCTCTATTGCCGTTACGTATCTGTCCTCGACCTCGATAAGCTTGGAGAGAGGACCGTATATCTTGCCGCAGGGCTGACCGCGCTTGTCGGTTACCTTGCCCTCGGCATATTTTTTCATAATGAATCTTACGCTGCCCGAATATCCCTCGAACTGCTCCTCCATCGACTTGATGGTATCGATCCTCTGTCGCACCGAGTCAGCACGCAGCTTGTCTGCCGTAATAGTAGCCTCAAGCTCCTCCTCGTCAGCGTAAAGCCCCGAGAGCTTTTCCTCGGCGTCTGCCGATATCCTTTCGGACGCCGCCGTCATCTCGTCGTACTCGGTAACGGTTTTCTGAAGGCTATTGATATCCTTTTTCATAGACGCCGAGCCTTCCTCGTATTTTGCGAGCTGCTCGAGCATTGCCGCATTCTTATCCTGATCGTCGGAGCGCGAATTCTCAATAAAGGATATTCTTGCGTTGACGTCGGCAAGCTCACTCTCGGAGATCCTTATATCTCCAAGCGCTCTGTCGATATCAAATTCAAGCTTTTGCGCCAGAAGCGCCGCGCCGTTTCTCTGCTCTGCCGCATCGTTATGCTCGCTCTCCTTGGCATCGAGTGCACGTTTAAGCTCCTCGATCCTCGCAAGTCTTGCGTCTATCTGCGCATTTTCAGCATCTACCGACTTTTTAGCCGATTCCTTAGAGCCCTGCGCTCCCGCGATAAGCTCTTTGGCGTGAAGAATATTTGTCTGCGCTATTCTGTACTCGCTGTCAAGCGAATGGTTGTCCTCAGTGCAAGCGCGGATCTGCTCAAGCAGCTCTGCCGCCTCGGTCTTTTTGCTCTGCGATACCTCGAAAAGCCTATTATTCTGCACCTCAAGAGTTTTTATGGAATCCTCTATCGTGTTAAGATCAAATTCAAGACGCTTATAATTATCCTCGCATACCGAAATATCATCTCTGAGCTTTTCGGTGTCGTATATCCAAAGCTGAACGTCGACCTTTTTCTTTATTTCCAGCAGCTCGATAGCGCGCTTCGCCTTCTCGGCTTCCTTTTCAAGCGGGATCACCTGCGCGCTCACCTCGGTGAACACGTCGTTGATACGTGTCATATTGTCCTCGGTGGATGCAAGCTTTCTCTCGGTCTCGTTCTTTTTATGGCGGTACTTTGCGATTCCCGAGGCGTCCTCAAAAATGCTTCTTCTCTCGTCGCTCTTCGCGGAAACTATCTCAGCTATCTTTCCCTGACCGATGATCGAATATCCGTCCCGTCCGACACCCGTATTCATAAACATCTCGTAGATATCCTTCAAACGAACGGCACGGCGGTTGATAAAATACTCACTCTCACCCGAGCGGTAATATCTTCTCGTTACCGTTACCTCGTCATACGGACAGTCGAGCTTGCCTATCATA
>JAFXHA010000050.1 GCA_017536635.1 Clostridia bacterium
GGAATATTACGAGCAATATTACGACGAAATTTATATGCCGATCGAAAAGGTACACTACAAAGCCGCGATAACCAAGCGTAACGAATGGCTCGTCGACAACTCCGATCTGCTTGTCGCTTACGTGAACAAGGATTTCGGCGGCGCGTATAACACACTTAAATACGCCGAGAAAAAGGGTGTTCAGATAATAAACGTAGCTAAAGATCAATAAATTAAATACACAAAAAGCCGACGGAAAACCGTCGGCTTTTAATTATTCTATAATGATGTATTTATCCACCTGCGGATCACCGCTTATCTTGGACGGCGCTACCTTATAGCGCTTGGCAACAGACCAAAGCGTATCGGTCTGCGACGGATAGCAAACTATAAGGGCGTTTTCTTCGCTCTCTGCAGTCTCACCGAACTCAACCTCGTCGACGGCGCTGATACGGCTCTTGCCCATACAGTCAACGCCAAGAGCGAGCTCCGCGTCAACACTGAAATTACCGCCGTCATTATTCGCTCTTATCGACACGACGTCAGCAGCTCCGGAAAAGCTCGACGGCTCGCCGTCAAAAGCAGAATCGGTTTCGTATCTGAACGGTAGCATCATATCGGTGCATAAATATTCCCCATTGTCTACACAAACCACCGAAAGCTTCGTGCTTCCGTCAAAGATGACCTTGTCGTTTTCTCTCTTGCAGCTATCAATAGCGGCGCTTGCGAATACCTCTACGATCTCGGCGTCTGCCGAAAGTCCCGCATCCTCACTTGAAAGACGCTCACTGAGCGTAATATTGGCGTTTTTACAGAGAAGCACCTGCGCGCTCTCATACTCCTGCTCGACGGTCTTGCACTCCCGCTCGGACGAGTAGATATCCGCCGTATATTCCGCCTCTCTGTTGGCAAGGCAGCAAGCCTCTATCATAACGCCTATCTTGCAGATCGCTCTGTCCTCGTCGATCTCCACTCTTACCTCGCTCGGAATGCCGCGAACGCGCACGAGTGCGTCGGGCATTTCTCTGTCCAGCTCTATCTCACTCTCAAACGGAAGCTTTTTGGAGACCTTCATCAGCTCGCCCGAATTCTCGTCAATGCCGAGCGCACGGAACATCACGTCTCCGCGACAGCTTATTCTGCCATCTCCCATATTCACGCTGTCAACGAACACCTTTGCGTCGGCGTCGGCTATTCTCATACCCTCTGAGAGCGGAGATATCTCGTACTCGGTCTCAAAAATATCCGAGCAGGACGAGCAATATTCTGCGGTAAGGCAGCTCTCACGTCTCTTGTATATGCTCATAAGATTGACCTCACCGAGCATACTCTCGCAAAGGCGTACCTTTCCGATAACGCGGACCGTGCATTTAAGACGGCTTCGGATACTGATACGTCTGGGTCCCGTGGCTCTCGGATTAACGCTTTCTCCGCATACGCTGCACATCATTTCAAGTCCCTCTGACGAATCAATAAAGTCCTGCATATCTATGGGAATATTTACACGGTATTCGGCAGATACGGGCGCGGTATAAAGACCGCCGTCGGCACCCACGTAAAGAACTCTGTAATCAACGGTTCCGTTCATCTGCGCGGACGAGGAATTAACGTATTTCGCAGGCGGAATTACAGTCTGCTCCACGTGCAAAAGCTTTCTTATCTCGGGAAGATACTCGGGCAAGATGTACTCTGTATTGGCATCCGCACCCACGTTGCGCTCCAGAACGAGCACGCTGAGAGTATCGCACCCCATAATTTCTTCGTTGTTCATATATTTTCTCCCTTTCGTGTTTTAATTTTCAGTATATATTATGACGGGAGAAAATTATTTATGACTGTAAAAACTCTTATGAAAGGATTGACAAATCTTTCCGTCTCTGCTATAATGAAAATATAGAGAAAATATCCCGACAACACGTTTGCCGAGAAACATAAAATTGTCGCACAGAGTTGTCGCAAGGAGAACTTTGTGCGTTTTTAAAATTTTAATAAAAAAGGAAAAGGAGGGACATTATGATTACACGACATAACAGAAGCCACAAACACACCATTCACCGCACGCTCCCTCTGATCTTCATTTTATAATCTTGCGTAGATACTATCTACGTGTACGATATCCGTTTTTAGACAATAGTTAAGATTATAAAAGGAGATTTGAATTTCATGAAAAAAAGAAAAGCTATAAGAACAAAAGTATTATTATTTATTTTATCGGCGTTGATGTTGATTACTTTTATTCCAATATATGTATCAGCAGACACAACCGATCCATTTGCCCATATTTTGGGAGAGGTTTATATACAAAACGTTGCTACCGGAAAGTATATGGATATTGAATATGGCGAAATTTACGGTGATGTTTCTACCGAAACCGGTGCATATGCAGTGCAAAGAAAATTTTCAGACTCTGATAGTCAGAAATGGATAATAGAGCGAGTTCAAGAACCGAGTCCATATGCAGGCGAGATTGTAATACGTTCGGTATATAGCGGAAAATATCTTGGAGTTAGCTATGATGACACGGTGTTTTTGGCTCAATATGATACAATTGATGATTTTAATATTTGGCAAATTAATTATACAGGAGATGGAACGTATACTTTTTCGTTTTCTTTTATA
>JAFXHA010000051.1 GCA_017536635.1 Clostridia bacterium
TCTTTTTGAAAAGAAATCCAAGCAGTGCGCCAATAGCTGTGGCTCCTCCCACGCCAAGCGCGGTAAATAATACGGGATACATAACTATTCTCCTATCAAATTACTTCTATCTTGATTACGTTGGTATTTCCAGAGCTTCCGTTGATAGCTCCGCCCGTTATCACTATCTTATCTCCCACATTGAGAGACATCGCCTCTTTGGAAAGATTCTTCGCGCAATAAAACAGAACGTCCAAGGAATTGAACAGCTCGCTCATGACCGGTGTTACCGCCCAGGAGAGCGCAAGCTTGCGGTAGCTCTTTTCGTCTGTGGTGATTCCCACTATATCTATCGGGCAACGGAAGCGTGATACCATTCGCGCGGTCATTCCCGAGCGTGAGCAGACTGCTATCGCACGGGCATCAATATCTATTGCCATTCCGCAGGTGGCGTGAGAGATAGCGTCGAGTGTATTTTTGATAATAAACTCCGAATTCTTGAATACACTTGTAAAGTCTATTCTCTTTTCGGTCTCCTCGAGTATTTTCGCCATCGTGCGAATGGTAAGCACGGGGTACATTCCCGCCGCAGTCTCGCCAGAGAGCATTACGGCGCTCGTGCCGTCGTAAACTGCATTTGCAACGTCGGAAGTCTCGGCACGCGTGGGACGAGTATTGTGTATCATTGACTCAAGCATCTCGGTTGCCGTGATAACACGCTTACCGAGAAGTCGGCAGGTGGTAATAAGATGCTTTTGTATATAAGGAAGCTCCTCAAAGGGTATCTCAACACCCATATCTCCTCTGCCGATCATTATGCCGTCGCACTCGTCGCATATCTGCTCGATATTGTCAACGCCCGAACGGTTCTCTATCTTTGCAATAATGTCGGGCATATCGTCGGTATGCTCACGCAAAAAGTTCTTGACGGCAATAAGATCGTCCTTTGAAGAAACGAACGAGCAGGCGATAAAGTCAACGTCATTCTCAAGTCCGAAAAGCATATCCTGCTTGTCCGCCTCGCTCAGATACTCTTGACTGAGCACCTTGTTGGGAAAGCTCATGCTCTTTCTGTCGGACACCTCGCCGCCCTCTGTTACACGGCAGACTACGTCGGTATCGGTAGTATATTCGACCTCAAATGCAACGAGACCGTTACAGAGCAATATTCTGTCGCCCGAGGAAAGCTCGTGTGCGAGATTTTTATAGTTTACCGAAACACGTTCATTATCTCCCTCGATATCATCAGAGGTAAAGGTGAACTTGTCGCCGGTATTCAAAACAATTTTCTTGTCCTTAAATGTCTTTATTCTGTACTCGGGTCCCTTTGTATCGAGAAGTATGGCAATAGGCATACCGAGCTTTTTACGAATTTTTTTGATAAGGTCTATATTTCTCTTATGCTGCTCGTAGGTTCCGTGCGAGAAGTTAAGTCTTGCGACGTTCATTCCCGCAAGACACATCTGAGTAAGTATCTCCTCACTCTCACAGGCGGGTCCAAGCGTGCATACGATCTTTGTTTTTCTCATAATTTTTCTCCGTTATAAATTTATTTGACATCTGTTGATTTATATGGTAAAATATATTCAGTAATTTTAAAGGGGGTAGCTATGTCGAAGGCTTTTGAAACTACGTTTTATAAAATCGAATCAAAGCGATTTGGCAAGAGCTATCGATTTGCCTTAGTAGCGGATATCCACGCCGAAGTGCCACAAGGACTTGCGGAAAAGCTGAGTGAGCTTGCTCCCGATTTTATTCTTATGCCCGGCGATACCTTTGAGCGTCTTGACGGCTCACAGGATCAAAAAAACGAGTGCAGCTATGATCTTATCGAACAGATATCGAAAATAGCTCCCGTCTTTTTATCGGTCGGAAACCACGAAAACGGCGGGCTTGCGTCCTGGAATGCTTTCAAATGGTTTGCTATCGAGTCAATACCGAAATATTATTCGCCGAAGGACGAGGCGCGTCTTGCCTCGCTTGACGCCGCCTTTCTTGACGACAGCTTTACCCTTTGCGACGGCATAGCGTTCGGCGGACTTTCATCGGGTCTTATCAATGAGGGGCATATGCCAAGCCTTGAGTGGCTTGGGGAATTTTCGGAGCTTGAATGTCCAAAGGTGCTTCTCTGCCACCACCCCGAATACTACAAAAAGTATCTCTCGGAGCTTTCCATTGATCTTATCGTATGCGGACACGCGCACGGCGGTCAGTGGCGGATATTCGGCAGAGGCGTTTTCGCACCCGGGCAGGGACTGTTTCCGAAATACACTTCGGGAGTTCTCGACGGACGCACAGTCATCAGCCGCGGCCTCAAGAAAAGCTCGCGCATACCAAGAATATTCAACAAGCCCGAGCTTGTCGTAATTGATATCACAAGGTAATATTTTCAAGAATATCTGCAATTTTCCGGCACGTGCTTCCGTCTCCGTACAGGGTAGCGGCGCGTGCCGCTTTTTTATATTTTTTCTCGTCGGTGAAAAGCTCGGCAAAGCTCTCGACGATACGGTCTTCATTACATCCGACAAGTCGCAGAGTACCGAGGCTCTCGCCCTCTGCCCTCTCGGTAACCGAACGCAAAACGAGCGTGGGGATTCCGAGCGAGACCGCTTCTTCCTGTATTCCACCCGAATCGGTAAGAATTATTTTGCTCCGCGCGATGATATTATGGCAGTCGAACACGTCAAGCGGCTCGGTAAGCATCACGCGTCCACAGCCGTCAAGATGTCTCAGAACGCAATCTCTGACCGCGGGATTTTTATGCATTGGAATGACCATGCGTACGCGCTCGTATTGCTCTGCGATGCGCCGCAAGGCTATCATTATATTATCCATATTCGCGCCAAGATTCTCGCGGCGGTGCGCTGTAACGAATATCAGCTCGCCGTCTCGCGCAAAATCAAGCACGGGATGAGAAAAATCCTTTTTCACGGTAATTTTAAGCGCATCGGTAACCGTATTTCCCACGACGAATATATCGCGGTCGGCTATTCCCTCTCGCAAGAGATTTTGACGCGCGGCATCGGTAGGTGCAAAATGGTATTTCGCCATCAGAGCTATTGCGCGACGGTTAAGCTCCTCGGGAAAGGGCTCGCTTATATTATCACTTCGAAGCCCTGCCTCAATATGCGCTACGGGCACTCTCAGATAAAACGCCGCAAGTGATACGGCAAAGGCTGTCGAGGTATCACCGTGCACGAGAACGATATCGGGACGATACCTTTCAATTGCATCTTTCGCACCGCCAAGAACTGCCGTAGTTATATCGAAAAGGGTCTGTCCGTCGCGCATAATATTCATATCGTCATCGGGCAAAACACCAAATTCGTAAAGCACGCCGTCAAGCATATTTCTATGCTGTCCGCTGACACATACAACGGTACTCAGGCTCTGTCTTTTTTTTAGCTCGATAACAAGCGGACACATTTTTATAGCTTCCGGGCGCGTACCGAAAACGGCTAATATATTTTTTATGTTTTTCATTTTTATATCAGTTCCCCCGACTTTCGCATATCTTTTGTATATTTTACGCGCATTTTACAAAAAATAATACAAATTTCAAGGATTTCAAAGTGGAGGAACTATGTTTGAATCAAAGGAAACCGAGAATCCTGTATCATCAGTAAGGGATTCTGTAAATATAATGCTTGTGGAAGAGCTTGGAAAGCTTGCAAGCAAGGGTATGCAATCTATAATAGACGTTATCCCGAAGATATCAAGGGCTGAATTTTCGGCAATTCTGACCGTACTGCTTGAAAAATACAGCAAATTTATCACGGGAATATCATCTGCCGCCGAAAAACTCGGTGTAAAGATAAAGGATATGGGCGCTATCGGACGGCTATCGTCAAAGCTCGGACTTGAGCTCAACACGCTGACCGATTCGAGCGAGGAGCACGTCGCTCAGCTTCTCGTTGAGGATATTACCGAGGATATGACCGAAACGGTAAGGCTTCTTCGGGACAGCGAATGCTCGTCCTGCTCGGAAAGTGTTCTTCATCTTGCGCGCGAGCTCGCTGAATTTCAGGAAGAGGCAATAGCGCAGATAAAGGATTTTCTATAATCAAAGAGAATCTGCAAAGGTAGTGGCGAGCACGTCGCAGCGCTCGTTATAATGATGCCCCATATGTCCGTGTACCCACACGAACGTTACCTTGTGTATCGCAAGCAGAGCATCTATTCTCTGCCAGAGCTCGACGTTAAGCACGGGAGAGCGGTCTGCCTTACGCCAGCCCTTGCTTTTCCAGGAATTAAGCCAGCCTTGATTTATAGCATCGGTAAGATATTTGGAGTCGGACGTGAGAGTAACCTCACACGGCTCCTTTAATATTTCAAGTGCGGATATAGCAGCCATAAGCTCCATTCGGTTATTGGTGGTTTCAGCTTCACCGCCCGAAAGCTCCTTTTCGCGTCCGCCGTAGACAAGTATTGCGCCCCAACCGCCCTTGCCGGGATTTCCTCGGCAGGCACCGTCGGTATATATATCAACGTGTTTCATTTATGACACCTCTTGCGTTTTATATTATTATTTTATCATATTATCTTGAGATAATCAAGTCAAAATTGCAACTCTGCTATTGATTTTAATTAAAAATTGTAGTATAATTGGTTATAATAACGTTACAGTGGGGGTTTTTATGTCTGAGCTTGAAAGATTTGAAGAAAAGCAGCTGTCGTCGCAAAATATTTTTGACGGCTTTATACTTCACGTAAGAAAAGACACCGTTTCTCTGCCCGACGGCAAGGAAGCGTTTCGTGAATATATACGCCACACAGGTGCGGTGTGTGTAGTACCGCTCACCGAAAAGCGTGAGGTGGTATGCGTCAAGCAATATCGCTATCCTATCGGCGAGGTAACGCTGGAGATCCCCGCGGGCAAGCTTGATTCAAAGGATGAGGATCCAACAGACGCTGTGCTCCGTGAGCTTCGCGAGGAAACGGGAGCCGTTTGCTCGAAGCTTACGTATCTTGGAAAATTCATTCCCTCTCCCGCTATACTTGACGAATGCATTCATATGTATCTCGCCGAGGAATTGGAGTTCGGAGATACAGATTTTGACGATGACGAGTTTCTTGACATCGTAAAAATACCGATAGAGGAGCTTGCAGGTAACATTGTAAACGGAAAGATCGTCGACGGCAAAACGCAGGCGGCGATAATGCGCGTTTTATATATGCTGAACACAAGGGATAAATAATGGAAAACAAAAACAACATTTGCTTCGGGGCGGCGGATCTGCTTCTCCCCGATTTCAATAAAAACGATGCAAAAAAATGGGCGGTAGTGGCTTGTGATCAATTTACAAGCGAATCTGAATATTGGGAGAGCGTCAGGGCAGAGGTCGGTGATGCTCCGTCAACGCTGAACATAATTTTGCCCGAGGTATATCTCTCGGAGAGTGAGAAAATGATACCTCTTATAAATGAGACGATGGAAAAATATTTCTCCGAGCTTCTCATCTCGCACCCCGATTCTATGATATACGTTGAGCGCACGCAATCAGACGGTAGTGTGCGTCGAGGCATCGTGCTGGCTATTGACCTTGAGGCGTATGATTACACAAAGGGCGCAAATTCTCTCATACGCGCGACCGAGGCAACTGTGCTTGAAAGAATACCGCCGAGAGTTGCGATAAGGCGCAATGCTACAATTGAAGCTCCGCACGTTATGCTGCTTATAGACGACAGCAAGAGAACTGTCATTGAGCCTCTTGCCAAGCTTTGCATGGGCGAACCGATATACGACACGCCTCTTATGCTTGGCGGCGGACATATAGTTGGCAGAAAGATAGAAAAGAACGTACAAGAATCGCTTACCGAGGCGCTTCTCGCGCTCGTCTCTCCGGATCAGATGGCGGCACGCTACGGCACAGACGGGCTCGCTCCCCTTCTCTTTGCGGTCGGCGACGGCAACCACTCGCTCGCTACGGCAAAAGCTACATATGAAGAGCTTAAGGCAAGGATCGGCGATGCGGCTTTATCTCACCCCGCAAGATACGCGCTTGCAGAGGTGGTAAATATTCACGACGAGGCATTGAAATTCGAGCCGATATACCGAGTTATGTTCGGTGTCGATCCCCGAGACGTGATTGAGGAGCTCAAGGCTTACGCCGATTCACTCGACGGTGTGGCGGCACCGCAGAGCCTTACGTATCTTTTTGGCGACACGTCCGGCAAGCTTACCTTTGAAAAGCCTTGCCGTCAGCTCACGGTAGGAACGCTTCAGGAATTTATAGACTCTTACATAGCCTCACACGATGGTGCTGAGGTCGATTATATTCACGGAGAGGATTCGGTCAGAAAGCTTGTCGCAAAAGAAGGCTCGATTGGATTTATCTTTTCGGGTATGAGCAAATCTCAGCTCTTTAGCACCGTAATATTTGACGGTGCGCTTCCTCGTAAGACCTTTTCTATGGGACACGCCGAGGATAAGCGGTATTATATGGAATGCCGCAGGATAACGAAATAAAGATTAAGGAGATATGGACGTATGGATACTTGGGAATCCTTGCTCGCCGAATGCTGTGCCTGCACGGCTTGCGAATTACATAAGACACGCACAAACTGTGTTTTCGGCACGGGAAGCACGAGCGCAAAGATACTTTTCGTCGGCGAAGCACCCGGAGACAACGAGGATAAGACCGGCACGCCCTTCGTCGGACGTGCGGGAAAGCTGCTCGACCAATTTCTCTTTGCCGTTGACATCAAGCGAGAGGACGTATACATAGCTAATATTCTCAAATGCCGTCCGCCGCAGAACAGAGATCCTCTTCCCGTGGAAGAGGACGCTTGCATTGACTTTTTGCGCCGTCAGGTAAGGCTTCTTCGCCCGAAGGTCATAGTTTGCCTCGGACGTATATCGGCGCAAAGGCTTATAAAGCCGGATTTTAAAATAACGAAGGAGCACGGAATCTGGTTTGAGAAAAACGGATTTCTCATCACCGCCGTATATCACCCCGCTCTGCTGCTTCGCGATCCTCGACGCAAGGAAGAAATGCTTGAGGATATGAAAAAAATAAAGGAAAAGATAGACACGGTACTCTGATATGCATCTCCAACTCGATTTCAACTCATTTCTCAACACCACGGCGGCGCTCTTTCTTATGCTTGCCGTAGGATTTATTGCGGGAAAGCTAAAAATAATGGATTCGGTAGCTTCAAAAAGATTCTCGAAGCTCATTCTTTCGATCGCTCAGCCTGCGCTCATAATTCATTCGCTCAGCAAGACCGCATATTCGGTCGAAAATCTCAAGCTCGGCGCGCTAACCTTTGTATTCGGCTTTGCCCTGCTTGCTTTTTCGGCACTTATAGCATACGTCGTCTGCATCAAAATAAAGGATCTTGACGACAGAAAGATAATGGAATTCACGATGAATTTCGGAAACGTCGGCTTTATAGGTATTCCGATACTTGGCTCTCTTATCGGAGACGTGGGAGAATTTATGGCTTCGTTTTTCATCGCGACCTTTAACATTATGCTCTGGACCTGGGGCATTGCTATCCTTGCGAGAAAGCGCTCGGATATAAAGCTGACGCTCAAAAAAATATTTCTTAACTTCGGAACCGTTCCGAGCATCATAGGCTTTATAATATTTATTATACCCGCCGTCATTCCCTCATTCAAGATGCCCGTGTTCGCAACGCAGACTCTCTCCTACGTTTCCTCGCTCTGCACGCCCATCTCGATGCTGATCATCGGCGCGCTTTTAGCGACTGTAAGTCTCAAGAGCTTTTTTACCTCGTCCAAGATATATTTCGTTTGCGCGGTAAAGCTTTTTGTTATCCCGATGCTCGTATGTCTTGTGATGAAGATTCTCGGATTTAGCGATCTGTGGATAATATTCGCAACGACTATCTCGGCTATGCCGAGTGCAACGTCTATTTCTATGCTTGCCGAGCTCTATGACATAAAGCCCGGATTTTCGGCACAGTGCGTAGGCGCGACATCTCTGCTTTCTATCGCGAGTATGCCCTGCGTAATATACCTGGCTGAAAAAATAATTTTATTATAAAAATATCAAAAAAACTATTGACAAATCGGTACCGCGGTGCTAAACTAATTTTATCAAACACAAGGAGAATCGATATGGGCAACGTATTTGCAGGCAAATATTTTTACCTTTATTTTTATTACTTTAACAGAAAGTAATGGATAAAGGTGTTTTTTGCTGCGGATTCGTATTCATATCATTTATCCCTAAAAGGATCAAATTATTTGAAGCTTCCGGTGCCAAAGCACCGTAAGCTTCTTTTTGATTTTATTTTTATTATTTTGGAGGCAAATTATGATAGCAGTTCTTAAAAGCGGAACAAGCGACAAGCAAATTGAAAATCTTACTTCCTGGCTCAAGGCTCAGGGGCTTGACGTACATATATCCAAGGGCAGCTCTCACACGGTAATCGGTCTTGTGGGAGACACAAGCAAGATAGACGCGGATCTTATCGAGAGTCTTGAAATGGTTGACGCAGTCAAACGCATCAGCGAGCCCTTCAAGAACGCGAACAGGAAATTCCATCCCGATGACACGGTAATCAACGTCGGTAATACGAGCATTGGCGGCGCGCAGTTTGCGTTTATTGCAGGTCCCTGCTCTGTTGAGAGCGAAGAACAGGTAATGGAGATCGCAAAGGCGGTCAAGGCGGCAGGAGCTACGATGCTTCGCGGCGGAGCGTTCAAGCCCCGCACGTCTCCTTACGATTTCCAGGGACTCAAGGCTGACGGAATCGAGATCCTGCTCAAAGCCAAGGCGGCAACGGGACTGCCTATCGTTACCGAAATAATGAATGCTAACCATCTTCCTATGTTCGAGGACGTTGACGTCATTCAGGTAGGTGCGAGAAATATGCAGAACTTTGAGCTCCTCAAGGAACTTGGAAGAACAAATAAGACCATTCTCTTGAAGCGCGGACTCGCAAATACGCTCAAGGAGCTTCTTATGTCCGCCGAATATATTATGGCAGGCGGCAACGAGAATATCATTCTCTGCGAGCGCGGAATAAGAACCTTTGAGACGTACACAAGAAACACGCTCGATCTGTCGGCTGTTCCGATGCTTCAGGAGCTGACACATCTACCGATAGTCATTGATCCCTCTCACGCAACGGGTATGGCAAGACTTGTAAAGCCTATGGCTATGGCAGCGGCTGCGGCAGGTGCTGACGGACTTATGATAGAGGTGCACAACGATCCCGCACACGCGCTCTGCGACGGACCTCAGTCTCTTACTCCCGACAAGTTTGCAGAGGTAACGGGAGCTGTAAACAAGGTGCTCGCGGCTATTTCGGAGGACTGATATGACGGTAGGAATTTGCGGTCTGGGTCTTATCGGCGGATCAATGGCAAAGGCGTACAAGGAGAGCGGTCATACGGTGCTTGCGTATGACATAAACGAATCGGCTCTCGGATACGCGTCGGTGGCGGGTATCATCGACGGCGTGCTTAACAGAGACAGCATAAAGGATTGCGAGCTGTTATTTGTAGCGCTCTATCCTCAAAAGGCGGTTGAATATATGAAAGAGATCGCCGACGCGATCTCTCCGAGCACGGTAGTGATGGACCTTTGCGGAACTAAAAAAATGATATGCGAGTGCGGATTCGAGCTTGCAAAGCAATACGGATTCACCTTTGTAGGCGGACACCCTATGGCCGGAACTCAGTACTCGGGAATAAAATACGCCAAGGCTACTCTTTTCAAGGGCGCGCCTATGGTTCTCGTTCCCCCGATATACGACGACATTGCCTTTCTTGACAACATAAAACGACTGCTCGCGCCTGCGGGATTCGGAAGAATAACGGTTACCACGGCAGAGGCTCACGACAAGGTCATAGCGTTTACCTCTCAGCTTGCGCACGTGGTTTCAAACGCATACGTTAAAAGCCCGTCCGCACGCGGACACAAGGGCTTCTCGGCGGGAAGCTACAAGGATATGACGCGAGTCGCATGGCTCAATGAATACATGTGGACCGAGCTGTTTTTGGAAAACAAGGAGCCCTTGCTTTTTGAAATAGATTCCATAATCAATTCTCTTTCCGAATACAGAGACGCCATTGCCGCGGACGACGCGGACAAGCTTCGCGATCTGCTCAGGGACGGAAGAGTAGCAAAAGAACAAATAGACGGATAAAAAGGATTTAGTTATGACGACAGTAACTGTTAACGCTTCAACCTCATACGACATAATCATCGGAAGGGATCTGCTGAAGAACACGGGAGAGCTCTGCGCCGAAGTGTTAAAACCCTGCAAGCTCTGTATCGTTACAGACGACACGGTGGCATCACTCTATCTTGAAACGGTAGAGGCATCTTTGTGCGCTTCGGGCTTTGACACTATGCGCTTTATATTTTCGCACGGAGAAGAATCCAAGAATACCCATACACTCGTGGAGCTTCTTGAATTTCTTGCGGCATCGGGGCTTACACGCTCGGACTGCCTTATCGCGCTTGGCGGCGGTGTTGTAGGAGATCTTTGCGGCTTTGCGGCGGCGGTTTATATGCGAGGTATCAAATTCGTACAGATCCCCACGACTCTGCTTGCGGCGGTAGATTCCTCGGTAGGCGGAAAAACGGCGGTGGATCTGAGGGCGGGTAAAAATCTCATGGGGGCGTTCCATCAGCCCACTCGCGTTATCTGCGATTATCTTACGCTCGACACACTTACGCCCGAAATATTCGCAGACGGCTGTGCCGAGGTAATAAAGTATGGCGTAATAAACGACAAAGACTTTTTTGAAATATTCAAAAAAGGTATAAAGGAAAATATTGAAGAGGTTATCGCGCGTTGCGTTGCAAACAAGCGAGATATTGTCGAGAAAGACGAATTTGACAGCGGTAAGCGTCAGCTTCTCAACCTTGGACATACAATAGGACACGCGATAGAGCTTCTTTCGGATTTCACGATAACTCACGGCTCTGCGGTATCTATCGGTATGGTGATAGTTACGCGCGCGGCTGTAAACACGGGGCTTTGTCCAAAAGAAGATCTTGAGCTTCTTCTCGATACCCTGAATCGTGCTTCCCTGCCCGTTGAATGCAATTTCAGCGCAGAGGAGCTTGCCTCCGCTGCGCTCCTTGACAAAAAGCGCTCAGGCGGCAGCATTACGCTTGTAGTTCCATATGCACTTGGAGATTCAAGACTTGTGAAAACGCCTGTTGACAAGCTTTGCGAATTTATCTCCAAGGGACTTGAAGGAGCATGATATGAACGTTGTTATTTCTCCGTCATCGGCCTTTGGTACTGTCAGGGCTATAGCATCAAAATCGGTCGCGCACAGAGCGCTTATCTGTGCGGCGTTTGCCGATACCGAAACGAAAATCAGATGTGAGCAGCTAAACAAGGATATAGAGGCTACGGCAAGATGTCTTGAAGCGATAGGCGCAAAGATATCTTACTCGGCTCCCTTTTTCACAGTCTCTCCCGTAAAAAGCGCGTCGGAGCACGCTATACTTTACTGTGGCGAGAGCGGCTCGACGCTCAGATTTTTACTTCCCGTAGTATCGGCTCTCGGATTGAACGCATCATTCGTTATGGAAGGCAGGCTTCCGCAGAGACCTCTCTCTCCGCTTTACGAGGAACTTTGCGCGCACGGCGCCGCTCTCTCTCCTCAAGGCGAGAATCCGTTCATATCTAAGGGTAAGCTGTCCGCAACTGAATTTTCCATACGCGGCGACGTATCCTCGCAGTTTATCAGCGGTCTGCTTTTTGCATCAGTACTTATGGGTGGCGGTATAAAAATAAATATTATCGGCGAGACAGAATCCTCCGCATACATAGATATGACAGTTCAAGCACTCACGCTTTTCGGAGTAAAGGTATGCAAGCTTGAGCACGGATACGAGATCCCTTGCAACTGCAAGCTGATATCCCCTCATTCTCTTGACGTCGAGGGAGATTGGTCGAACGCCGCATTTCCGCTTTGTATGGGCGCTATTGGCGGATCGGTTGAGGTAACAGGTCTTAATCCCGAATCGCTCCAGGGCGACAAGAAGATAATTGACGTTTTACAAAAATTCGGGGCAGACGTAAAATACTCGAACGGCGCTTATACGGTTTCATCCGACTGTGAGCTTTGCGGGATAGAGCTCGACGCGTCTGAAATACCCGATCTCGTTCCCGTTATCGCAACAGTTGCGGCGGTAGCCAAGGGTGAGACAAGAATAATCGGCGCTGCGCGCTTGCGTATAAAGGAAAGCGACCGACTTGACGCCATAACAAAAGCACTTACGGCACTCGGAGCTGATATAAAGGAAACTGAGGACGGACTTGTAATTTGCGGCAAGCCCTCTTTGCGCGGCGGTCAGGTCGATTCATTCAACGACCACAGAATTGCCATGAGCGCTGCCGTCGCCTCGGTCGTCTGCAATAGTGAGGTAACTGTAAACGGCGCACAATGCGTCGAAAAATCCTATCCTGCTTTCTGGAACGATGCGTGTTCGCTTGGCTTGAAAATCACAAAATAATAATATTTTATAATAGTTATTGAAAAAATCAAAAATATGTGATATAATTATTTGTTGGTGGCCTTTAAATTACATTTTAAGTATTGAGAGGAAATTTTTATGAACAAATATGACGTTATTATTGTCGGTGCAGGTCCTGCGGGTATTTTTACCGCTATTGAGATGCTCAAGCTCGGAAGTAAGAAAAAAATACTGATAATTGAAAAAGGAAAGGCAATTGAAAATCGCCACTGTCCCAAGAACAAGACTAAGCAGTGCGTTTCCTGCAAGCCCTTCTGTCATATCACCACCGGATTCTCGGGCGCGGGTGCGTTTTCCGACGGAAAGCTCTCACTCAGCTACGAGGTCGGTGGAGACCTTCCCTCTCTTATCGGCGAGGGCGTAGCACAGGATCTTATTGACTACACCGATAAGATATACCTTGATTTCGGAGCTGATACTCATATTGAGGGAATTGGCAACACCGATGAGGTCAAGGAGATAAGAAAGCGTGCTATTCAGGCAGGACTAAAGCTCGTTGACTGTCCTATCAGACATCTCGGCACGGAAAAAGCGCAGGACATATACTTTGCTATCGAGCAGCATTTGCTGAACAACGGAGTTGAAATACGCTTTGGCTGTGAATGTGTAAATCTCATTCTCAAGGATTCCGAGTGCCTCGGTGTTATCCTTCGCGAAGGCGGTATGGAGCACGAATATTACGCAGATCACACGGTCGTTGCTACGGGACGCCGCGGAGCTGACTGGCTTGAGAAGATATGCGAGGAGCATTCTATCGCCCATCTTCCCGGAACCGTCGATATCGGTGTGCGCGTTGAAATAAGAAACGAAATAATTGAAAAGATAAATGACGTGCTTTACGAATCAAAGCTCATCGGATATCCGAAGCCCTTCAAAAACAAGGTGCGTACCTTCTGCCAGAATCCCGGCGGATTCGTAAGCCAGGAGAACTACGACAATGACCTCGCGGTCGTAAACGGACATTCCTACAAGGATATCAAGTCGGACAACACCAATCTTGCTATTCTTTGCTCGCATAATTTCAGTGTTCCCTTCAATCAGCCTATCGCTTACGCGCAGAAGGTAGGAGAGCTTACGAATATGCTCGGAAACGGACAGATACTCGTACAGCGCTTTGGAGATATTCTCGACGGAAAGCGTACCTGGCCTAAGGAGCTGGCGCAGTCCAATCTCCGTCCCACGCTTCCCGACGCGGTAGCGGGAGATATCACGGCGGCTATGCCTTACCGCGCTATGACAAATATCATCAACTTTATTCACGCGGTAGATCACGTCGTTCCCGGATTTGCTTCTCAGGAGACGCTTCTCTACTCGCCTGAGCTCAAGTTCTACTCCAACCGCGTAAAAATGGATGAGGATCTTAACACCAACGTTAAGGGACTTCACTGCCTCGGCGACTCGAGCGGCTGGACAAGAGGTCTTATGATGGCGTCCGTTATGGGCGTTCTTATGGGCAGAAAGCTCGTCTAAATTCATAAAACAATTACGGCAAGGAGCCGTCGAGCCGGCTCGACGGCTCCTTCTGCCTTTAATCCTAAGGAGCAAATTATGTCTACAAGCTACGGAAAAAATATAAACATCACCGTTTACGGCGGCTCACACGACGATCATATCGGCATCGTTGCGACAGGACTTCCGAAGGGTTTTGCATTTGACAATGATGAGCTCACTGCGTTTATGAAGCGCCGTGCTCCCGGTCAGAATGCTTTTTCCACACCGAGAAAGGAAGCCGATGCTCCCGTGTTCGTGTCGGGTGTAACGGACGGTCATATTCTCGACGGTCAGCGCTTTGAGGCAATAATTAAAAACACTAATCAGCGCTCGGCTGATTATAATAATCTTTCGTTTATCCCCCGCCCCTCTCACGCGGATTTTGCCGCAAGAGAAAAATACGGCGAGAGCGTGGACCTTCGCGGTGGCGGACATTTTTCGGGACGCCTTACCGCACCTCTCTGCATCGTTGGCGGAATATGCCTGCAATATCTTAAAAGCCGTGGCATTCATATCGCGGCGCATCTTTACTCGGTTGGCGGCATAAAGGATACGCCCTTCGATCTCGCAGGTGTTAGCACAAATGATTTTGAAATTTTAAATTCACGCACAGATTTTCCGGTTCTTGATGAGCAAGCGGGTGAAAAAATGCGTATACTAATAGAAAGCATACGCGCCGAGGGCGACTCTATCGGAGGCATAGTTGAATGTGCGGTGCTCGGTCTTCCCGCAGGACTTGGCGAGCATATGTTCGACGGCGTTGAGAACAGAATTTCTCAGATAGTATTCGGTATTCCCGCGGTTAAAGGCATTGAATTCGGAAACGGATTTGAGTGCGCGGCGCTAAAGGGATCCGAAAATAATGATGCCTTTGTTACCGACGGCAAAAAAATATTCACCGCTACCAATAACTGCGGCGGCATACTCGGTGGAATGACGAGCTCTATGCCTCTCGTATTCCGCGCGGCGATGAAGCCCACCCCGTCAATATTCAAGGAGCAGGACAGTGTGGATATGGTCTCTATGCAACCCGTAAAGCTTAGCATCAAGGGTAGACACGACCCTTGTGTAGTGCTTCGTGCTGTGCCTGTTTTTGAGGCGGTGGCAGCCATTGCCATATGCGATATGCTTGCGGATAATAACTAATTAACTTCTGAAAGCGAACCTACCATGAAACTCTCGGCAAAACACACGCTGAAGGCCTGTTACGTGGGATATCTCACACAGGCTCTCACGATAAACTTTGCGCCTCTTTTATTTCTTACGTTTGAAAAAGAATACGACATTTCCCTCGGAAAGATAAGTCTGCTTATCGGAATAAGCTTTCTGACGCAGCTTCTTTGCGATGCTTGCGCGGCAAGATTCCCTAATTTCTTCAAGCCGCGTCTCTCTGCTATAATCGCACACGTTCTTGCGGTAATCGGTCTTACGGGATACGCTTATCTTCCGAAAATACTTCCCTCGGCATATTTGGGACTCGTGATATGCGTGATAGTAACCGCGGTGGGCGGCGGCATTATCGAGGTACTGATAAGTCCTATTGCCGAAGCCTGTCCGACAACGAGAAAAAGTGCGAATATGAGCCTGCTTCACTCCTTTTACAGCTGGGGTCAGGCGGGAGTCGTACTGCTTTCCACGCTGTTTTTCACGGTATTTGATATTTCCAATTGGCAGATACTTGCTTGCCTTTGGGCAATAATTCCCGCAATTGGCGCAATATCCTTTATATTCGTTCCAATATACAATATTCCTACTGAGTTAGGCAAAGAAAAATCAAAAAGCAAAAGCAAGGGCCTTTTCGCGCTGTTATTCCTTATGATGTTCTGCGCGGGCGCGGCGGAGATGGCTATGTCTCAATGGGCATCGACCTTTGCAGAATCGGGACTTGGTGTTCCGAAGGCGGTCGGCGACATTCTCGGTCCGTGTCTGTTCGGAATATTTATGGGCTCAGCAAGAGTATTTTACGCAAAATGCAGTGAAAAGATACGGCTTGAGCGATTTATGCTGATATCTGCTATTCTCTGCCTTGGCTCATATCTGCTCTCAGCGCTTGCCGCACCTCCGATAATATCACTTCTCGGATGCGCGCTATGCGGCCTGTCGGTAGGCATAATGTGGCCGGGAACTTACAGCCTTGCGGCAAAAAAAATGCCGTTTGGCGGCGTGAGAATGTTCGCCTTGCTCGCGCTTGGCGGCGACGTAGGATGCCTTGCGGGTCCTACGGCGGCAGGCTGGATAGCCGATGCCGCAGGCGGAAATCTAAAGCTCTCTTTCCTTATATCTGCTATATTCCCTCTTGCGATAATACTTATAGTTATTGCAATATTCGGGGTTAAAAGTTTTAAAAAATCTGTATAAACAATTTTAGGAAGTAAAAGCATGGAACTCAATGAACTAAGACAACAGATAGACGCTATCGACCGCGAGCTTGTAGAGCTTTTCAAGGCGAGAATGCAGGTCTCTGCAAAGGTAGTGGAATATAAAAGGGAGAATGGCATGGCGGTGCTTGATCCGTCAAGAGAGCGCGCTCTGCTTTCCAAGGTATCCGAGCTTTCGGGCGAGGAATTTGAGGAGTACACGCGTACGCTTTATTCCTCTATCCTTGACCTTTCGCGCTCGTATCAACACAAGCAGCTCGGCGCGACGTCTGCTCTTTACGACGAGATAAACAAGGCTCTTGAAAACACGCCGAAGCTCTTCCCCGAGCGCGCAATAGTTGCGTGTCAGGGCGTTGAGGGAGCTTACGCACAGATAGCGGCAGAAAAGCTTTTCAGGCTGCCCAACATCATGTTCTTCTCTGATTGGGAAAAGGTATTCTCGGCAATTGAGTCCGGAATGTGCAAATACGGAGTTCTGCCCATTGAAAACAGCACGGCGGGCTCGGTAACGCGAATCTACGACCTGATGCTGAGCAAAAAGTTCAATATCGTTAGGACCGTTCGCATAAAGATAGACCATAATCTGCTTGTAAACCGAGGCACAAGGCTTGAGGATATAAAGGAGATAGTATCTCACGAGCAGGCTATCGCGCAATGCTCCGAGTTTTTGCACTCGCTGGGTGCCGATGTTAAGATCACTAAGATGGAAAATACCGCAAAGGCGGCTGAATACGTTGCAAAATCCGGCAGAAACGACGTTGCCTCCCTCTCCTCGCGCTCCTGCGCCGCACAGTACGGACTTGAGGTACTCAGATCCGCGGTACAGAACAACGGAAATAATCACACGAGATTTATCTGTATCACCAACCAGCTTGAGATATATCCGGACGCTGACCGCACCAGCCTTATGGTTGTTACCCCACACAAGCCCGGAGCTCTTTATCGCATTCTTTCGCGCTTCAATGCGCTCGGCATCAACCTCATAAAGCTTGAATCCCGTCCGATACCCGACAGAGACTTTGAGTTTATGTTCTATTTCGACCTTGAATCGCCCGTATATTCGCCCAAATTTGCACAGCTGCTCGCAGAGCTTGAGCGCGAGTGCGACGAGTTTACCTATCTCGGCTCTTACTCGGAGGTCATCTAATGAAAACGGGATATAAAAATATGCGGTGCGGACTTATCGGAGAGCATCTCGGACACAGCTTTTCACCTCAGATACACGCTTATCTCGCGGATTACTCCTACGAGCTTTGCGAGCTGGCGCCAAGCGAGCTTGACGGGTTTATGAAAGCTCCGAGCTTTGATGCATTCAACGTTACCATTCCGTATAAAAAAGACGTTATTCCCTATCTTGACTACATATCTCCCGAAGCAAAGGCGATAGGTGCGGTAAACACAGTCGTCAACAAGGGTGGCAAGCTTTACGGCTATAATACCGATTATTTCGGATTCGGCTATATGCTGACTCTTGCCGGCATTGACGTGCGCGGCAAAAGCGCTCTTGTTTTCGGTGCAGGCGGCACGTCGCTTACCGCTTGCGCAGTTCTGCGCGACAGCGGCGCCGATAGCGTTACAGTAGTCAGCCGTGCGGATAACTATCCCGAATTTCTTTCAAAGCATAGCGACGCGCAGATAATCGTCAACACTACGCCCGTTGGAATGTTCCCGAAGAATCTTGTTTCGGCAATTGACCTTTCGATGTTTCCAAGCTGTGAGGGTGCGGCGGACGTTATATTCAATCCCGCGCGCACTGCCTTCGTGCTTTCTGCCGAAGAAAAAGGGATTCCCGTAGTAAACGGTTTGCCGATGCTTGTTGCTCAGGCAGCAAAGGCGTTCGAATTCTTCACGGGAGACAGATACAAAGAAGGCTGCATAGACGCTATAACTGAGGTCATCGGCAAGCAGACGCGCAACGTAGTGCTTGTGGGTATGCCATCTTGCGGTAAAAGCAAGGTTGGAAAGATTCTTGCCGAAAAGCTTGGACGTCCGTTCGTCGATGCCGACGATGAATTTACTAAAATGCACGGTATCACGCCCGCCGAAGCGATCACCACGCTTGGCGAGAATAGGTTCCGAGAGATGGAGCATCTCACCGTATGCGAGCTCGGCAAGCAAAGCGGATCGGTCATAGCCTGTGGCGGCGGTGTAGTAACGCGCGAGTACAATTATGCGCCCCTGCACCAGAACGGAATTATAATCTTTCTTGAGCGAGATCTGGACAAGCTCTCCTCAAAGGGCAGGCCTATCTCGCAGTCCACGTCGGTAGAGGAGCTTTACAAAAAGCGAATAGATGCATATCATCGCTTTGCCGATATTGAGATACACTCCACCGAAATTCCCGAAAACACGGCTGAGGAAATGATAAAGGCGCTTGACGCCGCAAATTATTCCTGTGTATTCGGCAAATAAAATCGAAAGGATCCTTTTATGAAGATATTAGTTATAAACGGCCCAAATCTTAATATGCTCGGCATACGCGAGCCACAGATATACGGCGCGCAGAATTTTGAAGCCCTTCAGAAATTTATTAAGGACAGTGCCGACGAGCTCGGGCTCTCGGTCTCGCTCTTTCAGTCGAATCACGAGGGTGAAATAGTCGACGTTATTCAATCTGCCTACGGCGTTTACGACGGAATCGTGATAAATCCCGCTGCGTATACGCACACGAGCGTTGCTATACTCGACGCCCTCAAGGCCGTTGCTATCCCTACCGTTGAGGTACACCTATCTGACATCAATACCCGTGAGGAATTCCGCAAGTTCTCTTACGTATCTATGGTAGCAAAGAAAACCATCTGCGGTCTCGGCTTCGAGGGATATAAGGAAGCGTTACGTTACTTTTCTTTTGAAAAATGAGTTTTTTAGTTACTTTCTTTGAAAAGAAAGTAACCAAAGAAACTTCCCGCCGGTTAAAAGGATAGTGGACATTTTTTGAAGCCACATAGATTTTGTGAAAATAAAATATTTCTTCAAGGAAGAAACTCGTCGGACGCTACTCTCCAACGAGTTTCATTATAAATTTAAAACCCGTCGGAACGTAGTGTCCGACGGGTTTTTTATCTGTGGGAAGTTTTTTGCCAAGCGAGCACGAACTTGTTCGTGCCACGGAACGAAGCGAAGTAGTTTTTTCAAAAAAGCGTAAAATAAACCTTTACTTCCAAGCGGCAGGGACGGTTCGGTTTTGTTTGAACCAATCGGTATCCTTCAGCTTCTGACTATGACCGCTGAAATACATAGTTAGCTCTCCTTGCTTTGATATGATACGGATATTACCGTTCATAGAGGTATACTTGTCGTTCTCGTAATCGGTACAGAGCGTGGTAACGAAAACGTAGTCGGTATATGGCGCAACTCGGTCTATAAAATCTTGAGTCGGGAACTGATTCTCGTTAATATCGGTATATTCGGGACTTCCCGCGCAACAGCACACGCAAACGATATCGGGACGGATCTCCTTCAGAAGCGCGTCTCCGGACGAGGTTTTGGAGCCGTGATGTCCTGCCTTATAAAGCTTTACCTTGGGAAGATCGTTCATCTCGACGAGCTTTTCCTCGCCCTCTTTTTCAAGGTCGCCCGTAAAGAGATAGTTGTTGCTTCCGTCGCGAATGAGCGTGCAGACCGAATGATTGTTCTCGTCGTTGCTTCTGTTATAATAGAAATAGCTGTCAAGTATCTCAAGCTCAACTCCGTCGCCGAGATCAAACACGTTCTTGTTCTGCTCCATACACTCGCGCGCGGTATAATGCGTTGCGCCTGCGGCGATCTCTGCGTCGCGCTCACGGATATAATTCTTATACATCGTACCCGTGTCTCTGCCCTTCGTGATCTGCGAAAAATCGATTATGACCTCGCACTCGTAAAGATCGAAAAGGCTGTCTGTTTTTTCGCCTGTCGCAAAGCCTGCGTAATGATCCTGGTGCGCATGAGTAACGATAACGTATTCAAGCGTTTTGTCGGCAACGTACTGTGAAAGATAGTTGTCAATGGTTTTGATGCTGTTCGTTCTTGAACCTGCATCTATGAGTATATCGTTATCCCCTGCTCTGATATAGGTGCAATCGCCCGTATATTTGTTACCGAGCTCAAGGAAATGTATCTCAAGATCACCCTCGGAAGCTACGATGATATTATCATCGTCATTGCGAGAGGAATTATCCACGGTACCGCCATTATTTTTGCCGAATCCAAGATCAAGATCTCCGTTTGCGTACTTATATATTCCAACCATCAGTGCCACAACAAATGCGAGCACCAAAATAACCGTTATAAAGACAGGTAGCTGCTTTCTTCTTCTGCGTCTTCTTTTCTTTGCCATATTTTCCTCCGTGTCATATTATTCATAGTACCGTATTACAATTTATTCACGATACGCATATATGCTTATAAAAATATGATATCATATTTTTTTAATGATTTCAATACAAAAAGAGACTTTTTTCTTTTTTAAACGACAAATTTGTTAATTTATTATGCATTGTGCACAAAATTTATTATTTTTTCTAAAATTTTATAATTACTATTTACAACTGTATAATAGTGTGATATAATAAAATCGAGGACAACCTCAGATTCTATTCACAGGAGGCAAAGTTATGAAAGTTACGATTACAGGCAGACAAATGAACGTTTGGAGCGAGATGGAAGCCACGATTGAAAAAAAGCTTGCAAAGCTTGATAAATATTTCGGCGACAACTGCTCTGCAACCGCAACGCTTAGCAGCAAAAAGAACGAGAAGTGCATCGAAATAACCATTCGCACGACTGATGGCACTATCTTTCGCAGCGAAGTAAGAGACGAGACCTTCCGCACAGCTCTTGACAGATGCATATATGCAATCGAGCGACAGATCAGAAAGAACAAAACGCGCCTTGCAAAGAAGCTCCGCGAGGGTGCTTTCGACAAGGGAATCTTTGACACAGGTGAGGATTTTGAGGAAGAGGCGGAATTCGTTATCAGAAAGAAATCCTTTACCATCAAGCCGATGTCGGTCGAGGAAGCTATTATGCAGATGAACCTTCTGGATCACGAGTTCTTCGTATTCCTTGACGACAAGACGAGCGAGGTTTCGATCGTTTATAAGCGCAAGAGCGGCGACTACGGTCTTATAGAAACGACGAAATAACAAAATAAAATTACAGGGGCTGTTTTATCAGCCCCTTTTATTTTTATTATGAATACTCGGACACGCCAAACGCCAACAACTCCTCATTCGTCAGCTCCCGTGTGTTTTGAATAGAAATATCAATACGGTACAGATCGTCTACAACAAACAAATCATAAGAATATTTATTGGAAATTGAAGAGTGAGCCTCTCGCATTAACACTTTTCTTGTCCCACTATCAAAGATAGTAGTAAACGTTTCAAGATTATATCTTTGACCTTGATGAACAACGTGCAGCTCGGCTTTTTCGCCGTTAGGTCCTGTCAAATAAAACCAATACTCATACAAATACCAATGGACAAAACCGTCCGTGTCGTCAACAGTCCATCCATCAGGAAACGCAGGTTGCCATACGTGTTCTATGTCATAAATGCTGCATCCGTATTCGTACGGCGGATCTCCAAAGCACTGCTCCCATACGATTCTCTGCTTTACGGAATTGCTCAAAGTACCGTTAGGCACGTCATATTTTAATACCGATAACGATGGAAGTGAGATATAGTGATATCCTGAAAATGTAAACGGATAACTATCGTATTCATCAAAATCCATATAATAGCCACCGTTTATTTTTTTTATTGTATAATTGTATTCTTTAGCTTCTAATTCTTTGGCTTTTTCAATGGCTTCTTTTAAATACTGATCAACTAAAGAAAGGGTACCCTCTTCAGTTTCATCGGTAATTGGCTCTGTGGTCGTCTCATCACTCATTTGGACAGGATCACTCACCTTTTCCCATTTGCTTGCTGTGATCTGAGCGGGATAGGTCTCCCTGATATAGCCGTCGTAGGTTACGTCAACTATACTGCCTATCTTAGCTCCGATATCATCAAAGCCTTCAACGTTTATCCATATACGGTCAGCGCTTTTTAGCTCCCATTCTCCCTCAACAGGCTCGATCAGAACTACATTGCCGTCTATTTCTATTATGGTTGCACGCACAACGTGGTCTATTTCCGTTTCGGATGTGCTCGTCGAAACAGTCGTTTCTTTACTTGACGTTTCAATGCTCGTCGTATCCGACGAGTCATTGGACGCTCCCTTATCGCAGGATGCAAAAACACCGAGAATAAGGGTCAGCGTTAATAGTAAAATGATTAGTTTTTTCATAAAATATCTCCTTTCATTTTAGTGTTGTAGAGAACTTTTGCGTACAATGTAAAATGCAAAACGCACAGAGTATCCCTTACGACAACTCTGTGCGTTGATTTTTTATGTTTCTCGGCAAGCGTGTTGTCGGGATATTTTTCTCTGTATTTTTATTATAGCATACATCTAAATACTTGTCAATAGCAAAAACGGGGCCCAAATAAGCCTTGTTTTTTTGTTTTTTGAGACTTTATGAGACTGTACGCGACCTTTTGGAACTCTTTTCTGCCGTAAAATATACTCGCACGGACAGATTGGAGGTGAAATATACGGCTCTGTTTCCGAAAATGCAGCGTAAAAGCAAGCAACATAAAAGCACGGGAACTCTCGCAGGACTTTGCCGTGAGGGTTTATTGGATATGATGCTCGAAGAGTACATCTTCTATTGCAAAAATCCCGATCCGGAGCAAGCATCTGAGGCAACTGTAAAAAAGGCGGCAAAGGGGCGATTCCCGAACATTGCGGGTTTTTGCAGGTTTATGAAAACAGGAATAGGCGAGCTTGAAGCTCTCCAGACCGATTTCCCCGAGGAATACGAGCGTATTCTGTCGGTCTTTGAGGATGAGGCGCTCAACTCCGATCTATCCTCTGCCCTGCTCTCCTCTTATATGAAAAAGCGTTTGTTTTACGAAAAGACAGGCGGTGAGAGTAAGAGCGAGGGCGAGATAAAGGTCTGCTTTGAGCACGATATTTTCGGCGACGGCGAATAGAGATATGCAAGAAAAAAATGACGACCGTGTCATACGCATCGGCGGAGTGCCGAACGAAAAACAAAGGCTGTTCTTTGATTCACGTGCGCGCTTTACGGCGTACGGCGGGGCGAGAGGCGGCGGCAAATCCTGGGCACTGCGGCGCAAGCTTGTGGCGTTGTGCCTCAGATACGCGGGCATAAAATGTTTGCTCGTCAGACGAAGTCTGCCCGAGCTAAAAACCAATCATCTCTTCGCCTTTATCAAGGAGTACGGTGCACTCTTTACCTACAAGGAATCCGAAAAAACGCTTTACTTTCACAACGGAAGCGTAATAATTCTGGGCTATTGCGCCTACGACAAGGATGCTCTGCGATATCAGGGTCAGGAATTCGACATTATAGCCATCGACGAGGCAACACAGCTGAGTGAACACAGATTTTCAATTTTCAAGGCCTGTCTGCGAGGCACGAATCCCTTCCCCCGAAGAATGTATCTGACCTGCAATCCCGGCGGCATCGGACATTCCTGGGTAAAAAGGCTTTTCATCGACAGAAGCTTTCGAGAGGACGAGGATCCTAAGGACTACTTCTTTATTCAGGCACTGGTGTTTGATAATCCGATACTGACGGACGCCGATTCGGATTACGTGGCATCGCTGCGGTCTCTGCCACCTACATTGCGCGATGCCTGGCTCTACGGTGATTGGAACGTATTTGAAGGACAGTTCTTCCCCGAGTTCGACGCTTCGCTCCACGTTTGCGAGCCATCGGTCATTCCAAATTTCACAAAGCGGTTTGTCGCATTCGATTACGGGCTTGATATGCTTGCGGCACTACTTATATCGGTAGACGAGAAAGGAAATCTTTTCATTGAGGACGAGGTATGCGTCTCAGGACTCATTTTGTCCGAGGCAGCAGAAAAAGTCGCCGCTCTGTGTCGCGGCAGAACGGTAGAATTCGCGGTCTGCTCGCCCGATCTTTGGAACAGGCGTCAGGACAGCGGAAGAAGCGGATTTGAAATAATGCAGTACGTATCCGGAATGCCTCCGATGATACCCGCCGATAACCGACGGATACCCGGCTGGCGTGTGCTTCGCGAGTATCTCACGCCTCGCGAGGATCAGCCTTATCTTCGTATATCGTCGGTATGCCGAGAGCTCATACGCTCAATGCCTGCCCTTCTTTGTGATACCTCTCGCCCTGAGGATGCATCAGGTGAGCCGCACGCGATAACCCACGCTCCAGAGGCGCTCAGATACGCGGTTATGAGCCGATGCCCGCCTCCCGAGTCGCGACAATACGATGACTTTTATTTTCCACAAAAAAACAAAATAAGCTTATTCGACTGACGAAAATAAAAAAGTCCGTGCAATACGGTCGAAAAGCTTTTTATGAAAGCGAGGATGACTGAATGTCAGACAAAAAAAGAAGCAGCGCCCGTTTCTCACTCAAGATAGATAATTTTGACGGAGTAAATGACGGCGCCAAACACAAGGATCCCGTCGGTAGCTCGCAGATAGTTAATTTTCGCATAGACAAAAACGGTTCTCTCAAAAAACGCTGCGGATTCAAAAAAATCGTGGAGACGGAAGACGACATTGACGGTGTATGGTCAGGAAAGCTTTTCGGCGAAAACAAGATCATATTCGTTGCTGACTCAAGCATATACGAGTATACGCCTGCGGGGGTTCGGTTGATAGGTCAGATAGACGGGCTCAGCGATAGCGAGTACAGTATATTTTTCTATGATAATTGCTTGTATTTTCTTAACTCTGCAGGTATGTACCGTCTTGACGAGATGGGGCTTTCAACACCTATCTGCTATGTACCTCTTATAGGCAAGGATTGGCCAAGCGGCTGGATAGGACCTGAGAACGAGAAAAAAAACCTGCTCTCAGACTACGTAAGGATCTCCTATCGTATCGAAGAAAATCCTGTAAAATATCTGCGTATTACCGAAAAGGCAGAGCAAATAATATCCGTTTATAAAAACGGAGTGCTTCAAGAGCCCGACGATTATAAGATCGACAACGAATTTTTGGTCATAACGCCACCTTATATAAACGAAGGAGACGTATTTGAGATTACGATTAAATGTTTTTGCGCTACGGATTCTCTCTCACTCGATGCAAGAAGCGCCACTCAATGCACCCTGCTCGGCGGTATTGAGAAAAAACGCCCATATTTATGGGGAAGCGCCAAGGGAGATTCGGTATACGTATGCAAGCAGCTAACCGCAGAGCAAAAAAGCGAAGCGAATCGCTTTATTTCCTGTGTTCCCTTTTACGTTACCGAGGACGATATAATTACGGTCGGCACGGGAAGCCACAAGGTAATGGCACTTTCAAAGCATCTTGGAAGAACTTTGATATTTACCGAAAACGATACTTGGCGCTCTACCGCAGACGGAGAGGTAGCGCTTGATTCGGACGGACAAAATATTCGCATATCGGATATATCCCCCATCGGCATCAATACCTCAATAGGAGTACGTACGTTAGGCGGAGTTACGCTTGTCGGTAACGATCCGATCAGTATAGGAGATCATTCTCTATTCAGATGGACGTCCAACACTGACGAGCTTGACGAGCAGAACGCATATTCGATATCCTCTGAAATAGATTCCTTGGTCAACGATTCGTTCAGAGAGAAAAGTGCCGTATATTTTGACAGAGGGCGAGGAGAGCTGTATTTTTACTCAAATGTTGCCGCCTCTGATGTATGGGTATGGAACGTATCAAGTAAAAAATGGGTATGCTTTGACGGATTTGAGCCTTCGTATATGTTTGAGTATGACGGAGAAACAGCCTTTGTAAGCGGAAACACGATTTGCGTTTTTTACGATTATCTGACCTGCGATGTGATCGATTCGGATAATCGCGATATCGAAGCAACCTTCACTTCCAACCCGATAGACTTCGGCTGCTTTGAGGATAAGCACGTAAGCTCTCTGCGGGCATATACATCGGGCGGCGTTACCTTCGAGCTGTTTTACGACGAAAGCGAATCTCCTGACGGCATCATTGAGATCAAGGATAACGAGCGTGTTATTGCAAAGAGGATCTCGGGTAAGCGATTCAAGCAGGTTACGATCCGTATAAGCGCAAGCGGCGACGCTCAGCAGAGCGTTCACTCCGTAGAGCTTACCGCCAGATAACCTTTATTTTAGGAAAATAATGAAAGGAATTTTATGAACAAATTTACTAACAAGGCTTGGCAGCAATACGAAGCGGGCAAGGAATACAAGAGGCGGATAGGTCTTTACGAGACGGTCAGCCGAAATGAAGCCTTTTACCGCGGAGACCAATGGAAAAGCGGCGAGGGGGGAGATCTGCCGAAGCCTGTATTCAATCTTATTCGCAGAGTGCTCGACTATCTTATCTGCTCGGTTGCCTCGGCGGATATCTCTATCAAATTTTCGGACGAAAATCTTCCCTTTGCCGACAGAAAAAAGGAGCGAGACGCTATTATCGCCGCGACCGATGCACTGTCGGAAAACGCGGCATACCGCTGGGAGAGAACGGGAATGGACAGAAGGCTACTTTCCGCGCTCACCGATGCGGCTATCAGCGGAGACGGTATATTTTACTGCTATTGGGAGCCATCTCTTCCCTCTCCTCAGCTTTATAGCGGAGATATAGTTACCGAGACCTGCGACAACGTAAATCTCTTTGTCGCAAACGTAAACCGCGCAGATATTCAATCTCAGGATTACATAATTCTTTCGGGACGCTCCACCGTAGCTCAGCTTCGTGCAGAGGCGCGCTCGTTCGGTGTTTCCGAGGAAGAGATCGAGAAGATCGTCGCTGACGACGATATTGCATATCAGTCGGGAAAGCTCTCCAGATACGAGCTTTCGGGTGCTGAGGACGAGAAAAAGGCTACGTATATTATCAAATTTTGGAAGGAAGACGGCAAGGTATGCTTTGAAAAATCCACTCGCGAGTGCGTTATCAGACGTGTTCGCACCGAGTGCCATCTCTATCCCGTAGCTTATTTCAACTGGATGCCTACAAAGAATTCCTTCCACGGCACCTCTCCCGTAACAGCGCTCATACCCAATCAGAAGTACATAAACCGTGCATATGCTATGGCTATGAAGCATATGACCGATACTGCGTTTTCAAAGGTCATCTACGATAAATCAAAGATCCCCGAATGGTCAAACGAGGTTGGACAGGCTATCGCGGCAGTCGGCGGCGGAAACATTGCCGATGCGGTCTCGGTAGTCAGATCGGGCGATATGCAGAACGGATATATGGAGCTTATTGAAAGCGCGGTAACTCTCACCAAGGATATAATGGGGGCTACCGACTCGGCTCTCGGAAATCTTGAGGCAGACAACACGAGCGCTATTCTCGCGCTTCAGGAGACCTCAAAGATCCCGTTACGCCAGATAAGAACGTCGTTTTACCGTTGCATCGAGGAGCTTGCGCTTATCTGGGCGGATATGATCTGCGCATATTATCCTAACGAAAGACTGCTTCCCTGCAAAACTCTTGATTCCGTCGTAGCAAAGCAGACGGATCTGGGAGTTCTCAAGCGCAATATGCTCTGCGCCACGGTGGATATCGCCGAGGTAAGCCGTTACAGCGCGGCAACCGCACAATCTATGCTTGACAAGCTGCTCGACGGCAATTTCATAACCGCAGAGGAATACGTCAAGCGAATCCCCTCGGGAATCATTCCCGAAAGACAAACGCTCGTTGAAGCAATAGCCGAAAGAATCAAGGCAGAAGAGGAGGCAAAGGAATATTTTGAAAGCACTCAAAAAGAATGAGCTCGACGAAAAAGAAATCATTTCCGACGATAACGTTGAGCAGATAAGCGAGGACAAGGAGGTCGATAGCATTGATGAAACGAAAGCATCAGAGGATATTTCAGACGATGGAGCATCTGATCTGCCTGTGGAGGCTGATCAGACTGATGATATCGAGGAGATCTCGCAAGAAGAAGAAATAAGCGAAGGCGAGCAGCCCGACGGCGAGCTTGAACGTCTGCGCACGGAAAACCGTGAGCTGCGTGCAGAGCTGGAACGCGCCAAACGCCTTGAAGCCGAGCTCTCGGACTTTGCCGAGATCTTTCCCGAACAGAATATCAGAGCAATTCCCGACGAGGTGTGGCAGGACGTAAAAAAGGGTAATTCCCTTTCCGCCGCCTTTGCGCTTTACGAAAAAAAGCGTATGAATCTTGAGGCGCGTGCCGACAAGATCAACCAGCTAAACGCCTACCGCTCATCCGGTCAGGCGGGCAGCAATACCGCGCGCGAATATTTCTCGCCCGATGAGGTAAGAGCCATGTCGCAGAGCGAGGTTCGCGCAAACTATCAAAGAATAATTGAATCCATGAAAAAATGGAACTAAAAAATTTTTAAATTAAGAAAGGATAATTAAAAATGGCAATTACTAACTTTATTCCCACAGTATGGAGCGAAAATCTCTACAAGGAGCTCGACAAGCAGTATGTCGCAGTAGCAAACTGCAACCGTGATTACGAGGGAGACATCAAGAATGCCGGCTCGGTAGTCAAGATCTGCGGCGTTGGCTCGATCACTATCAACAATTACAGCAAAAATATCGATATGTCCAACCCCCAGGCACTCTCCGACACGGTAAGAGATCTTACTATCAACCAGGCAAAATACTTCAATTTCCAGATCGATGACATCGACAAGGCTCAGGCCTCTCCCAAGCTTATGGACGCGGCTATGTCCGTTGCCGCAAGTGCTCTTGCGGATATGGCGGATAAGTACGTTTACAGTCTGTACGAGGCGGCAGGAAGCACCGTTGATGCAACGGCAGCTGACGAGAACAACATCATCGCTTCCATAATCGAGGCAAGACAGAAGCTTTATGAGAACAACGTTTCCGATGCGTCGGGAATCGTTATCGAGGTATCTCCCGCTGTCGCTTCCCTTATTCTCAAGGCAAAGGTAGCTCTCTCCTCTGACAATGCGGAGACGCTTGAGACCGGTTGTCTCGGAAGCATAGGTGGCTGCAAGGTATTTGTTTCCAACAATATCGCTGTAGAGGACAACGTACACAAGTGCATTATCCGTACCAAGAGAGCGATCGCTTTTGCTGAGCAGCTCTCCGAGATCGTTGCTTACCGTCCCGAGAAGCGCTTTGCTGACGCGCTCAAGGGCTTGCATCTCTACGGCGCAAGTGTTGTATATCCCTCGGAAATGGTACTTCTCAACGTTACCGTTGCGTAATACGTGCCTATGACCAACAAGGATATTTACCTTGCATCTCTGAGGCTGATCGCCGAAAGCACAGACGAGAGTGATAACGAGGACTATGCAGAGCGCGCGTATTATATTCTCGCGGCGTTCTGCTCGACAGTCCACGATATAAACAATTCGCTCCGTCGCGCTAAAGGGCTTGTGGCGCTTGAGGCATCGGAAAAGGTATGTCTTGAGGAAAACGGTGCTTTTCCCTGCGAGTCTCGTCTTGCCTCTGCCGCGGCACACTATCTCGGCGCTATGCTGACGATAGACGCATTTCCCGATCTTTCGGACAAGCTCTATGATAAATACTGCGATCTCATATCACGGATCGCAGATGCGCTACCTGCGGCAGTTGAAAAAATATCCGACGTTTATTATTTCGACTGATCATATGATATTTTGATAGTCGTATGAAATAAACACTCGGAGCGCCAAGATAATCAAAGTATTATCTTGGCGCATATTTTTTTGTAAAAATATCGAATTTTATTGAAAAAGGCACCAAAATATAGTATAATAATAAAAGATATTTATTTCGATTTTTTGAAGGGAGTCGCGTATGATAAGAATATTTCTCTTCGATAGGCGACTCTTGCAGGAAGACACGCCAATCGACTTTGGGAAAGCAGAGACAGAACGCATAAGCGCCATAAGGAATCCGACTCGTCGGGATGAAAGCCTTGCAGCGCTCACAGCACTTAGCGAGCTGATAAGGATCTCATTTGGAGACGTTAACCTTGAGATATTACGCGATAAAAACGGGAAACCGTATTTTAAGAACAGTGATATTTCCTTTTCGCTTTCTCATTCAGGCGACATCTCTGTGGCAGCTCTGTGTGATGAAAAATACAACCTTATCGGTGTTGATGTCGAAAAAATAGCAGATCGGGCAAATATTGAAGAATTATCTCAAAGATTTTTCAGCTCCGACGAAAAACAGGAGTTTATCAAGCGCGGCAAGGCGCAAAAAGCATTTTTTGACATTTGGACAAAAAAAGAAGCCTATGCCAAAATGACGGGCGAAGGACTCGCATCGGTACTTGGAGATCAAGCACATCGCGGAAGCAAGAACGCTGAGTCGATATGTTACGAATTTTACAATAATTCCGACATATATTCCCTATCTATATGCTGTTCTTCAAAAATCAAAAATGTCGAATTTTACAATAATTCCTCTAATATAAAAATAAAAAATCATCGGACAAAAGGTGTTAAAAATGATGGATTTTAAAAATATCGCAAATGCTTATCCTTACAAATCAGAGCTGCACGCTCACACAAGTCCCGTTAGTCGCTGTAGTGAAATTCCTGTTACCGACTTTGTTGAAAATTACATTTCGCTCGGATGTGATTCGTTGGTTATTACAAACCACCTAACCCCCGAATACGCCGATCCGCTCTTCCCCGATTACAATGCCGAGTACTATCTTTCGGATTATTTTGCAGCGCTTGACTACGCAAAAGGAAAGGATATCAACATTATTCTCGGTGTCGAAATAAGATTTCCCGAAAATGCTAATGACTATCTCATTTACGGAGTTTCGCCCGAGGATATTGAAAAGATGATCGAGCTTTTGCCCGAAAATCTTGAAAATTTCTACAAAAAGTTCAAAAGCAGTAAAAACGTTATACTTCAGGCGCATCCGTTTAGAAAGAGAATGGTGCTTGCCCCGCTTTCTTCTATTGACGGGATCGAGACGATGAATATGCACCCCGGCCACAATTCTGCGGTTGCGGTTGCTGCCAAATACGCAAGAGACAATGGGCTGCTCGTATCCGGCGGCACGGATTATCATCATCCGGGGCATCAGGGAATGTGTCTTATGCGCACAGAGACACCTTTGAGAGATTCCTTTGACGTCGCCGAAGCGATAAAATCAAAGAATTTCCTGTTTGACCTATCGGGACATCTCGTTGTTCCCTATCTTCATTAAATTTAAAATTACGGAGGTATATTATGGCAAAATATAATTGGAGCATTAACGAACTCGTACAAGACGAGGAAAACAATGAAAAAGAGGTGCTTCACAGCGTTTCTCTCTCCTGCTCATTCCTAACCGGACGCGCTATCATTACCATTGATGGAGATGAGTACAATATAAGCGTCAAGCCCTTCAAGCTTCGCGGCACAAGCCAGATGTTCAGACTCGGCGAGATGCCTGCGGTCATCGACTTTCCCAAGAGCGGAAAGCCTTCTGTAAAAATAGGAAGCGAGACTTACGAGGCAAAATAAGGAATGAAATCCCTTTCATCTTCAAAGCATATATCTGCGTCATCTTTATCCTGGCTGCTTTCATTTATATATTTTGTAAGCTACGTAACAAGAATAAATTTTTCCGCTATAGTGGGCGAGGTAGTCCAAGTTACAGGATTTGAAAAATCCGACATTTCCATAGTTCTTGTTTGCCTTTCCGCGACATACGGACTCGGGCAAGTTATTAACGGATTCTTGGGAGACCGAATAGATCCTACGAAGCTAATACTTTCAGGTCTCGCGACCGCAACGGTTGCGAACCTACTCCTTCCTTTTTTTGCGCACAGTATCCCACTGATGACTGTCATTTGGGGAATTAACGGCTTTGCTCAATCCATGATGTGGCCGCCTATGGTAAGGCTTCTTGTCGCAAACACTGACGATGCGGAGTACGGTGCCGCCGTAGTAAAGGTACATCTCGGCACTTCGTTCGCCACTATAATGATATACGTAATATCCCCGCTGATAATAAAGCTTACGTCATGGCAGGGTGTATTCGGATTTTCCGCTTTGATCGGTATTATCGGCTGTATCATATGGAGCTTTATGATGCGCAGAATATGTGTCCCCTCTGAAAAAGTCGTTTCAGAAAGCGATCCCGATATCAAAAAATTCAGATTTCCGAGAACTGCCATTTTCCCAATAATTTTTATATTTTTAGCAACCGTTCTTCAAGGTATGCTCCGCGACGGTGTTTCCGCTTGGATGCCCACATATCTGTCAGAGGTGTTCGGCATTGGCAGTGAAACTTCAATACTTATGACTGTTTCATTAGCAATATTCAGTATGCTGTCATTTATCTTCTTTGAAAGATTTTACGAAAAATTTTTCAAGAACGAGATATTCTGTATTGCGTTTATATTTGGAATATCTCTTATCCCGTCGTTGCTTATGTATATTTTCTTTGACGGCGGAGCAATTATTGCCGTACTTATGATGTCTCTTTTAACCGCTTGTATGCACGGAACAAATATTTTACTTACAGGTGTGGTACCGAAAAGATTTAAAAAATACGGAAACATATCCACCATATCGGGAGTTCTTAACGCTTGCACATACATTGGAGCTGCTCTATTCACTTATGGTATTGCCAAGCTCTCCGAGCTTATAGGCTGGAAAAACACCGTCGGTGTGTGGGTTATCGTTATTCTTGCGGGAATGGCTTGTGGATTGATAGCTACAAGACCGTGGAAAAAATTTATAGAAAAATAAACATAATCCATGGGCTGTGGCTTTTAGCATAGGATAAAATCACGTAAAACAAAAGCAAACAAAAAGACCGCTTTTGCTATCGATAACACGGTAGTAAAAGCGGTTTTAAATTATTCGTTATTCTACATATCCAAGAGCTTTAAGCCAACAAACGAGCTCAGAGGTAAATCCGTGATTACAGCTTGCGGTCGACCCCTCGTGCTCCCAAAGAGTTCCGGTGGTTCTTGCCATATATCCGTAATAATCCCTTATATTACGATCAAGCAGCTCGTACTCGCCGTATCTGCAAAGCAGGTCAAGGCGCATCTGATTGCCCATAAAAGCATTTGAAAAATGCACGTCGGGATACTTTCCCGTCTTTCTTCTCTCGTATCCGAAATTCGAAATCATCGTTCTCCAAAGCTCAGGATAGGTTTCGGGACTTGCTATGTCAAAGAAAAACGCATAATACTGACAGGTCTCTGTATACTCGCCCGAAAGCTCAAGAGCTCCGTTGCGACGGTAAGCATTATCGCAGAAAAATTCGCCTGTAAATGACATTTTTCGTATAGTCTCACGCAGCGCAGCCGCCTCGTCCAATAGCGACGCATCACCGTACAGCGCTCCAATAGCATCCTTGAACCGTGAGTAAAGCATATTTGTCGGGAAGGATACGTCCTGCACGAGCTTATTTGCGTGCGACCACTCGACAAACACCCAGGATTCAAGCTTTTCCAGCAATCCGTATTCATTTTCAAAGCGCTTGAAATATGCAAGCAGATCGTATATTTTGTCCTTGATAGCGTCAACAAACGAGCTATCTCCGCTTCTCCTCAAATATTCCTCGAGCTCAAGCGCGTAAAACATTGCCCAATTTGGAATAAACTGCCCCGATACCATATCACCCGGATAGCACATCGGAAGCATTCCCTTTGGATGTCCCTCAAAGGAGTCGGGAAGCATAAAGTTCTCGAGGAAGTCCCGTTCCACAAGTGTTTTTCCTGTCAGTGCATACTCTGCGCGCGAAGTGAAATAGCTATCGCAAAGCCAGCCCGAGCGCTCACGAGAGGGGCAATCCATATAAATGTCCGCCGCATTAGCCGTAAACGACTCTACTGCCGCATCGAATATCTGCTCCATTTCGGAATCGTCCTTTATAAAGCGCGCTGTGATATTTGAACGAGGATAAGCCACGCCCGTACAATGCAGATCATACACACGCAAAGAGGTACCGCAAGACACAAGCTTTACGTGCTTAAAGGTATACGGCTCGGCGCAAACAAAGCTATATTTTCCGGGCTTTACGCGAAAGGCGAGCAAATTCACACACTGAAGTCTAAACGGATCTATATCTCCGTTTTTATCCAAAAGCTCGTCAAACAAGATATAAAAATCTCCATAGTCATCGACTTCGAGCTCAAAGCAAAAGATTCCCGTTACGTTAGCCTTGAAATTAAGCATAACAAAGCTATCGGGCGATAGAGATATCTCGTCTGCAATATCGCTAAGTGCCTCTGTCTTCTCAAAGGTCAGCTCGGATATATCTCTGTATCCCGTATGCTCAAGCTCGGATAACTCATACCCCTTCGCTTGCTGATTTATTCTGTCAAGGAAACGACAGTGATAATATTCGTCCTCGGATATCTCACGACGAGAAACTATTCCTCTCGCGTTTACGCACTCGGGATATATTTTCGGGAATTCACCGTAGGGCGCTTCGCGGTAAATAAAGGTTTTGGACTCTGTTTCCGACAAACCGATAGGCTCTGCGAATACCTTACCCAGCTCGTAATCAAACGCGCCGTCGGCAAGATCGTAAAGCTCAGCAAACGGTCGCTGGAAGGAATATCTGTTGACCTTCTGTATTCTTTCGTTCACTCTGCAAGCAAAAAATCCACCATCTCCCGTAGCGGCGACCACGCTTCCGTCTATTTCCATCTCAGCGCAAAGAAATCCAAGCGATTGTGAAACAAAAAACGAATTTGTATTATATGCGGCAACACGTATAGCCACGCTGTTTTTACCCTTGACAAGATAAGGCAATATATCAATCTCATCTACTCTGTAAAATCCCTTTGCAGAACGCGCAGGGCCGTAAGATACGAGAATGCCGTTAATGCGCAGAATATATGAATCAGCGGCAGCAATCGCAAGGCGAACACTCGTCTCATTACCACTTATAGCTATATTGCTGACAAACGAAAGTGAAATATTCATCTCTTTGCGAAGCTCGCTGTTCCATACCGGAACGGCTTTTTTAAATTGATAATAATTCGGCTTCATAAATCTCTCCTTGTAGTTAATACCCCTTTAATTTACCACAAACGCACGACAAAATCAATATCCTATTTTATCTTTTTTTATGTCTTTTCTTATCTTTTCAAAAAAAAGCGCCGCAGGCAAGCCTGCGGCGCTTTATTTATGCAACTTGAATTAGTTGAGCTCTGCGAAGTACTTGATCGTACGAACCATCTGGCTGGTGTAGGAGTTCTCGTTGTCGTACCAAGAAACAACCTGTACCTGATAGGTATCGTCGTCGATCTTTGCTACCATGGTCTGAGTAGCATCGAAGAGAGAACCGTAACGGATTCCGATGATATCGGAAGATACGATCTGATCCTCGTTGTATCCGAAGGACTCGGAAGCAGCAGCCTTCATAGCAGCGTTGATGCCCTCAACAGTAACGTCCTTGCCCTTAACAACAGCTACGAGGATGGTCGTAGAACCGGTGCAGGTGGGAACTCTCTGTGCGGAGCCGATGAGCTTGCCGTTGAGCTCGGGGATAACGAGACCGATTGCCTTAGCAGCACCGGTGGAGTTAGGAACGATGTTCTGTGCGCCTGCACGTGCA
>JAFXHA010000052.1 GCA_017536635.1 Clostridia bacterium
CCGTGCAAGGAATATACCACCAGATCGGCTCCCGCCGCGCGCAAGCGCTCGGATTCAGCCTTGACAAGAGACGTCAGCTCGCTTCCGACCTTAAAATACACGTCCTCGACCTTGTCGGGCGAGATCGACGAATAGCAGTCGCCGATAGCACCGATAATGCCGATATTAACCTCACCGCGCTTGACCATCACCGATGCCGACGCATAGCTGACGCGCTGATTAGTCTCGCGGTCAAAAATATTTATCGCGAGCAGAGGAAAATCAGCGAGCCTGTCGTTCGCCTCAATATATTCCTCGCCCCAATCGAACTCGTGATTTCCAAGCGTCATCGCCGCAAAATCAAGCTCGTTCATCCAATCTGTAATGATCAACCCTTTGGTCATGTTAGACTCTGCGCTTCCCTGCCACATATCACCGGACGAGAGAAAAACGGTATGATCGTCGGTCTTGTTAGCCGCCTTGAGATAGGTAGTCAGCTCGTCCACACCGGGCTGGCTGGCTGTATCGTCAAATTTTCCGTGAAGATCGTTGATCGCATAAAAATCCACGACCACGACGACCGACACTCCGCACAGATCGCAAAGATCGTTAGCATCGGCATCGGTATGCGACACACATTCAACGGCAGCACCGGTAGTGCCCGTGCCCGTATCGGTTTCGCCCACCGCCGCGCGATCTCCGCACGCCGAAAGCAGCGGCAAAATCAGCACGAGCAGCAAAGCAAGTATCCTTTTTAGCTTCATATTTATCTTCCTTTATATTTAATATAACTTAAATACAGTATATCACAAAAAAACAAAACCCGCAACCCCTTTTCACGAGTCGAAAATAAGCTTGCGTAATTCGAACGAGCTCTTGGAGTTCACTTTACAAGCGTTTGGGAGCTACCTCTACAACAAACATTATTATTCCAAACATAATCAAAGCCCGCAACCTCTACCGAGGTTGCGGGTAAAGATTTAATATTTAATGATCAGAACATATCTACTAATATATCTTCCAAGCCGAAATCTTCGTCCGTATAGACGCTGGTATGCGTGATCACATAGGTTTTACCGCTTTCGGGAACAATATAGCAATCGGTCGTTTCCTTGCCGTTTATCGATATCTTTTCATCGATATCGTATGTTATAACATATTGATACTCGCCCGAGTCGCATATTTCCATATCACCGTTATATACATCAAGGTCAAGCTCACCCAAAATATCATTGCGTACGATCTGATACTCAAGAGAGTATTCTTCAACAGTCTTATACGTATGCATAATGAGCGTCTTACCCTCTGCAACGGTATAGTCAACGTATATCGCATCAAGCGCAAGTATCTGTTCCGCGGTGATCGTGGAAAGATCTATCGGCTGTGTGCGCTCAGCATCCTTATACAATGCCGTTATCTTAACGTCGGGCTCCTCAAAAAAGCCATTATCCCAGGAATCGCCCAGATAATCGTTAACGCTTCTCTGTACCAGATCCAAAAGCTGAGACGGCTCGGAATAGTCTGCGTCAAAGTACAGCTCCATACCCACTCCGTCGGCAAATACAACGGGAATGAACGAACTCGTCGCATCACTGTCATCGTATATATCAGAGGGGTTAGAAGGAAGCGTTGAGTCGATCAGATCGTATGCGCTTTGATCAAAGCTATAGGAAATATCACAGTTCGTGCTCATTTCCATCGACACCTTCGTCGCCGTTGAGACTTCGTCGTTCTCGACTCTTTCCGCCGCCATATTCTTGCCGCTTACCGCGGTGAAGTCTTCATAACGGCCCGTATCGTAGCCGTTCGCGCCATTGGCGGTGGGCATAGTTGATACAGCAGTCTCGTATGCGGTATCAAAATGGTGAGGAGGCTCCGCTGTTTCGACAGCATCCTCTGTCATTACAAAGTCAGACTGCGTATCAGCAGGCGCTTCTATGTCAGTCATAACATTGTCCGGATACTCGGGCTTCCCTGTCATTTCGTGATCAGGAACAGTCTCGTCATCATAGGGATAGCGATTGGTTTCGTCGTCATATCCCGGGCCTTCGGGACGAGTTCCTACGCTCTCGCTCTGCTCTATAAAATCCATACTGCCGCTCATCTCCATATCGACACGAACGATCTTTCCGTCCTTTGCGGCGATGGTGCGCGTGTAGACCGAGGAAAAATTATTCATAACCGCGAGCCCCTCGTTGATCTCGGATATGAGAACACGGTGAGTGATCGTAAGAACTATTTCCTCGTTCGACTTCTTTATGGTTACCTCGGGAACGACAGCAAAGACCGCACCCTCTTTGATCGCGCCGTCTTCCTTGAGCTCCTTCTCGCTTCTCGTCTTTACGTCGGAAATTACCTTGTTATGCGCCGCCTTGAGCTCGGCAAAGGTCTTTGCCTTGAAGGTTCCGCCAACAAAGCCATCGAGCATATCGCTCAGATCGCCGTATTCCTCTGCGGGATCAAAATCAGCGGAAAGCTTGCTGAAGTGCGTAGATTCATCATCCCAATCTCCGAACATCTTTTCGTAATTATATTCGTAGAGCTGTCCTTCAGCCGAGAAAAGCTTTTCGCACGTTACGAATTTGTACTCTCCGTAATCAATATCGGCAGTGTAAAAATAGCGCTTGCCGGCCGGGTCAAGTCCCATAGATCCGGTCATCTTGGAAAGGTTCTCTTCCCCGTTAGTCTTAACGTTGGTCAATTGAGAGGTCGTAGCCGATATAGCGCCGTTGTATTCCAAAGAGGCGTTATATGCCTTCATAAGCTCGGCAAAAAGCGCCTCTTCCGCACTTGAGGCACCGCTATTACCGATATTTCCACCGTCTCCACCGTTGCCGCCGTTGTTATCGACAGAGGCGTTGAGATCACCGTTTGTATTCTGCGAGATCTCGTCTTGAATTCCCATATTAACAGCGCAGGATACCGTGCTCAAGCACAGAAGAACTAAAAGCGCCAAAGAAATAATTCTGAAAATAACCTTGTTTTTCATAAAGATCCCCTTCTATTGTAGTTTTTCAAAGGTTTACAATGCAATTGTAGCATAAAATTCAAGGAGTGTCAAGGGAATTAGCGCATTTGCACACGTAATAGAACACTAGCAGATGGCAATTTCAAGCAAAAGACTTGATTATTATTCGAAAATGTTGTATAATCGTATGTAGAGCTTTAAGAAAAAAACAAGCCGATGCAATGCATCAGCTTGATTGTTTTTGGCGGAGGCAGAGGGATTCGAACCCCCGTGGGCTTGCGCCCAAACGGTTTTCAAGACCGCCTCGTTATGACCACTTCGATATGCCTCCGTATGAACTTGTGAATCGGAGAGCATAGAGAAGTGGCTCGGTTGCCTTGGCAAGCGAATCCGCTTCGCAACATTCGGCAAAGCCGAAATATGCTTCCGTACAATATAAAATTGGATTACTATGTTATTATATCACGCAAAAAGCTTTTTTTCAAGAGCTTATTAAAAATATTTTTATAAAGTTTGTAATCATACATAATCTCTAACTCAAGGAAGAGAAACTCCACAATAAAGGTGAACACAATGTCAGAAAAAACACAGATAGCCGTTATCGGCGCGGGACACGCGGGAATCGAGGCGGCGCTCGCGGCTTCAAGGCTCGGCGCTGATACCGTTCTTTTCACTATGTCCTTCGAATCTATCGCCAATATGCCCTGCAACCCCTCTATCGGCGGCACAGGCAAGGGACATCTCGTATACGAGATCGACGCCCTCGGCGGTGAGATGGGACGTGTAGCCGACCTCGTTACGCTTCAGTCGCGCACACTCAATCTCGGCAAGGGCGCTGCGGTGCACTCAAAACGCATTCAGGCGGACAGAAAAAAATATCAGGCTCTTATGAAGCAGGTGCTCGAAAAGGCGCCCAATCTCCGTCTTATCCAGGCAGAGATCGTGGATATCGGCGTAAAGGATGGCAAGGTCTGCTCGGTTACCACGTCTCTTGGCGAGGTCTGGGAATGCGAGGCGGCGATAATCTGCTCGGGAACCTATCTCGAAAGCAGAATATTCGTCGGCAACGTCAATTATGAAAGCGGCCCTGACGGATTCCTTTCCTCGCGCGGTCTATCGGCATCTCTGAGAGATATCGGGATTGAGCTTGCGAGGTTCAAGACGGGAACACCGTGCCGTGTGTTCTGCGGTAGCATAGATTTTACCGATTTAGAGATACAGAACGGAGAAATTCCCGTAGTTCCCTACTCTTCTCGCACAAGCGAGGACTTTTTCGACGAGCTTGATCAAATTCCCTGCCACGTTGTATACACAAATGCCGATACTCACAAGATAATACGCGATAATATAACCCGTTCGGCAATGTATTCGGGACAGATTCACGGAACCGGCCCGAGATATTGCCCCTCTATTGAGGACAAGCTGGTAAGATTTGCCGACAAGGAGCGTCATCAGCTCTTTATTGAGCCCGTCGGCGCCGATACAGAGGAAATGTATATTCAAGGCTTTTCGACTTCACTTCCCGTCGACGTTCAGCGACAGATGCTCGCATCTCTTAAAGGATTTGAAAATGCGCGCATAATGAGATACGCATATGCGATCGAATACGACTGCGCGGTTCCCACGCAGATGCTCGCGACGCTTGAATTCAAGAACATCGGCGGTCTTTACGGCGCCGGACAGTTCAACGGCACGTCGGGATACGAGGAAGCGGCGGCTCAAGGACTTATTGCAGGTGCAAACGCGGCATTGAAGCTCTCCGGCAAGGATCCGTTCATTCTTTCGCGATCCGAAAGCTATATAGGCACGCTTATTGACGATCTTGTAACAAAGGGCACAAATGAGCCATACAGAATGATGACGTCGCGCTCGGAATACAGACTTTTGCTCCGCCAGGATAATGCGGATGCGCGCCTCACCGAAAAGGGCTATAAGGCAGGTCTTGTATCCGATGAGCAATATCAAGCCTTTTTAGAAAAGCAAAGGCTTATTGCCGATGAGATAGAAAGGCTTGAATCTACGAATCTTTCTCCTCATATTATCAACCCATTTCTCGAAAAATACGGACTTCCTGAGGTAAATACGGGATTTACACTTGCTAATCTGCTTAAAAGACCGCAGATCAGCTATGAAATGCTAAAAGAAATAGATCCCGACCGCCCGGAGCTTCCGTACAGAGTCAGCCTTACCGTTGAAGTGTCGGTGAAATACGAGGGATACATCAAAAAGCAGATCGCAGAGGTAAAACGTCAGGAAAAGCTTGAGGTCAAGCAGCTTTCGACGGACATTGACTATTTGAGTATAAAAGGGCTCAGAATTGAAGCCGCACAGAAGCTCGACAAGATAAAGCCGCTTACGGTCGGACAAGCAGCGAGAATAAGCGGAGTCAATCCCGCAGATATATCGGTGCTTCTGATCTATCTTGGAATCAAATAAACAGACCCCGAATGTTTCACGTGAAACATTCGGGGCCTTTTGTTTGTCAACGTTTCACGTGAAACATTCGGTTGCTCGTCGCGTTATTGTTTCACGTGAAACATAATGCGTAGGTTATTTCTCAATGTTTCACGTGAAACATTGGATTTCGCGTCGAAAGAAATTTCAAAAAACTTTGCAAAGAGTATTGCAAAAACAAGGCAAATATGGTATAATTATCGTAATTATAAGGCGTAAAACGCAAAAAATCTTACATATTATAACGAAAGGATCAAAAATGGGAAAGATCATATCCTTTGCTAACCAAAAAGGCGGAGTCGGCAAGACGACTTCGTGCGTAAATATAGCCGCTTCCCTCGGGATCCTCGGGCACAAGGTGCTTCTTATAGACCTTGACCCCCAGGGCAACACCACCAGCGGCGTCGGTATCTTCAAAAAAGGCTTGAAGGCAACCACCAAGGAGCTTCTCAACGGAGAGCTCACCGCAAAAGAGATAATTCAGGAGACCCCTTACAAAAATCTATCGGTTATCCCCGCAAACACCCTGCTCACAAGCGCAGAATTCGAGCTTTTTGACTTTGAGGACTCGGAATTTCGTATGAAGACCGCGCTCGCAGAGGTAAAGGACGAGTACGATTACATTCTTATCGACTGTCCCCCCTCACTCGGACGTCTCACAGTCAACGCACTCACCGCAAGTGATGGCGTTATAGTTCCTATGCAGTGCGAATTCTACGCACTCGAGGGACTTTCGCAACTTATGATAACCGTTCAGCTTATCAAAAAGCACTATAATGCAGATCTGAACGTCAGCGGAATACTGCTTACGATGCACAATGCAAGACTTTTGCTCTCTATGCAGGTAGTAAACGAGCTCAAGAAGCATTATGAGGACAAGCTTTTTGAGACCAAAATATCCCGAAACGTCAAGCTTTCCGAAGCTCCCAGCTTTGGAATGCCCGTATATTATCACGACAAGAACGCCAAGGGAGCCAAGGAATATCTCGAGGTGGCAAAAGAAGTTGCCGCAAGGATCTGACGGAGGTGGCGTATGGCAAAGAAACCCGCAGGTCTCGGGCGTGGACTCGACGAGCTTTTGTCTGACAATTCTCCCTCGGCGAGAACCAACAATACAACGGTTGTTATAAGGACCGAGCGTCCCGCCGACACGCAGTTCACCAAAAGCGACGTATACGGCATGGGAACCAAGACCTTATACACTCCTCAGCACAAAAACCGCAGCGTAAAAGCTAATTTCAAAAAATAAATAAAGGTTGGTATTATAATGGCAACAAAGAAAAACGGAGGTCTCGGCAGAGACTTTTACTCAATATTTGACGACAATTCGTTTGAATCCAAGGGGTCGGGCGAAAATATCAGGCTCTCGGACATAGAGCCCAGACGCGATCAGCCGAGAAAGACCTTCGACCGCGAAGGACTCGAGGCGCTTGCTGATTCTATCGCCGCTTACGGCGTGCTTCAGCCGATAATCGTTCGCAAGAGCATAGCCGGCGACGGAACCTACGAGATAATTGCGGGCGAGCGTCGTTGGAGAGCCGCAAAAATGGCAGGTCTTACCGAAATACCCACCGTGGTATTCGACGGAGACGAGCTCAAGGCAGCGCAGGTAGCTCTTATTGAAAACATTCAGCGTGAGGATCTTAACCCCGTTGAAGAAGCTATGGGATACGGCGCGCTGATAGACAAATTCGGACTTACTCAGGATCAGGTAGCAAAGCAGGTCGGCAAGAGCCGTCCCGCAGTTGTAAACGCGCTCCGTCTGCTTGAGCTTCCCGATGAGACACTTGAGCTTCTCAAGGCAGGCGAGCTTACTGCAGGACACGCAAGAGCGTTGCTCGGACTCGTTGACAAGAGCAGATGTGGAGAGCTTGCTCACAGAGTAGTTGACCGCGGACTTTCGGTCAGAGAGGTAGAGGCACTCGTTCGCAGACTCAACGAGATACACGATGAACCGATAGAGGAAAAAGTGCACCCCCAGGTGCGTGTTCAGATGAAGGAGCTTGAAAGACGCGCTATGTCTGCGCTCGGCAGAAAGGTACGCATCTCTCGCTCCTCTCACAAGAAGATAGTTGAGCTCACGTACAGCGACGATGAGGACCTTGAGGTACTGCTCAAATCGCTTTGCGGAGACGATATATTTGAAGAAGTCGAGAAATAATAATTATTTCCATATATTTCCATTTTAAGATTATTAAATTGTTAAGAAAGGTAAAAAATCATGCTTGATATCAAATACATTAAAGAAAACCCCGATGAAGTGATCGCCCGTCTTGCAAAGAAGGGCAAGGATGCAAAGGCAGAGATAGAGCAGATACTTGCTCTTGATGCCGAGAGAAGAGCACTTATTGCCGAGACCGAATCGATCAAAGCAGAGCAGAACAAGATCAACAAGCTCATTCCGCAGTACAAGAAAGAGGGCAAGGACGTTGCTCCTATCTTTGCTGATATGAAGAAGCTTTCCGAGACTACAAAGCTCAACGATGAAAAGCTCAAGGAGATCGGCACACAGCTCACCTCTGTAATGCTCGGTCTTCCCAACCTTCCCGACGAGGATCTTTTGGCGGGAGGCAAGGAGAACAACGAGCCTATCCGTTATTTCGGAGAGCCCAAGCAGTTTGATTTCGAGCCTAAGAACCACGTTGATCTCTGCACCGGACTCGGACTTATAGACTACGACAGAGGAACCAAGCTTTCGGGATCGGGCTTCTGGATATACAGAGGAATGGGCGCGCGTCTCGAGTGGGCTCTGCTCAACTATTTCATCGACACTCATCTTGCCGACGGATACGAGCTTATCCTTCCTCCTCACATGCTTGAATATGAGTGCGGCGTTACCGCGGGACAGTTCCCCAAGTTTGCCGACGAGGTATATAAGATAGAGAACCCCACCGACAACCGTATGCGCTATATGCTTCCCACAGCAGAGGCAGCTCTCGCGTCGCTTTACAGGAACGAGATCCTCACCGAAGCTGATCTTCCCAAGAAGCTCGTGAGCTACACCCCCTGCTTCAGACGCGAGGCGGGCAGCTACCGTTCGGACGAGCGCGGAATGGTAAGAGGACATCAGTTCAACAAGGTAGAGATGTTCCAATACACGCTTCCCGAAAAGAGCGACGAGGCATTTGAGGAGCTCGTAGTCAAGGCAGAGAATCTTGTAAAGGGACTCGGCTTCCATTTCCGCACCGTAAAGCTTGCGGCAGAGGACTGCTCGGCATCTATGGCAAGAACCTACGACATCGAGATCAACATTCCCTCTATGGACGGCTACAAGGAGGTTTCCTCGGTATCCAACGCTCGCGACTATCAAGCAAGACGCGGAATGATGAGAGTAAGACGCGCCGACGGCAAGGTAGAATTCCTTCACACGCTCAACGGCTCGGGTCTTGCAACCAGCCGTGTTCTCCCCGCGCTCGTAGAGCAGAATCAGCTCGCTGACGGCTCGGTAGTAGTTCCCGAGGTCCTCCGCAAGTACGTCGGAGTTGACGTTATTAAGAAGTAACTTGGTGCAAAAACATCTCTTTGAAATACTTCGATAAAGTATCCTTATGTAACTCAAACTCCTCCACCTGCTCCGCAGGAGCCCCCTCGAGAGGGAGCCTGAATAAAGCTGAGCGCAAACTCAATAAGCCTCCCTTTTGAGGGAGGTGGCAACAGTAAGCCGTTGGCGAAACTGTTGACGGAAGGAGTTTGACGTGCACTAAAGTCCTCCGCAAGTACGTCGGAGTTGACGTTATTAAAAAGTAATTTTTGTGTTTGGGGCTTTGCCCCAACCCCCACTAAAGAAACTTTTTGTAAAAAGTTTCTTTAGAATCTTCAAAAACTTAAAAAATGAAGGGCTAAAGCAAATTTCTTCAACCCCATTCTTAAAGTTTTTTGAAGTGTCCAGAGAAACTTTTTTTCAAAAAAGTTTCTTTGGTGCTCCCCACAAATCCCCGAAAGGAATCGGCGATGCCGAAAAATAAAAAATAAGATGAGTAATACTTTTTTGCAGGACATAGCAAATAAATATTATGACCTCTACGTAGCATTCTCCGTGGAATACACGAATATAAACGTCTACGCGACCGAGCTGAAGATGATACTCAGTTTCATCATAGGTATTGGTGTTGGCATTATAATCGCCGCCTTTATGTCGCTATTTACCAAGCGCACGCTTGGCGATTTCGTTCGCCGCGTTATCGAGCGTGATGCGCTCTCACCCGAAAGTGCGAAAACGCTCGACGAGCTCGATTATTTTGACCGCCTGATCATTCGCCGCGCAGTAGCTAAGAGCGTAAGCCTTCGCCGCGTCCTGAAATGCCGCGAGGAAGAGGAGTTTTACGCCGAGCAGAAGCTCAAAAGAGAAGAGCACGAGAAAAAGCGCGCCGAGGATCGCTCCATTGGGCGCTTCAAGGAGACCGAGTATAAGGTAGACGCGGACAAGGACAGCTTCTTCATTCCCGAAGATCTCAAATATATGGCGGAAATAAAATTCGACAAAAAGGGAGCAACGCTCCGTGCCGCAATAGCAACGTCATTGATCACGTTGATCGCGTGTATCGCCATAATTCTCGCGCTCCCCGAGCTGCTTGAATTTCTTGACGGCCTCGCGGCTCCGAACCTCTGATATTTCAAGGAGAACATATGACAGCAAGAACAACAGAAGCTCTGCGCCCAAGAGATTTTGATTCGATAGTCGGACAAAAGCATCTTTTCGGTGAGCGCGGAGTAGTGCGTCGAATGGTCGAATCGGGCAGAATACCGAATATGATATTCTACGGCCCGCCCGGCACGGGCAAGACCACCGCGGCGGAGATAATCGCGAGGCAGAGCAATATGGTATTCCACAGGCTCAACGCGACGACCGCCTCGCTATCTGACGTAAAGGATATTCTTTCGTCCACCTCAAATATCTTTTGTACAGGCGGGATACTTCTTTACATCGACGAGATACAGTATTTCAACAGAAAGCAGCAGCAGGCGCTGCTTGAATATATCGAGGACGGCAGAGTAACACTGATCACCTCGACCACCGAAAATCCGCATTTTTACATATATAACGCGATCATCTCGCGTTCCTCTCTCTTTGAATTCAAGCCCGTACCGCCCGAGGAATGTGTGGTGGCGCTCCGCCGCGCGCACGAATATCTCGAAGGAGAATCTGGCAAGTCGAAAAAGGTCGATGCAAAGGTGCTCACCTACATTGCGAGAGCAACGATGGGAGACGTGCGCCACGCGATACTTCTCTTTGAGAACGCGTTTTTCGCCGCCGACGAGGAGATAACCGTCGAGACGGTCGACGAATTTAACGTAAAGGTCGGAAATTTCGACGACGACACACATTTCAATCTGCTCTCCTGCCTGCAAAAATCTATTCGCGGATCGGATCCCGACGCAGCGGCATTTTACGTTGCAAAGCTGCTTTCAATGGGCGAGCTTCTTTCGGTCTGCCGCAGATTGCAGGTGATCGCGAGCGAGGATATCGGGCTTGCGTACCCGATGGCAGCCGCTATAACGCGCGCGTGCTGTGAGTCGGCAAAGGAGCTTGGAATGCCCGAGGCGGCAATACCGCTCGGACACGCGGCAATATTGCTTGCGACCTCTCCCAAATCCAACTCTGCCAACAATGCGATCCACGCGGCTATGGCAGACGCCGAAAACGGACTTGGCGTTGTTGTTCCTCAGCATCTGCAGAGCCCACTCTTCAAGGGATACAAATATCCGCACGATTATCCCGGACATTACGTGAAACAGCAATATCTGCCCGACGATATCAAAAATAAGAAATATTATTTCTGGGGCGATAACAAGCTCGAGCAGGCTGCAAAGGATTATGCCGAGCGCATAAAGAATCAAGGTGGTGGTGCCAATGGCAAAAATTAAAGATCTGTACCGAAAATACGAGGAGATAATCAAATATCTCGTTTTCGGCGTGATAACCACCGTCGCATCGCTCCTCGCCTGCTTTCTGACGCTGAAATTCGGCGTGCTGATCTGGCACGACGAGGCGGGCGAGCCTACTGAGTTTCTTGATATTCTCGGAAGCACGACACAGTGGATAGTCGGCGTTCTCGTCGCGTTCGTCACCAATAAAAAATGGGTATTCAAAAACGACGAACGTGGAGTGAAGGGAACCGGCGTTCAGCTTGTAAAATTCGCGGGCGCGCGCGTGCTGACCTACTTTTTAGAGGTCGGCGTAAACCTCGGCGCCATAGCTCTGTTCGAGGTCTGCGGATACAACTCCCCCACACTCACCGTCCTTTCGATAAGCATCGTACTCTCCTCTCGCCTCTGGGCTAAGGTCATTTCCTCGGTGCTCGTAGTGGTTTCGAATTATTTTATAAGCAAATTGGTAGTTTTTAAGAAAAAGTGATTTTTTCGTTACTTTCTTTTGAGTTACTTTCTTTTGAAAAAGAAAGTAACCAAAGAAAACTTCCCACAAGATAGGACTTGTGGACATATCACTCGAAATAACGCGCATCGTTATCGGTAATTTATAAGCATCATAAGGTAAAAACCCGTCGGACACTACGTACCGACGGGTTTTAATTATATTGGGGACGCACGGTCCCTACGATAGACACGCGTTATCCTTAATACAATCAAAGCCCGTTTGTTTCTCTCATTTTATTCTTAATAACATTTATAAAATATCAAAATTCTATTGAAAAAAACAGACGGTTGTGGTACAATAAGCTTGAATAGGCATTTTAATTCATTAAAAACGGAGAATAAAAAAATGAAAGCTATTGTAAATGGAAAAATCATTTTAAAGGACCGCGTGCTCGACGGATTCGCTCTCCTCTACACCGAGGTCATAGAGGGAATCGTTCCCGCGGACAAGATCCCCGAGGGCGCTGAGATCATCGACGCATGCGGCGGCTACGTTGCCCCCGGACTTATTGATCTGCACATTCACGGCTATCTCGGCAAGGACGTTTGCGACGGTGAAGAGGAATCTATCCGCACCATCGCGGGCGGAATCGTCAAGAATGGCGTTACGGGATTTCTTCCCACCACCATGACCGTGGATATGAAGGTCATTCGCAAGGCTCTTCAGACCTGTCGCGATCTCAAGGAAGAAAGCAAGGGCTGGAAGGGAAGTGCAATTCTGGGCTGTCATGCAGAGGGGCCCTTCATCAGCGAGAGCAAAAAGGGCGCGCAGGATGCAAAATACATACTTAAACCCGATGCTGCGTTCGTTAAGGAGTACGCCGATATCATCAAGATAATCACGCTTGCTCCCGAGACCGACACTGAGGATTTCGCCGCTATCCGCGAGATAACGCGCGACACCGACGTGGTTATCTCTATGGGACACACCTCGTCGGATTACGAGACGGCTGTCCGCTCGACCGAGGCGGGCGTTAAGCACGTAACTCACCTGTTCAACGCGATGACACCTATGGCTCACCGCGCACCCGGTGTAGTTACCGCCGCGTTCAACACCGACGTTACCTGCGAGCTTATTGTGGACACCTTCCACGTGAATCCCTGCTTCTACGATCTGCTTTACAAGATCAAGGGTAGAAAGCTCTGCTTTATCACCGACTGTCTCCCCGCAGGCGGACTTCCCTACGGCGAGTACACTCTCGGCGGCACAAAGATCATCTACCGCGACATTGTTTGTCGACTTGAGGACGGTACGGTTGCGGGAAGCGTTCTTCCGCTCAATAAGGGCGTTTGGAACGTCTACACCAACTCTAATATTCCGCTCCACGAGTGCGTAAACGGCGCAACTCTCAATCCCGCAACGGCAATAGGCGTTGAGAAGACCAAGGGCTCGCTCGACGTTGGCAAGGACGCGGATATCATCATCACCGACGCTGAATTTAACGTAAATAAAACCATCATAGGAGGAACTATCAGATATGAAGCTTAAGGTTCAGGCAAAGCTCGACCCCAAATTTGCTCCCCTTTCCGTAGTATGTCGCGATATGCGCGAGGCTACCAAGACTGACGGACAGGACATTGTTATCGCTGTTCAAAGAAACAACGGCTACACCACCACCTACAAGACACGCATTTTCCGCGATGGCACGGGACACGACGAGGAAAACTTCAGATTCGTTGAGCGTCTGGTAAAGTCTCTCCTTTGGGTTGCGGGCGGATACAAGGTAATTATCGCGGGTAGCGAGATCGTTGGAGAAAAGATCCGCAAGGCATTCTCCTATGGCGGTCTGCGCGACTTTGACGTAAAGTTTATGGAAAGAGTTTACGAGCAGCCCTTCTCGGTTGAGGTAGTTTCTCTTGAGAACGCCCCCGTGGACAAGTCTGCCGCAGCTCCCATCGGACGCCATCTTGACGGCTGCCGTATTGGCTTTGACGCAGGCGGAAGCGACCGCAAGGTCAGCGCTGTTATCAACGGCGAGAGCGTTTACTCCGAGGAGGTTGTCTGGTTCCCCAAGACCAACTCTGATCCTAATTATCATTACGAGGGAATACTTAACGCAATGAAGACCGCGGCATCTCATATGCCCCGCGTTGACGCTATCGGTGTTTCGAGTGCCGGCGTTTACGTTGACAATCGTATAATGGTCGCTTCGCTCTTTATCAAGGTAAGCGACGAGGATTTTGACAAGAAGGTCAAGAATATGTACATCGACGTTGCCAAGGAGATCGGCGAAAATATTCCGATCGAGGTGGCAAACGACGGCGACGTTACCGCTCTTGCCGGCGCTATGGATCTTGACGACAACGCGGTTCTCGGCGTAGCTATGGGTACGTCCGAGGCAGGCGGATACGTTGATCCCGACGGAAATATCACCGGTTGGCTCAACGAGCTCGCTTTTGTTCCCGTTGACTTCTGTGAGGAAGCAATGGTAGACGAGTGGTCGGGCGACTACGGCTGCGGTGTTAAGTATTTCTCGCAGGACGGCGTTATCAAGTGCGCTCCTTGGGCGGGTATCGAACTCGACGAGAATCTCTCGCCCGCTGAAAAGCTCAAGGTGGTTCAGGGACTTATGAAGGACGGCGATCCCCGCGCTGCTGCTATCTATGACACCATCGGTGCATATTTCGGCTACGCTATCGCTTACTATACCGAGTTCTACGACATCAAGCACGTTCTCATTATGGGACGCGTTACCTCGGGCGAGGGCGGAGTTATCCTTCTCGAGCGCGCACAGGAGGTCCTCGATACCGAGTTCCCTGAGCTTGCAAAGAAGATCACTCTCCATATCCCCGATGAAAAATCCCGCCGCGTCGGTCAGTCCGTCGCTGCCGCAAGCCTTCCTAAGATAGGTTAAGAGGACGCGAGTTACTTTTCTTTTGAAAAAGAAAAGTAACCAAAGAAAACTTCCACCAAAAAGGATTTGGTGGACACATCACTCGAAATAACGAATACCGTTATCGATAATTTATTGAATTTCTAAGGTAAAAACCCGTCGGACACTACGTACCGACGGGTTTTGATTGTAATATAGATAAAACATATCTCTATTGTAGGGACCGTGCGTCCTAACGCTTGCTTTGGGCAAGCTTGCCAAGTTCGCCTTGCGAACGTTGTCGGCGGTCCGTTTCGAGCGCGAATGTAACCTTAGGCTCCCTCTTGAGGGGGCTCC
>JAFXHA010000053.1 GCA_017536635.1 Clostridia bacterium
TGGCGGAATGAAGCTTGAGGCGGCGCTTGATGCCTTTTCTGTAAACGTCAACGGAAAAAAGGTGGTTGACGTGGGTGCGTCCACGGGTGGATTTACCGACTGCCTGTTGTGTCGCGGTGCGAAAAAGGTTTATGCCGTTGACGCGGGCATCGGTCAGCTTCACGAGAAGCTGCGCACCGATAGCCGAGTTGTATGCATCGAGCGATTTAACGCACGAGAGCTGACAAGCGAGATAACCGAGGGAAAATGCGATGCGGCGGTAGCTGACGTTTCCTTTATCTCGCAAACCTATATAATCGAGGGTATTGCCGATTGCGTAAAGGACGGCGGTGTCTTTATCAGCCTTATAAAGCCGCAATTTGAGGCAGGCAGATCCGCGCTGTCCAAGGGTGGCGTGGTAACGAATGCCGCATACCGCTTCCTTGCCGTAAAGCGCGTTATCAGCTTCGCATGCGAGCACGGATTTGACCCCGTGGGGCTGATAAGATCGCCTATCGAGGGCGGCGACGGCAACAAGGAATACCTCGCTTGCTTTGTTAAAAAGAAATGTATAAAATGCAATGTCGAGGATAAGGTCATAAAGCACATAACCTCGCTTTGATACCGAAAGGATATTTATGAAGACAATAGCGCTTATAACCAATTTTAACATAACAGATAAATTTGCGGCGGCTATGCGCGTGGTAGATAAAATAGAGCCGCGATGCGAAAATATACTTATACCCGTCGCGCACAAGGATAAGGTAATGCGCAGCCGCGCTCACAGAAAAATATTTTCTTACGAGACTCCCGAGGCAATATACGACAAGGCTGATCTTGTGATAGTCATCGGCGGCGACGGATATATGCTTGAAGCCGCAAGGCGCGCAGCGCCTGCGGGAATTCCGATACTTGGCATCAATATGGGCAGAGTAGGATATATGACTGAGCTTGAGCTTGATGAGATAGAGCTGCTCGATAAGGTCTTTGACGGAGAATACCGTCTTGACGAAAGAGCTATGCTGAAGGTCGATATAGTTTCGGAGAAGGGACAGAAGCGCTTTTCGGCGGATGCGCTCAATGACGCAGTCGTTGCCAACGGCTCAACCGCAAGGATCGTTGATCTTGAGCTTTCCGAGGGTGGCAGACTTGTAAACACCTACCGCGCTGACGGACTCGTTATAGCAACACCCACGGGATCAACAGCGTACTCGCTGTCAGCGGGTGGACCGATAGTCGATCCAAAGCTGTCCTGCATCTGCGTAACGCCGATATGTCCGCACTCGTTGCTCTCACGCCCTCTCGTTTTCCCCGACAGCGAGGAGCTGAGGGTCAAGAATATTTGTGCGCGCGAGAAGGTGCTGCACCTTACGGTCGACGGCAGAGCGACCTTTGATCTGTTTTACGGCGATTCGGTCATCGTTACGAAATCCGATATCCGCGCAAAGCTACTCAGAATAAAGGATGAGGACTTTTACTCTAAAATACGAATGAAGAAATTTTTGTAATTATAACGGAGAAGAATATGAAATCAGACAGACAGACGCGAATACTTGAGCTCATATCCACGCAGGATATCGAGACGCAGGAGGCTCTGACGCAGATACTTAAAAACGAGGGCTTCAAGGTTACTCAGGCGACTATTTCAAGAGATCTCAGAGACTTAAAGCTTTCTAAGGAGCTTACTCCCACAGGTACTTACAGATACGTTGCCGCGGCGCAGAGACCTGTACGTACGGGTAACGTAAAGATACACAACGCAATGGCGGATTCTATACTGAGCGTAGCTTACTCTATGAATAACGTAGTTCTTAAGACTTATCCCGGACTTGCGGGTGCCGTTGCGACGTCTCTCGACTCACTTCATATCGAGACGGTCCTCGGCTGTGTTGCTGGCGACGATACTATAATCGTTATAACCGAGAGTACTGAGGCGTCGGCAGATATTGCCGCAAAGATCAAGGAACTTATGAAATCGGTTTGAGTTTGATATAAGGTGGTAACTGATGATAATCTCATTACACATTGAGAATATTGCGGTCGTAAAGCGGCTTTACGTGGATCTTTCGGGCGGATTTACCGTGCTTACGGGTGAGACGGGCGCGGGAAAATCGATAATTATCGATAGCCTGAATCTTCTGCTTGGATGTCGCGCAGATAAGGAGCTGATCCGTTCGGGCGAGGATAAGGCGTCGGTCTCGGCAATGTTTTGTGATATCGGAGACGAGTGTCGGTCTTTGCTTTGCGAGCTTGGTATAGAGTGTGAGGAGGACGGAGTCCTGCTTTCCAGAGCAATAACCCAGAGCGGCTCGTCGGCGCGGATCAATGGCAGAGCCGTAACGCTTTCGATGCTTCGCGAGGTATCGGGCAAGCTGTTTGGCATTCACGGACAAAATGACAATCAGCAGCTTCTTGATCCGCAGAATCATATAAAGCTCATAGATAGCTACACGTCAAACGGTGAGCTGCTTGAGAAATATTCGCAAAAGTACCGTGAGATACTCGCCACCAGATGCGAGATAGACTCAGCCGACAGGGATACGATGGAAAAGGCGCGGCTTTGCGAGATACTGAAATTTCAAATAAAGGATATCGATTCGGTAAAGCCGAAGAAAAACGAGGAGCAGGAGCTTGAGGAAATAGTCGCAAGGCTTTCCTCAGCGGAAAAGATCAATAAATGCCGAATGCTCATAGATAAGGCTCTGCGCGGCGGAGAAAAGGGCGGCGCGATATATCTTGTTGACCGAGCAAAGACGGCGAGCGATGCGGTCGCCGAATCCTTGCCCGAGGCTACGGTGCTTGCGGATAGACTTTCTAACGTGAGATACGAGCTTGAGGATATTGCGGCGGAGATGTCGGCGATGACCGATTTCTGCGACGAGGATCCTACCGCGAAGCTTGACAAGGCGCAGTCAAGGCTTGATGCTATATCAAAGCTGAAACGCAAATACGGCGGAAGTGTTGAGGAAGTCATAGCGTTTAGAGATGACGCCGTGGCTCGACTCGAGGCGCTGGAGAATTCCGAGGTGTACCGAGAGGAGCTTGAGAAAAAGCTCGGAATGCTTTGCTCGGAGGCGGACAGGATCTGCGATACGCTTCGTGAGAAGCGTCGTGAGGGTGCGAGAGGACTTGTCGAGAGCGTTACCGAAACGCTGAGATTTCTCGATATGCCCAAGGTTCGCTTTGAGGTGCGTATAACGCCCTCAAAGGACTTTTTGCCCAGCGGCAAGGATAATCTTGAATTTATGATATCGGCAAACCCCGGTGAGCCGCTTATGCCTATGGCAAAAATAGCGTCGGGCGGTGAGCTTGCGCGTATAATGCTGGCACTGAAGAATGCTCTTAATAGGCTTGACGGTATCGGCACCGTTGTGTTTGACGAAATAGATACGGGAATTTCGGGTAAGACCTCGCGTAAGGTTGGCATAAAGCTCAAAGAAATAGGACGTGAGTCGCAGGTAATATGCGTAACTCATTCGGCGCAGATCGCATCTCTGGCGGATAATCATTTTTATATTTCCAAGCGAGAGGTAGAGGGACGAACCGAAACGGCACTCCGACTGCTTGACAGTGAGGAAAGAGTTGGCGAGATCGCACGAATACTCGGCGGCATAAATATAACCGACGCGCAGCGCGCGGCGGCGAAGGAAATGCTTGACGAGAGAGAAAATTATTAAAATAATACTTGAAATAAAGCATTAAATGTAGTATAATAAAAAAGTTGTCTTTAGAATAAAAACAGAGGAAAAATTATGCTTAATATCAAAAAACGGATAGCAGAAAAAATAATAGAAAGGGTAAAGGCTATAAATGAGGCGGCACAGATCGATACCGCGGAGCTTATGGGAATGCTTGAGTATCCGCCTGACGCCAATATGGGAGACCTTGCGTTCCCTTGCTTTAAGCTCAGCCGTACGCTCCGTATGGCACCCCCGAAGATCGCAGAAGCGATCTCCGACGGCTTCGAGCTTGATTGCGTATCCAACGTTAGCGCGGTAAACGGATACCTTAATATAAAAATAGATAACGGATATCTCGGCGAGGTTATTTTGCCCGAGATACTCGATAAAAAGGAAAGCTACGGCGCGCCCACATATCTTGGCGAAGGCAAGACGGTGGTTCTCGACTACTCCTCGCCCAACGTTGCAAAGCCCTTCCACATAGGGCATCTCGGCACGACGGTTATCGGACATTCACTCAAGAAGCTTCACGAGTTTGCCGGATATAAGTGTATCGGAATCAACTACCTTGGCGACTGGGGAACACAGTTCGGTAAGCTTATCGTTGCATACAAGCTTTGGGGCGACAAGGCACAGATCGAGGAAGGCGGAATTGACAAGCTCGTTGAGCTTTACGTCCGTATTAACAATACCATCAAGGGTGATGAGGAGCAGGGAATTGAGGCCCGCCCCGATCTTGCGGATCAGGCGAGAGCAGAGTTTCACAAGATGGAGATCGGCGACGAGGAAAATATCGCGCTCTGGAAATGGTTTGTTGAGATAAGCCTTGCCGAATACGAAAAGACTTATAAGCAGCTTGGCATAGAGTTTGACAGCTACAAGGGCGAAAGCTTTTATACCGATAAGATGCCCGCACAGGTTGAAAGATTGCGCGAGATGGGACTTATGAAGATAGACGACGGCGCATCGATCGTTGACCTCGAGGAATACGGTATGCCGCCCTGCCTCATACTCAAGCGCGACGGCTCGACTCTTTATCCCACTCGTGATATCGCGGCGGCGGTATACAGAAAGAACGAATATAAATTCGATAAGGCGATATACGTTACCAGCAACCAGCAGATACTTCATTTCAAGCAATGGTTCAAGGTCGTTGAGCTTATGGGCTACGATTGGTACGATCAGCTCGTTCATATTCCTTACGGTACGGTCTCGCTCAACGGCGCAAAGCTTGCGACGAGAACGGGTAACGTAGTGCTTCTCAAGGATCTCTTTGCTCTTGCTATCGAAAAGGTAAAGGGAATTATGGCAGAGAAGAATCCCGACCTTGCTAATAATGAAGAGGTGGCTGAGGCAGTGGGAGTTGGCGCGATAGTGTTCTACTATCTTACAAACAACCGTATAAAAGATATCAACTTCAATCTTGAGGATGCGCTTTCCTTCGACGGAAACACCGGTCCTTACGTTCAGTATACCTACGCACGTACCTGCTCGGTGCTTGAAAAGGTTACCGAAAATTATGGCGGCAAGGTCGTTATCACCTCTGACGAGGAAGCGGCTCTTTTGAAAACACTTTGTCAGTATGAGGAAAGAGTGCTCACAGCTATCCGCGATTACGAGCCCTCGACCATAACCAGATTTATTCTTGACGTTGCAGTGGCATTCAATAAATTCTATCACGAATGTTCAATACTCAACGCGGAGAATAACGACGTGCGCGGCACGAGAATCCTTCTCACCGAGGCAACCAGATACGTGCTCGGATCTGCGTTCTCGCTTATCTGTATGAAGAAGACCGAGCGTATATAAAATAGTAAGTTAAATTGAAAGGATATAAAGATCATGTCAGGACACAGCAAATGGGCTAACATCAAGCACAAAAAGGAAAAGACCGACGCGCAGAAGGCGAAGGTATTTACCAAAATAGGTAAGGAGATCACTATTGCGGTCAAGGAGGGCGGCGGAGATCCCGCGTCCAACTCCAAGCTTCGCGATCTTATACTTAAAGCAAAGGCAAACAACGTGCCTAACGACAACATTGAAAGAACCATCAAAAAGGCACTCGGAAGCACGGGCGAGAACTACGAGGAAGTCGTTTACGAGGGCTACGGCCCCGCGGGAATCGCAGTTATCGTTGAGGCTACTACCGATAACCGTAACCGTACTGCAGGTAACGTTCGTTCCTACTTTTCAAAATATCACGGAAATATGGGACAGACGGGTTGCGTATCCTATCTGTTCGCTGAGAAGGGACTGATCGTTATCTCCAATGAGGATGGAGACATCGACGAGGATAAGCTTATGGAGACTGCACTTGAGGCAGGAGCAGAGGATTTCGCGGCAGAGGGTGAGATATTCGAGATATACACCGAGCCCGACGACATCTATGCGGTAAAGGATAGCCTTGAGGAAGCAGGATACACGCTTCTCTCTGCGGAAAAGACCAAGATCGCTTCCAACTACGTAACGCTTGACAGCGAGGAAGAGATAAAGTTTATGGGACTCCTCATCGAAAAGCTTGAGGACGATGATGACGTTATGAACGTATATCATAACTGGGAAAACTGCGACTGAAATGGGAAGGTATAAGCGACTGCTTTCCAATACGGCGATACTCGGCATAGGCACCTTTGCATCAAAGGTGCTTGTGTTCTTATTGATGCCGTTTTATACGAGCGTGCTTACTACCACGCAGTTCGGCGTGGCGGATATACTTACGCAGACGGCGAATCTGCTTATTCCGCTGGCGGCGGTCGGTATTTGCGACGGAATATTCCGTTTCGCGCTCGACAGCTCGGACGGTGGTGAGATAAGCGAGAGACAGGTGCTCTCGGGCGGCGTTGCCGTGCTTGCGCTCGGCTCGGCGCTTTGCGTCGCGCTTGTGCAGATATTGAGACTGTTCGATATCTTCGACGGCTACGTGTGGCTTGTTGCGGCGTACGTGCTCTGCGCCAATCTTCACTCGGCGTTTGCAAATTTCCTTCGGGCAAAAGGACATACCACGCTCTTTGCGGTGCAGGGGATAATCAATACCGCGCTCACTATCGGACTCAATATCCTGTTCCTTGTCGTATTCGATATGGGAACGCTCGGATACGTTCTGTCTGTCGTTGTGTCGGATCTTTGCGTTACCGTGCTTCTTTTCTTTGCGGGAAGACTTTACAGATTTTTGTCTTTCCGAGATATAAATGCCGGCGTTATCGGGAAAATGCTGAAATTCAGTATTCCTTATATACCTACAACGATCCTTTGGCTTATCACGTCGGTGTCGGACAGATATATCGTAACCGCGTATTGCGGCGAGGCAGAGAACGGACTTTACGCCGCGGCGTATAAGCTCCCGACCATGCTTTCGCTCGTTTGCGGCGTGTTTATCGAGGCGTGGCATTTTTCAACGGTTAAGGACGCCGAGCCAGAGGAGCGCTCAAGCTTTTTCGGAAGCGTGTTCAAAAACTATATGGGGATCATTTTTATGGGCGCTTCGGGAATAATCGCCTTTTCAAAGATACTTACCCGCCTGCTGCTCGCCGATTCCTATTACAGCTCCTGGGAGTTCGTGCCCGTGCTGACGCTTGCAACCGCATTTTCCGCGCTTGTATCATTCCTTGGAAGCGTGTATTTCCTTGAAAAGAAAAGTATGCTCTCAATGCTTACCGCACTTGCGGGAGCGGTCGTGAACATTGTTCTGAATTTCGTTATGATACCGACGCACGGAGCAATGGGCGCTGCCGTCGCGACGCTTATCAGCTATATTACCGTGTACGTTATACGCGCGTATGACACGCGCTTTTATATCAGATTCAATTTGCATAGCGTTAAGGTGGCAATAAATTTTATAGCCGTGATAGCGCAGACTGTGGTAATCATATCCGAGATAAGATATTGGGTATATATACAGATCGCCATTGTCGCTTTTATGCTGATATTCAACGGAAAGGATATACTGAAGGGTGTCCTTGCGGTATTGCATCAGATAAAAAATAAAAAAAGTAAAGAAATTTAAATAAATTTCAAAAAAGCACTTGCAAAACATAAAAAGATGTGATATAATAATTTGCAATGTGCGAAAAAACACAAAAACGGGTAGTCCGCTGCGAAGCTCTGCATGAATGCCCCGAAATTAAGGAGGACTGAAAAATGAATTTGATTCAGGCTTTTACAAACGAGCAGTTGAAGACCGAAGTACCGGTAATCAACATTGGTGACACCATTCGTGTTCACAACAAGATCAAGGAAGGCAACCGCGAAAGAATCCAGATGTTCGAGGGTACCGTTATCGCTAAGCACGGCGGCGGAATCTCCGAGACCTTCACCGTAAGACGTGTTTCTTATGGCTGCGGCGTAGAAAAGACTTTCCCGATCCACTCTCCCAACGTTGCGAAGGTTGACATAATTCGTCAGGGTAAGGTTAGAAGAGCAAAGCTCTACTACCTCCGCGACAGAGTTGGTAAAGCTTCCAAGGTTAAAGAGAAGATCTAAAGAAATATGGGGCGGCAGGACCGCCCCGTATTTTTTTTTGTTAAAAATTATTAAAAAATCAAAAAGCTATTGACAAATTTTTTCTTTATGGTATAATATCTAATAATAAGAACAAAGTTCTTAAATCTATTTGATTATTTGGAGTATAAAAGTGGATAGCGACGGGAGTTGTCGAAGTCGACGTTTCTGTATCTTGAAAAAACTCAATATTTGATAGTGTGAATGCATAACCTGCGCGCGTAAAAGGCTCAGGCTATGCTTTTTTGCGTTTTTTTGAAAATACCTGCGATTTACGACATAAATTTTAAAAACAATTTTGGAGAAAATAATGAGAGAACATATAGTTTCTATTGTGATAATGCTTGTATGCCTTGGCTTTTCGGCGTTCTTTTCGTCAACCGAGACGGCGTATACGTCATTCAACCGCGCAAAGATGAAAAATCTCGCGGCAGAGGGAAATAAAAAGGCGGCTCGTGCCTTGAAAATTTCGGAAAATTACGACAAGCTGCTTTCCACCATACTCGTTGGTAATAATATAGTTAATATCGTTTTGTCATCGCTTTCCACTGTGCTCTTTATCAAGGTGCTTACGGGAACTGATGCGGCAGGATACGCTACGGCAATATCTACGGCTGTTACTACGATAGTAGTGCTTCTTTTTGGTGAGATATCGCCTAAAAGCATTGCTAAGGAGCGCCCCGAGTCCTTTGCTATGGCGGTGGGCGGAGTGCTTCGCGTATTTACTGTAATACTCGCGCCCGTCAATGCTATTATGATGCTTTGGAAAAAGCTGCTTTCAAAGATCATCAAGCCTCAGCACGACGATACGGTTACCGAGGGCGAGCTTCTCACGCTTGTTGACGAGGCTCACGAGGACGGAAGCATCGACGAGTATAACAAGACGGTAATCGAAAATATATTTGATTTTGACGATATATACGCGTCTGATATTGCTACGCACCGTACCGACGTCAAGCTGCTTTCTGTTGAGGATAGCGATGAGGATTGGGATGAGATAATTATGAGCAGCCGCTATTCAAGATATCCTATCTGCGGAGAAACCGTTGACGAGATAGTCGGTATTCTCGACGCGAGAAAATATTTCCGCCTTGACGATAAGGACAGAGCAAGCGTTATGGAAAACGCCGTTGACGCGCCGTATTTCGTGCCCGAGACGGTAAAGGCTGACGTTCTCTTTAAGAAAATGAAGGAAAACAAGGCACAATTTGCGATAGTGCTTGACGAGCACGCGGGCTTTACGGGAATCGTAACGCTTACCGACCTCGTTGAGTGCCTTGTAGGAGAGTTTGCCGAGCCGCAGGATGAGGAAGAGGAGATACAGCTCATCACTCAGCTTGATGAGGGCAAATGGGAGATAAGCGGCGCCGCGTTGCTTGAGGAGATCGCCGAGGCTATCGGCGTTAAGATTGACGACGGCGAGAGCGATACCTTCGGCGGCTTCGTGCTTGGTATTTACGGATCTATTCCCGAGGACGGAACCACCTTTGAGGTCTCGACCGACGATATGGATATCGAGATAATGGGAATCAAAGACCATAAGATAGAAAAAGCCGTAGTTACGTTTAAGGAAAAGTCAGAGGAGCAGGAAGAGGCTCCGGCTGAGGAGTGAGGTATATAAATGAATCTTGATAAAAAAGGAACGTTTAAGCTCCTTGGAATAATTTTTGCATCAATAATATTTTTTGCCGCTCTTACCAATTTGGGAGACGTTATACCGGTGATCCGAAAGATATTCGGAGTCTTGGCTCCCATCGTTGTCGGTATCGCAATTGCGTTTGTCCTTAATATTCCGTTAAGACTTTTGGAGTGCAGAGTTTTCAGAAGCCTCACCTATTCCTCTAAGGCTAAGGCTTGGAAAAAGATCAAAAGACCGGTTTGCCTGGCTATCAGTGTAGTGCTCGTGCTTGCGTTCACCTCAATACTGATCTCGATAATTCTTCCTCAGCTTATAGAAGCTCTCATAAAATTCTTCTCCGAGCTTCCCGGATATATGGATGCTCTTAACGCATGGATAGTCGGTTTTATAGACAAATTCCATCTTCCCGTGGAAAACTCCGGTCAGATTGTAGATTGGGAGTTGATAAGTGCCAATGCTCTCGCGTATTTTAGCGAAAATCAGGGGGATATTGCAGACATTACTATGGATGCGCTCGAAACGGTCGCGGTTGGCTTGTTCAATCTGATATTCGGATTTATCTTTGCTATCTATATTCTCGCGTCCAAGGAAAGACTTGCAAGAAGCGGAAGAAGAATTGTATTTTCGATATTCAAGCCCGAAAGAGCAAGATCGCTCCTGAAATTTGCCACACTTTCCAACAAGGCGTTCAACGGCTTTGTTACGGGACAGACGCTCGAGGCGCTTACTATCGGAGTTTTGTGCTTTATCGGTGTGCTTATATTGGGAACGCCTTATCCCTTGCTCGTCTCCGTGATCATTGCGGTAACGGCGTTTATTCCCGTCTTCGGACCTATAATCGGAACGGTCATATGCGCGTTTATCATTCTTATAGTCAATCCGATGAAGGCCATCTGGTTCGTAGTATTCATCATCATACTTCAGCAGATCGAGAGCAACGTGATATATCCCAAGATAATGGGCAAGTCGGTAGGACTTCCGGGACTGTGGGTGCTGGTTGCGGTTACGGTATTCGGTGGACTGTGGGGAATCGTCGGAATCATAATCAGTATTCCGATATGCTCCGTGCTCTATACTCTGTTTGACAGCTGGATGAGCAAGCGGCTTATTGAAAGAAACATTTTGCACCACCATTATGAGACGGACGATTCCAAAGCCCCCGAGGAGTCGGGCTTCTTCAAATTTATCAAAAGAAAAAAGAAGACCGAAAGTGAAAACGTCGAAGCGGAAGAAAAAACAGAGACTGAAGAAAAAGAATAAAAAATAGAAACTAAATAATATTTTGGAGGAAAAATAATAACAATGGTACCCTTACTATTGCAGGTTGCGCTTATCTTTCTTAACGCGATATTTGCCTGCGCCGAGATAGCGGTTATCTCGATAAACGACGCAAAGCTCGCTCAGCTTACAGCGAGCGGAAACAAGCGTGCAAAGAGACTTACCAAGCTTACAAGCCAACCTGCGAAATTTCTTGCTACTATACAGGTAGCCATAACCCTTTCCGGATTCCTTGCCAGTGCATTCGCGGCAGAGAACTTTTCGGATAAGCTCGTCAGCTGGGTGATCAGCCTTGGACTTAAAGCCGATCCCGAGCTGCTCGATACCGTTGCGGTAATACTTATAACCATCGTGCTTTCTTACTTTACACTTGTGTTTAGCGAGCTTCTGCCCAAGCAGATCGCTATGAAGAAGTCGGAGAAGATGGCTCTCGGTCTTTCGGGATTCGTTTGGTTTATATCCAAGGTGTTTGCGCCTGTCGTGTGGCTGCTCACCGCTTCCACCAACGGATTGCTCAGGCTTATAGGCATTGATCCTGACGCCAAGGACGACGAGGTAACCGAGGAAGAGATAAAGATGATGGTCGATGCGGGAAGCGAGAGCGGAACTATCGATGAGACCGAAAAAGAGATAATCAAAAACGTCTTTGAGTTTGACGATCTCTCGGCGGGCGACATAGCGGTACATAGAACCGAGATATCTTTGCTGTGGCTTGAGGAGGACGTCGCGGATTGGCACAAGACAATTTCCGAGACCAAATTCTCCCGTTATCCCATATGCGACGGAAGTGTTGATAAGGTGTGCGGAATCCTTAACGCAAGAGAGTATCTTGTGCTTGAGGATAAAAGCCGTGAAAACGTGCTCGCAAAGGCGGTTCGCCCCGCGTATTTCGTTCCCGAGAGCGTTAAGGCCGACGTGCTCTTTAAGAATATGAAGGCAAAGAAGGAATCCTTTGCGGTCGTTCTTGACGAGTATGGCGGAACGACGGGCATCATTGCGATGAAGGATATAGTTAAGTGTATCATAGGCGATATAGTTTCCGAGGCGGAGCCTCAAATCGTCGAGCCGACGGTTGAGCAGATAGGCGATAGCCTGTGGCTCGTGAACGGAAACGCCTCGACCGAGCTTCTCGCTACTACCATCGGAATTTCTATGGACGACGGAGAATCGGATACCTTCAGCGGCTACGTTCTCGGACTGCACGGAAATATTCCGAGCGACGGCGAGACCTTTGAGGTCGAGACCGAAAAACTTTACATAAAGGCGCTTGAGATAAAAGAGCATATCGTTGAGCGTGCCGAGATATTTGTAAAGCCTGAGGTTGACGGCAAAAAAGAAGAGGATTCGAACGAAGAATAAAACATACGGCTTGAGAGTGAAAGCTCTCAAGCCGTTTTTTCCTTTGACCGATCTGTTATTCCTTTGTACGAAGCTCGTCTATTCGGCGATGCGCAAGCTTTACCGATTCTTCCGCGATGATCAGTCGCTCGGTCAGCTCCTTCACGTCGCCCTTGACGTTCGAGAGATCTGCCTTTATTTCCGATATGCCTGCGCTGATGTCCTCAAGCTTGACTATTACCATAGTAAGCTCCGAGGTCTCGCGCGAGACGTCCTTTTTATAGCTTCTTTTTATAGATACCGATCCGGAATATAGGGCAAAAAGAAGCGAGAACAGCGATATGATTATGAGTATTGCCGATTCTACAGACATATCACACCTCACCGCTATCCTCGGGATGATCTCCCGCCACCCAAAGCTCTATCGGTACAGAGGTCTTTGCGAGACCGCCGCCCTCACCTACGGCAAATATAAGGCATTTTCCGCGTGATGAAAGTATCTTTCGCGGAACCGTTACCGTTTCGCCTTTATGTTTGACGGATATCTGCTCTCCGTCAGGCGCGACGAAAACGATTTTCTTGTTAAGTCCTTTCCAATCACTTGAAAAAACAAATTCCAACAGATCAAATCCATAGCTTCCGCGACCGAATGCAAATATTCTTTGCGGATATACCGAATTGTTTTTTATATGGATCTTCATATTACTCCTGCTTTGCGGTTCGGTCATTCCGATGATATTATATCACGCAAAATTGTCGTACTACTGACCGAAATCTGTCAGTAAAAGCAAATAATTTGTAAAATCGGCTAAAAAACTTGCAAAAGTTCCGTATATATGATATAATTTTAGGGTAGCCTACAGAAAGGATTTGATTATAAAATGAACTTCAAGTGTTTTATAAAAAGGCTTTTGGTAAATTCCTGTATATTTTTTAGCTTGATAATGCTCGGATATACTATTGTGGCGGCAATAATGCACGTTACAGAAGACGAGGTGCTGCTCGATGCGTCGAGAGTTCTTCTTTTCTACGTGTTCTCACTGCTTTTCGCCGCGGCAAATTCACTCAAGAGCATAAAAGCCTTGCATAAGGCGGTCGCCCTTCTTTTGCATTTCGCAATAACCGTATTCGCGTTTTACGCGTGCTTCCTGCTGCCGCTCGGTATGAGCTCGTCCAACGTATTCATAGGTCTTGCTGTATATACCGTCGCGTACGTTCTGATCTCTGCCGTAATGGCGATATTCAAGTCGCGCCTGAAGGCTAATTCCGAGGTCAACGAGGAGTACGTTTCACAGTTTACGAAAGCAAAAAAGTAAAGCCGATTGTGCCGGATCCGAATACTAACGGAAGGCATCGGATAAATGAAAAAATATAATAATATAATGCTGTCAATATTCAAAATCTTGTTACTCTCTGTTTGCGCAGTGCTGATCCTATCGTCCTGCGAAAAAAACGAGCCGAGCAACGATACGCTTGATACCGAGGTAAGCAAAATTTCTGCTGATGCAGAGCTTGAAGCTACCGATGATATGGGCGAGAGGTATATTGACGGCATTATTTTTATAGGTGAATCCACGACTTATCACATCAAGAGCCGAGGCGTGCTCAGAGACGGCAAGGATACAAAGCAGGTATGGTCGACAAGCGCGGGCACTATGACGCTTGATACCAATATAGCGGCGGCAAGAATAGTATATCCCGAAACCCTTGAGGAGATAACGCTGTATGAGGCGGCAAGCAAGGCGAAGCCTCAAATATTCGTGCTGACCTTTGGGCTCAACGGTGCCGTCAGTAAGGTTCAGCGCGGCGAGGAATATTATAAGAGCTGTTATATGGCGCTTGTTGATGAGCTGAGGCGAGGCTCGCCCGACTCGGATATCATAATTCAAGCCTGTCCGCCCATTGCCGAGAATATGGACACCTCGGCGTATAGGGTGAGCGTCAAAACACTCAATTCATATATAGATACACTTAACGGCTGGGCAAAAAGAATGTGCGCTGAGCAGGGGATATATTATCTTGCGAGCAATAGTGCGCTGAAGAATTCAAAGGGATACCTTGAGGCGAGCTATCAGGTAGGAGACGGCTATCATCTTACCGCATCGGCGTATGAAAAAATGCTCGGATATATCCGCACGCACGGAATAGTTAAGGAGAACGTGGGAAAATGAGAAAATATATGAAGCTTTTTGCCGTTATCTGCGCCTGCCTTTTGATTTGCTCCTGCGCGCAGAAAAAATACCGTAGCGACGTTAGCTGTCGGGAGCTTTGCGATTTGGCACAAAAATCGATAGATGACGGGTTGGAGTATGAGGAGTACGGAGAGTCGCACTTGAAATATGAGTTTGGAGACGGTGCGCTCGGTGCGGACGATTTTTGCATAGTTTATTCGGTAAAGGTCGAGGATATAAATGAGATAGGCGTATTTTTTGCCGACGGTGAGGAGCGGGTAAAGGAGATAGCCAAGGATTGCAGGGAATATCTTGAGGATATGCGCGAGAACAAGAGCGCGTTTATCTCAAGCTACGCACCGCTTGAGATGCCAAAGCTTGACAGGGCAGGCGTCAGGGTGTATGGAAATTATGTTATCTATGCGGTAACTGACGAAGACCTTGCGGAAAATGCTTTTGAAGAAATAGAAAAACGGCTCACTGTAAGGTGAGCCGTTTGGCGTTATTTGGATTTTTTTGAAAGTGTAGGAGTGGTCAGAACACCCGTGCGACGAAGTCTGTACTCATAGGTCCAGGAGCTATCTCGCGTTACCCACGCGGTCGGGCCCTGCCATCTGAGAATTTCGTCGGCGTCATGAACGTCTCCAAAGCAATTTCGACGCGATACGTAGGTGGTAACCGTAACCGTGTGCTTGCCCTCGGAAAGCTTGCCGATATCGGCAGAATAGGGGGGATAAGCAACGGTCGCGCGTCTCTCTCCGTCAACCTCCACCGTGTTTGTGGCAGATGCGTAATGAGGGATAGTGATATTTGCCTCGCACTCGCTGTCGCATTCAACGGGCAGATGATATGATACCGCGCCGCCGTAGAAGGGTAGTCCCTGATATGTAAGATCCGAGAAGCCAAGCTTGTCGGGAAGCTCGGTTACGGTAAGCAAGCGTCCGACGACCTTGACACCGAACTCGCCGAGCAGGTACATAGCCTCGCAGTTTGATCTTTCGGCAAAGGGGATCGTTACGCGAAGGACGTTCTCTCCTTTGTTTAGCTTCGGTAACGCTACCTTACGGATCGAAAGGTCGGTATAGTAGCCAACCGTTGTGTTGTCTATCCTCTCGCCGTTCCAGATTATCTCGGCGAGCTCCGCATCCTCAAGCGCAAGGTAAGGAGAGTCGTAATCTATGTCGCTGTGGATAGTAAATTCGAGCGTTACCGTGTGCTCTGCGGGCTTTTGCGGAATTACCCACGGCTGAGCTCTTGAGGTAGGATATCCAAGACGGCGACGAATAGTCGCATCGATGCGCAGTATTTCCTCAGGCCCCGTCAGCTCCTCGCCGTCAAGCGCGTATTTCGGCATATCGAGCAAAAGCACGTTCGGCTCGGATAGGGTGTAGTCAACTGTCCAGGGAAGCTCGACGGCCTGCGTGTTGTCGATCACCGGGTCGGGTTCCCACGCGCAGTCATCGTTTGTGTCTTCAAGGAAGATAAGCGCGCTGTCGTAGTCGTAAAGGCTCATAGTGATATGAGTTTTATCTCCGCGCGTATCGTATCGTACAGGCTTTATCTCACCCGTCAGAGTATCCCAGAGCTGCGGCTTGAATTTGCCGTTAACGTAGATATGAATGCCCTGAAGCTTCGCAACGTCCTTGTTGTAGGGCTCGGTGCAGTGCGAGATAAAGAGCCACATTCCGTTTTCGTCGCGTCGGATCTGATGTATAAGATTATCGGTGAGGGAACCATTGAAGTTGCGTATCTCGATGGTTCTGTCATCTTGGAGCGCTTCAAGGAGCGCACCCTTGCTGAATGCTATGCGGTGCGAGCGGTCAAAGAGTACCTTGCCGCGCTCTGAAGGAACTGCGCCCTCGTATTTCGGCGCATCGCCCATAAAGACGAGCTTTCCACCCGCATTTCTGAAGGCTTCAAGACGCTCAAGCGTTGTGGAGCGAAGCGTTTCACATTCGGGTACGATAACGACGTCATACGCCATTTCGCCGACCTTCAGCGGCGCGCCGCCCTGCTTACACTGCTCGGGCAGGAGCGATTCGCAGATGTAGTCGAAATCTATGTTTCCCTTGAGCAGCCAATCGGTTACGTTCATAAAATTACCGTTCAGCTTGTCGCGCACGAGCTGTGTTTGCTCGTTAGGACCAAAGTGGAGCCAATAGCTCTCTACGGGGTGAATTACCGCAACCTTGACGCAGGGCTTGCCTCGAGTGAGCGCGGTATTGACTCTGCCGAAATGATCCTCAACGTAGCTGTATTCCTTGTACCACGGGGACTGATAGGAGATGGATGCGGGATAGTCGCGCTTTGCCATGCCTTTCATAGATACCCAGGAGAGATGATGTACTCGTACAGTAACGCCGAGCGCCGCCTGCCAGTCGCCGTGAAGCTTGTGACCGCGGAAATCAAAATCCCAGCCCGTAACGCCGTAAAGCTCGCTCATCATACCGGGACGTCCGTACTGATGAACCGCCGACTGACATTGCTTTGCGGTAGTAAACTCTATCCAAGCGCAGAGCATATCGATCCCGGGAATTCCAAACGAGCGATAAGAGCGCATGCAGTCGCCTATTGCCGCCGTTTGCGAGTGAAGCGTAGGCTCTGCCATCATATGACCCGTAAGCTCGATGCCGTGGTCGCGGCACCATTTACCGCAGGTGTCGGCAAAAGCCTCGGCAAAGCGTTCGGAAACGTGGTCGTGATAACGGTATCTCGTCAGCGATACCTTGCCGTCGGGAAGATCCCAGAGAAGCTCGGGTAAGCTGTCCACAAGAGATTCTCCGTAAGCCGCAACGTACGTATCCTCAAGATCGTCGGTCCAGGGAAGACTTACGTTGCTTTTGCTGTCAGCGAAAGGAAGCGTGCCCTTGCGAGCAAACTGAGGCTCGTCGGTAAATATTGCGGGTACGGTCGTGCCGAAGTCCTCTCCAACCGTAGCGTAATATTTTTCGTGAGTTATTTCAACGAATTTTTCAATAGCCTTTTTATTGAGGGTGTCAACGTAGGATCTGTTACCGAATCTGGGTGTATCTGCGGCTATTTCCCGATATACCGTCCAGAGCGTGCCCTCGATCTCATCTCCCTCGTTTACTTTTTTGTAGGAGCAAAGACACTTGTCCTTACCGAGAACTACGTCAAATCTGGCGAGTATAACTGTGTTGTCGCGGATCTTGTATTCGGGATCGCAGGAGAAGGTTATAAATCTCTGACGGAACTCGTCGCCCTCAGTAACGTAGCCACCTGCAAAGCCCGAGGGCCACATATCCTCGTCGTAGAGCCAGGCAAGCATCTCGTTTTCCTTTGCGTGCTCGGTGCAAGACTTGACGAGTGCCATAAATTCGTCGGACAGATAGGTCGTTGACATGCCCGCGCGGCAATGCATATGAAAGCCGCCGAGTCCCATTTCCTTGAAAATGTCTATCTGGCGTAGCAGTTCTTTTTCTTCAAGATCGCAGTTCCATGCCCAAAATGGTGTTCCGCGATATTCGGCGGTAGGATTTTTGAAAAGCTCTTTGCTAAGCATTTTTTCGCTTCTGTTATTGTCGTAAAGCATTTTTTGCCTCCTGTGCTTAATGATAATACCATTATATATTATTCGCAATTAAAAAGCAACGACCTAAGTTGACTTTTTTTATGTCTTATTTTATCCTTTTACTTGCCGTAGTGCTCCTTGAGTGCCTTTGAAAGCTGATCGGGGCAGGACGTGGGCTTGAAGCCGCAGCGTATCCCCTCAAGGCGCGTGATCGCGTCCTCGACCGTCATTCCCTCAAGCAAACGGGAAACACCCTGAGTGTTGCCGGCGCAGCCGCCGCTGAACTTTACTTTGGTTATAACTCCGTCGTCTCCGACCTCTATGTCTATTTTGCGAGCGCAAACTCCGCTCGGTGTGTAGCTTATCTTTTCCATAATTATTTCCTTCCTTAAATAAGATTTAATATCTTTAAGAATATTGTATATTCTTTTTGAATGCAAGTCAAGAAAAATCTACAAAATAGATCAAAAAGTTTTATTTTTATGAAATTTTCTTGAAAATAAGTCGGTTATATGATATATTAAAATATATAATATTTTAAATTTTGGAGTTGTGATGAATACCGTTTTAAAAAAAGGATATGCAAAAATAAATCTTCATCTTGATATCACGGGACTGATGGATAACGGATATCATAGTGTTCAGACGGTCATGCAGAGCGTTTCCTTGTGCGACGACGTTACCGTTTCCTTGCGCGACGACGGCGTGTATACCGTTTCATCTAACGTGTCGGGTGTGCCGACCGATGAAAAAAATCTTGCCGTCAAGGCGGCAAGAGCGCTTGAAAATAGGCTAGGACGTACAATCGGCGCTGATATACACATAGAAAAAAGGATTCCTATGGCGGCGGGACTCGCGGGTGGAAGCGCAGATGCGGCAGCGGTCCTGCTGGCACTCAACGAGCTTTTGGGAAGTCCGCTTGATATGACGGCGCTTTGCGAGGTGGGGTCGGAGCTTGGCGCTGACGTACCGTTTTGCATCGTGGGCGGAACTGCCTATGCCGAGGGGAAGGGAGACGTACTTTATCCGTTCCCGAAGCTTTGCGATTGCTATATAGTCGTGGCTTGCGGCGGAGAGGGCGTTTCTACTCCTTGGGCTTATAAAATGATTGATGAAAAATACAATAATTTTTCTGACGGAGCCTATTCCCCAAAGGGCGTTGAAATCTTGAAGTATGCTATGGACACGGGCGATATTCAAGGCATATGTGACAATATTTATAACATTTTTGAAGAGCCGATACTTTCCGAACGCATTGTGGCGAAAAATATAAAAAATGTTATGATCTCCGCAGGTGCTGTCGGTGCAATGATGAGCGGAAGCGGACCGTCGGTATTCGGTATTTTTAACGATGAGCTGACGGCGAAAAACGCGATAGAGAAAATAAAGGCGCTTGGGAAAGAAAGCATCGTTGCCGAGCTTTGCAGACCTATATAGATCGGGGAGAATTTTGTCGCTGAAAAAACTTGCTTTGAAGCGCAATTTTGGTTGACAAAGCACTATTTATAGTGTATAATATAATTTGAGTTAATATATATAGTATATATATTAAATTATTTTTAACGTTAACGGAGGTTTTCCGCTTTGTCATATAAAAGAGATATGGAATTTTTTCGCGATGACAGCGAGCGCTTTCGCCGCAAGCTGACAGGCGCTATTAAGATAACTGTTGCGCTTTTTGCGCTCATCGCCGTATTGCTGTCCGTTTTTTTGGTTATAGATATTTCTAACGGCGCGGGCTGGGGCAACACGTCTGACAGCGGTAACGACGATATTGATGCGTCGGCATCGGGTGATACCAAGCCGCCGGTCATAAAGGGCCCCGCCGACAACACCATATACCTTACCGTCGGCGAGACTATCGCGTATAAAAGCGCGGTAAGCGCTACCGACGACAGCGGAAGCTGCACGCTCGACGTAACCAATAATAACGTAAATACCGACGTTGCAGGTACTTATTCGGTAACCTATGTTGCAAAAGACGCGGCGGGCAACAGCTCAAAGCTTACCGTTAAGGTAATGGTCATAAAGAGCGATTACACTAAGGAAATGCTGATGAGCGTGGTCGAGAAGCTTGTGGACAAGCTCGGTATCACGAGCAATATGACTACGGCTCAGAAGGTGCGCAAGATATACGAGTACGTCAACGATCCCGACAAAAACGGATCAAGCGCGAGAATATATTTCACCGACGAATCCAATATACCGAACATTGACCGCTCAAAGTGGCAGACCGATTGGATAGAGGAAGCTTACAGAACGCTAAAGCCCCTTGCCGACGGCAATTCGAGGACCGAGGGAGACTGCTATTCATATTACGCGGCTTCAAAGGCATTCTTTGAGTATTACGGAATAGATAACAAGGGGATCAAGAGAAACGAAAGCGGATCTAATATGGCGGGTACTCACTTCTGGTCGATAGTAAACGTGGGAAGTGTATCCGAGCCGGTATGGTATTTTTACGATGCTACGCGCCTTGCAGGAAGCTTTTCGGACGGTAGTAACGAGTGCTGCCTGCGTACGCTTGACGAGCTCAACTCTTATAAGGCGTCTCAGAGCGGACAATACGGATTTTATTCCTTCGATCCGAGCGGATATCCGACAATTTCGACTCACAAAACAGATTTTAATTGATTTTAAGGAATACGTATGCAAAAAAACATACTTGAATATCTTGAAAGAACTGCCGCAAGGCTACCCGATAAAATGGCTTTCTCCGGCGGTAAGGAATCTATGACCTTTGGAGAGGTGCTCTCTCAGGCGCGCTCTATCGGTACGGCGCTCGCAGAGAGAGGGATATATCGCGAGCCTGTGGTGATCTTTATGGACAAGCATCCGAAAACTGTAACTGCCTTTTGGGGAGTTATTTATTCGGGAAGCTTTTACGTCTGCCTTGACGAAAAAATGCCGCGCGCGAGAATCGATGCGATATTGCAGAATCTCTCACCCCGCGCCGTAATAAGTGATAAAAAGAATTTTGAGACGGCAAAGAGCTTTGGGCTTGAGCACACTATGCTTTACGATGACGTTGCCGAGACCGAGACGGAAAGCGCGCTTCTTGATGAAATACGCGGCAAACAGTGCGATACCGACGCGATATACGTCGTCTTTACCTCGGGCTCAACGGGCGTTCCTAAGGGTGTTATAGCTTGTCATCGCTCGGTAATAGATTATACCGAATCACTTTGCGATGCACTTGAGTTCTCAGAGGATACTGTATTTGCAAATCAGACTCCGCTTTATTTTGACGCACCGCTTAAGGAGCTGATGCCGACCTTAAAGCTCGGCGCTACGACCTATTTTGTGCCGAAGATGCTCTTTTCTTTCCCCGTGCGTCTTATAGAATTTCTTGATAATTACAAAATAAATACTATTTGCTGGGTGGTTTCGGCGCTCGTGCAGGTATCAGCGCTCGGTGCGCTTGCATCTCATACGCCGAAATATCTTACCACGGTAGCATTTGGAAGCGAGGTCTTTCCGAAAAAGCAATATGATCTATGGCGCGAGGCACTGCCCGATGCACGCTTCTTTAATCTTTACGGACCTACCGAGGCAACGGGAATGTCTTGCTATTGGAGAGCCGAGCGTGAGATCGCCGAGGACGAGCCCATACCGATAGGCCGTCCGTTCGATAACACCGAAATACTTCTGCTTACCGACGAGAATAAGAGAGCAGAGTATGGCGAGAGCGGCGAGATATGTATTCGAGGCACCTGCGTTACTATGGGATATTACAATAATCCCGAAAAGACCGATGCCGCGTTTACCGTCAATCCTCTGAATAAGGCTTACAGAGAAATAATATACCGTACGGGAGATATCGGAAGAATAAATGAGTATGGCGAGCTCGTTTTCGTGTGCCGCAAGGATAACCAGATAAAGCATATGGGACACCGAATAGAGCTTGGCGAGATAGAGAGCAACGCCGCAAAATGCGACGGCGTGGCGCGCGCCTGCTGCGTTTATAACGACGATAAAAAGGAGATAGTCCTTTTCTTTGCGGGCGAGGCCGACGAAAAGAGCGTAGCTTCGTTTATGGCAACGGTCGTGCCGAGATATATGCTTCCCGCAAGGATCGAGCGACTTGCCGCTCTGCCGCAGACTGATAACGGCAAGATAAACCGTATGGCGCTTAAAGACAGAGCAAAAAATTCTTGAACAAAATAAAAAAGGTAAAAAACCGAAAGGAAAACTGATATATTATGCAACAGCTTCTTGATATTCTTTCGGGGCTCCACCCCGAAGTAGATTTTGAGACGACCGAGGACCTTATCGACGACGGAATACTCGACTCGCTCGATATCGTGTCTATCGTAAGCTCTGTTTATTCAGAGTTTGACGTAACTATTCCGCCCGAGGAGATAATCCCCGAGAATTTCAATTCCGCCGTAGCTCTTATGGAGCTTATAACGAGACTCGACGAAGAATAATATATGTCCTTTACATCTTATACGTTTATAGCCTTTCTCGGCGTGATGCTGCTTGCGTATTTTCTGACGTACGGCAAGCGTCAATGGATAACGCTGCTTGTGGGAAGCTATATTTTCTATGCGTTTGCGGGTCTGGATTGCCTTGCGTTCATACTTATAACGACGCTCTCGTCCTATCTCGTGTCGAGATTGCTCGGACGTGCGATTGGACGCGAGAGGGCTTTTCTCGAGGCAAACAAGGAGACGCTTGATAAGGCGCAGAGAAAGGAATATAAGGCAAGATCAAAGAAAAAGAGATTCCGCATATTGCTTTGCGGTCTCTTCTTTAACTTTGGAATACTTGCCGTTCTCAAATATTCGGCTTTCGCGGTGCGCAACGTCAATTCGATAATCGGATTGTTTGGTGGAAAAGGCTTTGACGTGCCGTCGCTGCTTTTGCCGCTCGGCATATCCTTTTATACCTTTCAGACGATGGGATATCTCATCGACGTTTACAGAGGAAAGGTCGCGCCCGAGCGCAATATAGCAAAGCTCGCGCTCTTCGTTTCCTTCTTTCCGCAGCTTGTTCAGGGACCTATTTCTCTGTATTCCGAGCTTGCCCCCAGCCTTTACGAGCCGCACAAGTTTGACTTGAAAAAGTTCAGCTTCGGTATGCAGCGCGTTATCTGGGGATATTTCAAAAAGCTGGTTATTGCCGACCGAGTGCTTATCGCTATGAACACTATGCTCGACGCACCCGAGCAGTACGGCGGTGCGTACGTGCTTCTTTTGATAGTGCTTTACTCGGTGCAGATATATGCCGATTTTACGGGTGGAATCGATATTACTATCGGTATTGCCGAGAGTATGGGTATCAAGCTTGCCGAGAACTTTGACAGACCTTTTTCTTCAAGGTCTACAAAGGAATATTGGCGCCGTTGGCATATCACGATGGGCAGATGGTTCAGGGAATACATATTCGTTCCGATAGCGACCGTAAAGCCAATGCTGAAGCTCAATAATTTCTGCAAGAACAGAATAGGGGTAAAGGCGGCAAGTAAGGTCGTCGCTTACACCGCAAGCATAGTTACCTGGTTCGTTACGGGTATCTGGCACGGCGCGGCGTGGAACTTTATCGTTTGGGGACTTCTCAATTGCCTTATAATAATGGTTTCCGAGTCGCTTGAGCCGCTTTATAAAAAATTCCACGCGAGATTTCCAAAGCTTGCGGGAAACCGCTTTTACGGCGGATTTTGCGCGACAAGGACCTTCTTGCTTATGGGACTTATCCGTTCGCTCGACTGCTACCGCAACGTTGCTACGACCTTCAGAATGTGGGGAAGTATGCTGACGTTCCGCGGAATTGGCGAGATATTGGGGGGCGGAATACTCAGGCTCGGACTTGACCTTACAGATATCGTCATAATCCTTTGCGGTATCGCGGTAATGTATGCCGTCAGCAAGATATCGGCGAAAACCGACGTGCGCGAGTCGCTTTATGAGCGTCCCGTGCTGTCTGCGATCCTTACCTGCGCCCTGCTTATCTGCGTGATAATGATAGGCAATTACGGCATAGGCTACGACGCAAGTCAGTTTATTTACGACCAATTTTAAAAAATAAAGGGAATATATGAAAAAAAGAATTATAATTCTGGTCTGCTCGGCTCTGATCGTAATTCTGTTGCTCGGACTTTTACAGGCTCTTGTAGTTCCTAAATACACCGATAACACCGAGGGGTTGCTTATCGGAGAGTATTACGGTGAGACGGGAGAAAACGACGTGATAATGGTCGGCGACTGTGAGGTCTACGAGAGCTTTGTGCCCGCCGTGCTTTACGAAAAGTATGGGATAACATCTTACATACGCGGCAGCGCTCAGCAGCTTGTCTGGCAGTCCTATTATCTGCTTGAGGAGACCTTCAGATATGAGACTCCAAAGGCGGTAGTGTTCAACGTGTACGCGCTTAAATACGGCGAGCCGCAGGACGAGGCGTACAACAGAATGACGCTTGACGGTATGAAGTGGTCGGGGGCGAAATACGATGCCATTAAGGCTTCTATGACCGAGGGCGAAAATATGCTTGATTACGCGATGCCGTTGCTTCGCTTCCATTCTCGTATAACAGAGCTGAATTCGGACGATTTTAAATATATGTTTAATGATAAAAAGGTCTCGCACAGCGGCTATCTTATGAAAAAAGGCGTGGTGCCGATGCGTGAGGAAGCCGAGAGCGGCAGAGCTCTCCTTGATTACACTCTGCCCGAGACGGCGATGGAGTATCTTGATAAGATGCGCCAGCTTTGCGAGGAGAATGACGCTGAGCTTATTCTCGTGAAAGCACCGACGAATACCTGGGGCTTCTGGTGGTACGACGAGTGGGATGCGCAGGTAAGCGAGTATGCCGAAAATAACGGACTTGCTTATTATAACTTTATAAAATGCAGGGACGAGATCGGAATTGATTTCGCGACCGATACCTACGACGAGGGAATGCATCTCAACGTGTACGGCGCAGAAAAGCTGACCGAATATTTCGGAAATATACTTGTTTCCGATCACGGACTTGGAGATGCTACGCATTCTCAGGACGTGCTTGACAGATGGCAGGCGAATATCGACGCTTATTATAAGGAAAGAAATTCTTAAAGGAGAAATAAAATGAAGATAGCAAAGAGAATATCTCTCATACTCGCGGCGCTCTGCCTGCTTGTAAGCCTTATTGCGTGCGACACAGGCAAGGGAACTACCGCAAATACGAGTGAAGATACAGAGAACGTGGGTGGTGTGAGCTACTACGTAAACTACAACGGCACAAAGATAACTCTCGGCGGTGCGGCAGACGCGACCGTCTCGGCACTCGGTACCCCCCAGAGCAAGAGTGAGCTCGGCAACTGTGGCGGCCTCGGAAGTCAGGTGAAGTACACCTATTCCTCAATATACGTTTACGTTCTTGAGACGGATTCGGGCAACACCATCGACCAGATAGAGTTCCGCGACGACCTCGTATCCACACCCGAGGGCGTGTCCATAGGCATGTCTAAAAGCGATGTGCTTGCAAAGTGCGGCGAGGCAAGTGCCGAGTCTGCTACTTCACTGACGTATACGAGCGGAAAGCTTAATCTCTCTATCGGATTTGACGCTAACGGAACGGTAAATAAGATAGCTTATATCCGCGATGGAGTGTAAATTAAATATATAAATATTTCTCCGCGCCATGTGCGCGGAGATTTTTTTGTGCGTTTTTGCAAAAATTCTTCAATTTATATTAAATTGTATTAAAAATCGCTTTTAGGCGAAAACTTTTATTGTGGAAATGACGGTTTTTAGCAAAAAGTTAGCACTGTTCATAAATAATTAACAAAAAACTTTTCAAAAACTATTGACAAAAAGGCAGGAAAGTGATAAATTTTATATTGTGAATTAGCACTTAACCAAAAAGAGTGCTAAAAATCAAAAAATCACAAAGGCAGGTGAGTCGGATTGGCAAAAAGCAACTCCTCGGAGCTCAGCGAAAGAAAAAAGTTAATACTTAAAGCTATCGTCGAGGCACATATCGAGGGCGGTGAACCGGTCGGCTCAAAGGCAATAGTGAGCAGCAATATGCTGTCCTGCTCGTCAGCAACCATTCGTAATGAGATGGCGGAGCTTGAGCAAATGGGTTATCTTCAGCAGCCTCACACTTCGGCAGGCAGAGTGCCAAGTGAGGCAGGATACCGCTTCTACGTCGATTCACTCGTCGAGCAGTACGAGAGAACCACACGCGAGGTCGGACAGATAAACCGTCTGCTTCAGCTTAAAATGGCGGAGATAGATCAGATACTTGAAACGGCGTCAAAGCTCGCGTCGGCAATGACCAATTATACGGGAATCGCGATAAAGCCTAAGGCTTCGTCGGTTACAATGTCAAAGATCGAGGTCATCGCAATAGACACCACGCATTTTGCAATGGTGCTTATAACCTCGAGCGGATCGGTCAAGACCAAAAAGGTCAAGGTCGACAGAGCATTTCCCGACTATGCGCTCGCAAGGCTTTCAGAGCTTCTTAACTCAATGATCTGCGGACTTTCAAACGATATGATAACGTTACCGATCATTATGAGAATGGAAGCCGAGATGAGAGACGAGAGCTTCCTTGTCGGACCCGCTATAAAGTGCATTTACGAGGTTATGAACGAGATAGACGGCGGAGAGCTGAGATATACGGGCATCAATCATTTGCTTAAGTATCCGGAGTATGCGGATACACATCAGCTTGGACAGCTGCTCGGTACGCTTGAAAATCAGGATGAGATACTTGATCTTGTTTCAACGAGCGAGGGCGACGGAATCAACGTGCTTATCGGCTCGGAGAGCTCGGTCAAGGTAATGAATAACTCGGCGCTCGTGTTCCAGCCGATCAAGGTTGACGGCAAAACGGTGGGAGTTATCGGAGTTCTCGGCCCTCGTCGAATGAATTACAAGCAGGTGCTTCAGACCATCGGCGAGATAGGTGGAAGCATATCGAGTATGATGAACGATGAAAAGGCTCTCACGGATGAAATAAAAACCAAAGGAGATACAAACTGATAATGGAAGAAAAGGTTACGCCAAACGAGGAGATCGTAAACGAGGCGACAGAGCAGGCCGAAGCAGAGGTCAGCGAGGAGCTGGCACCTGAGACAGAGGAGTGCGAAAAGGCTTCCCGCGGCGACAAAAAGAAGCTCAAAAAAGCCGAGGCTGAGATCGAAAGACTTACCGCGCTTCTGGCGGATAAGGAAAAAGAGCTTTCTGAGGCAAGCGACAAATATATGAGGCTTTACGCCGAATACGACAACTTCCGACGCCGCACGGCGCTTGAAAAGGAAGGAATATACTCCGATGCTTACGTTGATGCGCTGACGCAGATATTGCCAATACTCGACAATATGGAGAGAGCGGCACAGTTCAGCCCCGAGGATGCGGAGTCTCCCATCGCAAAGGGAATCGCGCTTACCGTAAAGAGCTTTGCGGAAACGCTCTCGAAGATGGGCGTTGAGGAGATCGAGGCGCTTGGCGCACAGTTCGATCCCAATCTTCATAACGCGGTAATGCACGTCGATGACGAGCAGTACGGTGAAAATGAGATCGTCGAGGTGCTTATGAAGGGTTATAAGCGCGGCGACAAGGTGCTCCGTTACTCAATGGTAAAGGTAGCAAACTAATAACGAAAAAAATTAAACAAAAATAAATTTAAAAAATTTAAATCCCAAGGAGGAAATTATTATGGGAAAGATCATAGGAATAGATTTAGGAACAACTAACTCTTGCGTAGCAGTTTTTGAGGGAACCGACCCCATCGTTATACCTAACCCCGAAGGAGCTCGTACGACTCCCTCGGTAGTAGCATTTACAAAGACCGGCGAGAGAATGGTAGGTCAGGTCGCAAAGCGTCAGGCTATCACCAACCCCGACAGAACTATCTCAAGTATCAAGAGAGAGATGGGAAGCTCTTACAAGAAGGACATCGACGGTAAGTCCTACACTCCCCAGGAGATCTCCGCAATGGTGCTCCAGAAGCTCAAGGCTGATGCTGAGGCATATCTCGGCTCTCCCGTAACTCAGGCGGTTATTACCGTTCCCGCATACTTTACCGATGCTCAGAGACAGGCAACCAAGGACGCAGGTAAGATCGCAGGACTTGATGTACTTCGTATAATCAACGAGCCTACCGCGGCTGCTCTTGCTTACGGTATGGATAAGGAAGCAGACCAGAAGATACTCGTATTCGACCTCGGCGGCGGAACCTTTGACGTTTCCGTTCTTGAGATCTCCGACGGCGTATTCGAGGTTCTCGCAACCAAGGGTAACAACAAGCTCGGCGGCGACGACTTCGACCAGAGAGTAATCAATTGGATCGCAGATAAGTTCAAGGCAGAGAACGGACTTGATGTCCGCGGAGATAAGATGGTAATGCAGAGACTCAAAGAGGCTGCAGAGAAGGCAAAGATCGAGCTTTCGGGTATGACCAGCACGAACATCAACCTTCCTTACCTTACCGCAACCGCTGCAGGTCCTCTCCACTTTGATGCAACACTTACCAGAGCGGAGTTCGACAGAATCACCGCTGATCTCGTAGAGAACACGATGACACCCACCAGAGATGCGCTCTCCGATGCAGGACTTTCCGCTTCTCAGATCGACAAGGTGCTTCTCGTAGGCGGTTCTACAAGAATTCCCGCAGTTCAGGAAGCAGTTAAGAAGTTCCTCGGAAAAGAGCCCTTCAAGGGCATCAACCCCGACGAGTGCGTAGCGATCGGTGCGGCAATTCAGGGCGGCGTTCTCGGCGGCGACGTTAAGGACCTTCTCCTTCTCGACGTAACTCCTCTGTCTCTCGGAATCGAGACTCTCGGCGGAGTATTCAATAAGATAATCGAAAGAAACACCACTATCCCCGTAAAGAAGAGCCAGGTATATTCTACCGCGGCTGACGGACAGACGTCTGTTCAGATCCACGTTCTTCAGGGTGAGCGTGAGATGGCGGCTTATAACACCACGCTCGGCCAGTTTATTCTTGACGGAATCCCCGCAGCACCCCGCGGAGTTCCTCAGATCGAGGTAACCTTTGATATCGACGCTAACGGTATCGTTAACGTTTCCGCAAAGGATCTCGGAACCGGCAAGGAGCAGAACGTAACCATCACTTCTTCCTCGAATATGTCCAAGGAAGATATCGAAAAGGCAGTTAAGGATGCAGAGAAATTTGCTGAAGAGGACAGAAAGCAGAAGGAAGCGGTAGATACCAAGAACCACGCTGACAGTCTTATCTTCCAGTCCGAGAAGGCGCTCGGTGAGATCGGCGACAAGCTGCCCGAGGCTGACAAGGAAGAGGTCAAGAGCGCAATAGAGAAGCTCAAGACTACTGTTGCAGGCGGAGATACCGCTGCTATCAAGGCAGATACCGAGGCTCTTGAGAAGGCATTCTACGCACTCTCCGAGAAGCTCTATAAGCAGAGCGGCGCTGCAGGTGCAGGTGCTGACGCAGGTGCAGAGGGTACTGAGGGTGGCGACGGAACCTACTACAACGCAGAGTACGAGGATAAGACCGAGCAATAATTATATTTGGGACTGCCGCAAGCCGCGGCAGTCCCGAAAGTCATATATACGACATTAGCACAATTAAGATTTTTTGCATAAATGGGGGCCAAAATGGCAGATAAAAGAGACTATTACGAGGTGCTGGGACTTAGCAAGGGTGCGGGCGATGCCGAAATAAAAAAGGCGTACCGCGGACTTGCTAAAAAATATCACCCCGATATGAATCCCGGAGACAAGGAAGCCGAGGCGAAATTCAAGGAAATAAACGAGGCTTACGCTGTTTTGTCCGATGCCGATAAGAAGGCACAGTACGATACTTACGGACACGCGGCGTTCGATCAGACCGCAGGCGGAGGTGCAGGCGGATTCGGCGGCTTTGGCGGATTCGGTGATTTTAGTGATTTAGGAGATATCTTCGGAGGCATTTTCGGTAGCGCATTCGGCGGCGGCGGAGCTTCAAGACGTAATGCGCCCACCAGAGGCGAGGACGTTGTAGCTCAGGTTACCGTTGATTTCGACCAAGCAGCCTTTGGAGTTAAAAAGGATATTTCATATAACAGAATACAGAAGTGCTCGGATTGCGGCGGAAGCGGCGCACAGAAGGGCACAAGTGCTGAGACCTGCTCGGCGTGCGGCGGAAGCGGACAGAGACGCGTAACGCAAAGACTTGGCGGTATGGCATTTCAGAGCACCGTAACCTGCGATTCCTGCAGAGGCAAGGGTAAGATAATCAAAAGTCCTTGCCAGAGCTGTAAGGGTACGGGCTACGTTAAGGTTAACAAAAAGCTGTCTGTAAGCATTCCTGCTGGAATCGGTGATGGCGAGAGCATCGTGCTTCGCGGTCAGGGCTGCGACGGACGAAACGGCGGACCTGCAGGCGATCTTATTATTACGGTAAGCGTCAGAAAGCACGCAATATTTACCAGACGCGCAAACAATATTTATTGCGATATTCCGATAACAGTTGCTGAAGCGACACTCGGCGCTGAGATAGACGTTCCCACGCTTGAGGGTAATCAGAAATACAATATTCCCGAGGGAACTCAGCCGGGCACGCAGTTCACGCTCAGACAAAAGGGAATACCTTACGTGAACAGCTCAAATCGCCGCGGAGACCTTGTGTTTACCGTTAGCGTAGAGATACCGAGAAGCCTTAGCGAGAAGCAGAAGGAGCATATGAGAGCCTTTGCCGACGCTTGCGGAGAAAACAATTACTCAAAGCGAGAGGGCTTCTTCAAGAGAATATTTGATAAAAAATAAAGGATGACTACTATGGATAAGGATTATGTTTGCGAGGATTGGGGAACCGAGAGCGAATGGACACAGATAAAGGTTACCGTTCCGCTCGAGCAAAGAGATGCGACCGCGGACGTGATGAGTATGATATCGAATTATCTTCAGATAGAGGATTACAGCGATATCGATCTCAAGACCTGCTACGGCGATCTTATCGACGAAAAGATACTTAACGCCGATAAAACGATAGCCTCAATATCGGTGTATCTTCCTGCGCAGAACGGCGTTGCCGATACTCTGGTGTTTCTCAAGGAGAGATTTTCTTCGCTTGCTATCGATGCAAAGATCGAGATAAGCGGCGTTAATGAAGAGGATTGGGCGAACTCCTGGAAGGCTTATTATAAGCCGATAGAGATAGGTGAGAGAATAGTTATCGTTCCCGCTTGGGAAAAATACAGCGGTAGCGCTGACAAGATACTCGTCAGAATGGATCCGGGTATGGCGTTCGGAACGGGAAGCCACGAAACGACCCGTCTCGTTATCACGCTCCTTGAAAAATACATCAAGGGATCGGATCAGAGAGTCCTTGACGTTGGCTGCGGTAGCGGAATACTTGCCATTTGCGCAGCAAAGCTCGGTGCCGGCGAGTGTAAGGCGTACGATATCGATCCCGTTGCCGTCAAGGTCGCAAGAGAGAATATCAAGGATTCGGGGCTTGAGGAAAAGGTTACCTGCGATCGCTCTGACTTGCCTTTCCATCAAATACCAGTTTTACGTCTTTTTCGAATTTTTCTAGCTTTCTCTGATACTCTTCTTCATTAAACATCAAGATGTTTTCTTCCAACTCATCATTGTTTTGAGCAACACTATATGGCATTTCTGTATCGATACTTGGAGTCATATCCTTATTATTTTTTACAACAGCTTTTGAATCAAGAGACATATTCCACTGCATACCACCACGGTCTTTCATATACTTTTCTATATCATCTGCATAGAGAAATACCGGCATATGTGCATAACTTGCATCCACCGCTACACTGGAATAATCTGTAATACAGACATCCATTGCCGCCAAGATTTCTGACATGTCATCTCTTTGACTCTCATCAATGAGACGTCCTTTTAATGCTTCGTTTTCATAACCTTTAAATCCTGCTGCCAATTGTGGATGCATTCTCAAGCAAAGATACCATTCACCGCCGAATCGTACTGTTAAGTTCTTTAATAGTCGTGCGAAATCCATTGTCCAGATTTCGGAGAAAACAATACGCTTGCCATCTACAGAACCTTCACGGAATGTAGGAGCATACA
>JAFXHA010000054.1 GCA_017536635.1 Clostridia bacterium
CCTTCCGTCAACAGTTTCGCCAATAGCTCACTGTTGCCACCCCGATGTTTTGTGGAGCGAAGCGGAACTAAACTCGGCGCCGCTTGCGGCTGTCCTCAAGAGGGAGGCTTTTTTTAGCCTTCCCCTTTGGGGAAGGCTAAAAAACGGGAGGCGACGCCTCCCGTTTTTTTACAACTTATCCTTATTCAATCGATTTTTCAGCACACCGCAGATAACAAACGCGCCGACGGCGCCGCAGAGTCCCTGCATACAGTTTCCGAGCACCGACGCGACAGCGCCGAGCCCGTATCCGAGAAACAAACTTTCGTACAGAAAATATCCGCCAACCATAACGCACTCAGCTATCATCGCGCAGACAAGCCATAAAAGCGTAAGAAGCTTGCCGTTCTTAACCTTTCTTCTGCAAAACGCGACAAGAAGCGCAGCCACCGCGGCAACGAGCGCCTTGATGATAAACGTCGCGGGCGCGTATATCGCAAATCCCATAAAGATATCGGCAAGTGCCGAGCCGATTCCCGCCGCCGCGGCACCCCACAGGGGACCGAGCAAAAATGCGCCCGTAAGCACAAAAATATCTCCGAGATTAAAATATCCTATCGGAAGCGGAACCGAAATAAACGTACCGATACAGGAGAGTGCCGCAAAAAGCGAGGCAAAGCAAAGTCTGCGTACCGATATGCGACGGCTCTTATTATTTTTTGAATTGTTAAGCTCAGACATAAGATCTCCCAAAAATACAATAAATTTTATAGATGTAATTATACTCGTTTTTTCAAGTTTTGTCAACTGTTTTTTATCCGCAAAATACACAAAAATTTAATGCTTTAATTATAAAAAAACTATTGCAAAATATTTTTATGAATGCTATAATAAATTCATAAAGAAAAATTTTAATAAAGGAGATAATTTCAAATGGCGAAGTACAAATGCAAGGTTTGCGGTGCAGAATTTGAGATAACCGCAGGCGAGGAGCCTATATGCCCCGTATGCAACGTAACGGGCGATAAGCTTGAGCTTGTTTTTACCGACAGCTCCGCCGTCTCGCTTTATGACAGCGTTATGAAATATCCGCGTCTGTGCGCGCACAGAGGCTTTAACTCGGTAGCGCCCGAAAACACTATGCCTGCATTTGGTGCGGCGATAGCTCTCGGCGCCGAGGAGATAGAACTTGATCTTTGGTCGACCGCCGACGGCGAGATAGTAACCTGCCACGACCCCGTGCTTGACAGAGTAAGCAACGGTACGGGCAGAATTTACGAGCATTCCTACGCTGAGCTGCTCGAGCTTGATTTTGGCATCAAGCATAACGAAAAATTCGCGGGCTTGAAGATCCCCACCTTTGAAGAGGTGCTTCAGAAGCTATCTCGAACAGTTATTATCAACATTCACGTTAAAATTTGGGATTATAAGTTCAAGGATCTTATGTACGATAAAATTATCGGATTGATCCGCAAGTACAACTGCGAAAAGCACGTTTACTTTATGACGGCTAATGAAGCGTGCATAAAAGATATCAAGGAGATCGCGCCCGATATCCCGTGCTGTCTTGGCTGGGACGGCAAGGAAACGGGTATGGAGCACGTTGACCGTGCTATTGCGTGCGGAGCCGATAAGATCCAATTCTTTAAGCCGCATTACGACAAGGCAGCCATTGACAAGGCTCACGCAAACGGAATAATTTGCAATATGTTCTGGTCGGACGATCCCGAAGAGGCGCGCGAGATGCTTGATATGGGCATTGACGTAGTACTCACTAACGATTATTTCAAGGTTTACAACGGCGTCAAGGAAAAATTGCTTAAATATAATAAATAATAATAAATAAAAATAATAAAAATTAAAAGGAGAAAAATTATGGCAAAGTACAAATGTAAAGTTTGCGGCGCGATATTCGATGTAGCCGCAGGAGAAGAACCTGTTTGCCCCATCTGCAAGGTAAAGGGAGACAAGCTTGAGCTTATCGGCAACAAATACGCAGGCACGCAGACCGAAAAGAATCTTGAGGCTGCTTTTGCAGGCGAATCTCAGGCAAGAAACAAATATACCTATTTCGCATCCAAGGCGAAGAAGGAAGGCTTTGAGCAGATCGCCGCTCTCTTCCTTAAGACCGCAGATAACGAAAAAGAGCACGCAAAGCTGTGGTTCAAGGAGCTGAACGGCATCGGCGACACCGCCGAGAACCTCGCTCACGCCGCTGACGGCGAGAACTACGAGTGGACCGATATGTACGACGGATTCGCTAAGACCGCCGACGAGGAAGGCTTCCACGAGCTCGCTGAAAAGTTCCGTCTCGTTGCAGCAATCGAAAAGCATCACGAGGAAAGATATCGCGCGCTTCTCCGTAACGTCGAGACCGCCGCTGTTTTCGCTAAGAGCGAGGTCAAGGTTTGGGAGTGCCGTAACTGCGGCCATATCGTAGTCGGTACTAACGCACCCGAGATCTGCCCCACCTGCGCTCATCCTCAGAGCTATTTCGAATTACACGCTGAAAATTATTGATAGGACGCGAGGGATGCGGGGGACGCGAGTTACTTTCTTTGAAAAGAAAGTAACCAAAGAAACTTCCCGCTGGATAAAACACAGCGGACATACCACCCGAAATAACG
>JAFXHA010000055.1 GCA_017536635.1 Clostridia bacterium
GTTAAAGCCGCAAGGATTTCCTTGCGGCTTAAGATGCGGACTTAGCCGCGTTTGGCGGAGAGAGAGGGATTCGAACCCTCGTGTGCTTGCGCACAAACTGATTTCGAGTCAGCCCCGTTATGACCACTTCGATATCTCTCCGTATTAAATTTTGGTTTGGAATTTTGATAGAAAACTGTCTACCAACCTCTGAAATTTCTGCACTTAAAATCCCGAAAAAGTGAAGTGTTTCAAGGGTTTGTGGAGAAGATTTAGTGACGATTGTGAGCCGCTTTCGAGTCAGCCCCGTTATGACCACTTCGATATCTCTCCATAATTGTGATGCACAAGTGTGCATCACAATTATGGAGCTTGATGAGACGAGGCTCAATGAGCTTTGCTCATTGAATCCACTTCGCATTCGCAACTCGGAGGTCGGGGAGCTTGCTCACCAGACGAAGAGTTAGCGAATCATCGCCGTAGGCGATATATCTCTCTTTGATGCATACTGTACATATTTAATTTTGTTTTTGCGGGAAGCCCCGTTATGTCCTGTTGCGGTGTCCAAAATTTGTTACTCGCTCTCGCTCGTCAAATTTTGACCGCTCCGATCTGCTCTCGCAAATCAAGCATTCCTATTTTACCACAGCATCGGCGTTTTGTCAAGCATTTATTTCTAATTATTTTTTATATGCAAATTTTGTTTCAATTTTTCAATTACGCATATTTTTTTCAAAACCCATTTAAAACTGAATAATCCCTCTTTTGCGTGGCAAAAATATAATCACAAGACAAATGAAAACAACGCAAAGGAGTTATATTATGTCAGAATCTAACAAGCCGAGCTTTAGCGAAAAGCTTAAAAACATGAAGGTGAATCGCGGTGCGGTCGTCGGCACCTGTATGCTGCTCGTCGCAGTCATAATCGTTGTTTCGGTCGCGGTAGCAACCAATCGCGCTAAGAAAAACCAGGTCGAGCTCCCCGAAACCACCGATTCCACCACAACAAAGCTTCCCGAAGAAACAAAGCCCAACACCACCGAGACCACCGAGCCCGAAACCGAGGATACCAAGGCGCCCGCGGGCAACAACAATTCCTCGCAGGTCGAAAATAAGCTTCCCTCTTTCGTGCTTCCCGTCAGCGGCGTGATCTCCAAAAAGCACGATCCCTCGCTCCAGGTCTTTTCAAACACTATGAAGGACTACCGTGTCCACCTCGGTATCGATATCGTTACCGATGAGGCTTCTCCCGTATACGCCGCAGCCGACGGCAAGGTGGACAAGATCTGGGAAGACCCCCTTATGGGCAACTGTATCGCCGTCAAGCATAGCGGTGATTGCTACACTATCTACAAAAATCTCGCCGCTGACCTTCCCGACGGAATCGCCGAAGGAACTTCCGTGCGCGCAGGACAGATGATCGCAACGGTCGGCGAGAGCGCTATGGTCGAGGTCGCCGAGGAGCCCCATCTCCACTTCGAAATGACGGTAGCCGATCTCTCGGTCAACCCCCTTGAATACTTCGACGAGAAGGCTCTCGAAACTCTCAAGATCGACGCATCCTACGGGGAATAAGATTTGGGGTTTTTATTGTTACTTTTCTTTTGAAAAAGAAAAGTAACCAAAAGAAAACTTCCACAAGATAGGACTTGTGGACACATCACTCGAAATAACGTGCATCGTTATCGGTAATTTATCAGCATCATAAGGTAAAAACCCGTCGGACGCTACTCTCCGACGGGTTTTGATTTTATTATGGATAATCGTGTTTTTATCGTAGGGGCGAACTCAAGATTGCTTGCAATCTTAGCAAGCAACGAAGTTGCGGTGTCGTTCGCCCGTTTTTAAAAGACCACACGCATTTTGAACGGGCGAACGCAGTTCGCCCCTACGTTAGATAAATATAATGTCGATAATATCTCGGTAGGGAGCGCCTTGGTGCTCCCGTGTTGAGCGCAAATGTAAATTAGCCTTCCCCATCGAAGAAGTCTATTATTTATTTCTAAAAATTTAAATATTCCAAAAGCTATCAGCTTTAAAATCAAATAATCTGCTAAAACTAATTTTGAACGGATATATACGCCGTTTCGCTCTCTCTTCTTTCTTTATTTATTTTTGTTATAATTCTTTTTCTTCTTTTTGACAGAAAAACCGAAATTTCCGATCTTCTTGCCAAGCTCGAAATACTCGCCGTGTGCAAACGCCGCAAGGCCCGCTTTCTCGAGGTGGAGCTTGCCGTCGCCGCCGAGAAGGCTCTCGTCAACGTCCACCGCCACGATATCGGCAAGGAACATATGATGTGATCCGAGCGGAATAATATCTGTCACGCGACACTCAAGCGCCAGTGGACATTCCTCAATAAGCGGAGCGCCTATCTGCGAGGCTGCTGTTTTGGTTAATCCGCACTTTTCAAACTTATCCACCTTTGAGCCGGTGTATATTCCGCAGTAATCCGCGGATTTTATAAGCGGCGCGGGAGTAAGATTTATCGCAAACTCTCCGCTGTTCTTTATCATATCGTACGAATGTCTGCTCGGTCTTACAGAAATATAGGTTTTCGGTGGCACCGTATTGACGATACCCGTCCAAGCAATAGTTATTATGTTATCCTTTTCTCCGTCGGAGCAGGTGACCATAACGGGCGGCAACGGCGCCGAGAGAGCTCCGCCCTTCCATACAACCTTACTCATTGTTTTTTCTCCTTTTTACTGTGTGCAGTATCAGACATCTGATGTTACACTTATTTTACCTTATACGAGCGATAAAATCAAGACCTTGTTTAATATTTTAATTTTCCAAAAACTATCTGCTTTAAAATTCATTATTATGTAAAAACTAATTTTGAACGGATATATACGCCGTTCAAAGGAGGATTATTAAAATGATTATGGATAGAATTGCCCTGATCCTCACGATCGTAGGCGCTCTTAACTGGGGCGGAATCGGAATATTCCAATTCGATACGGTCGCGTGGATCTTCGGCGGTCAGGATGCGCTGGGAAGCCGCATAGTTTATACTCTCGTCGCTCTCGCGGGCATATGGTGTGTAACTCTGCTTTTCAGAGCAAGAGAAAGATTTTACTCCGTAGGCGAAAAAGACTGACAAAAAGGGTTGCGCCAGGCGCAACCCTTTTACCTTTTTATGTTTTTATCTTTTTATCTTTTTAAGATCTTCCCTGCTGCAAAGCAAATTCCGAACGCAATAATATCAGCGCACACGACGGTAGGTCCTACGGGCGTTGAAAGCAGTATCGACGCAAGTATTCCAAATGACGAGCACGCCACCGAAATGATCACCGAGACGATGACCGTCGAGCGAAAGCTTCGCGCAACACGCATTGCGGAGAGCGCGGGAAAAATAAGCAATGCCGAAACGAGCAGTGAACCGACGAGCCGTTGAGCGAGCACTATGATCACAGCGGTGATAACCGCAATAACGAGATTGTTCAATGCGGCGCGAACGCCCGTTGCTTTGGAAAAATCCTCGTCAAAGGTAACGGCAAACATTCTGTTATACGCGAGAACAAAAAAGACAAGCACGATAGCAGATATCGAAATACAAAGGATCATATCCGCTTTCGTCAGCGTGAGTATAGAAAATGAGCCAAACAGCGAGCCGCACACATCACCCGCAACGTTCGAGGATGATGAAAATGCGCTCATTACAAGATATCCGAGCGCCATAGCGCCTACCGACACCATCGCAACCGAGCTCTCTCCCTTGACCTTAGCGTTCTTCCCTGCTCCGAGCAAAAGGATCGCGGTAAGTATGGTTACAGGCATTATGATCACCATTTTATCCGATACTCCCGCTACCGCGGCGATAGCCATCGCGCCGAACGCCACGTGTGAAAGTCCGTCGCCGATAAATGAAAATCTTTTAAGCACCAGAATAACTCCGAAAAGCGCCGCACAGACCGAGACGAGAATGCCTACTATCATTGCGTACCTTACGAAATCGTAAGAGAAATAATCCACTATTTTTGCAAACATATCAGCCATCTTTACGCCTCCTTGCGCGCGGGAAATACGGGGCTTGCGACGTACTCGTCCACGCTTGTAAAGAAGCTGGGCTCCTTGCCTATATAAAGCACCTTGTTTGCGTACCTTACAGCCGCATCGATATCGTGAGTTATCATAATTACCGTAACACCGTGATTTTTATTGAGCTCGCAAATAAGCTCGTACATATCCTCAGTTGCCGCAGGATCAAGACCCGAGACCGGCTCGTCGAGAAGGATCATATCCTCTACCGCGCAAAGCGCTCTCGCAAGTAAAGCTCTCTGGCGCTGTCCGCCCGAAAGCTTACTAAACGGCTTTTTTGCAAGATCAGATATTCCGAGTCGATATAAATTTTCCCTTGCGGTCTTTCTGCCCGAGCGGCTGAAGAAGCATTTCGCGCCGAGCGAGCCGACAAGTCCCGAGAGCACGACCTCCTCAACGGTTGCGGGAAATTCGCTCCTCTCCTCCGATTGCTGCGGCAGATATCCGAGTCTCCTGCCCGTCGCTCTGTCTGCAAAATCAATACTTCCCGACGAGACCTTTTTAAGTCCGAGAAGCGCCTTCATAAGCGTGGTCTTTCCCGATCCGTTATCACCAACGATGCACAGAAAATCTCCGCTCTCTATTTCAAAATCAAGATGCTCGACTATGTTTTTGCCGTCGTATCCGAGCGACACGTCGTTGCACTTTATCTGTACCATATTCTTTCCTTCCGTCATTTTATTATCTTCGCCAAAGAATTAAAATTTTCGCGCATCGCATCTATATAACTGTATCCATCCTCTATCTGCGCCTTTGTTACCGATTGCAGCGAATCGAAAACGACTATACCACACTCGGCACCTGCCGCATCCATTACGCTTTTGGCAAGCTTTTTATCCGACGTCTCACATACCGCTACATACTTGCTTTCATATTCCGAGATCTTATCCGCCAGCCTCTTTACCGTTTCAAAATCCGCCTCGGTATCTGCCGAGCAGCCCTCGAACGCCGCAAAATATGAGATACCGTAATCCTCAAGCATATAAACGAACGGAAATCTGTCGGCAAAAATTACGGGATTATGCAGACCAACAGATAGAGACTCAAATCTTTCCTCAAGCGCCTCAAGCTTTAAAATATATTTATCGGTATTCGCCTTGTAAAGCTCAGCTCTCTCGCCGTCCCTTGCGCAAAGCCATCCGCAGATGGTTTTGCAGGCGACCTTGGCGTTTGCAAGCGAAAGCCAAATGTGCTCATCAAGAACGTTATCGTGATAATGACCGTGGTCATGGTCATGATCGTGATCGGATGCGATACACTCGTCCGATACTCCGCGAAGGATCATATCGTCGATCTCCATCAGAGTGATCGCCTCGCTCTGCGAGTCCTCGATCGCTTCAAACACCCATGCGTCCGATTCGCCTCCGACAAGAATTACGGCGTCGCTCGTTTTGATATCTACCACGTCCTCAACCGACGGCTGATAGCTATGCACGTCCACACCGCCCTCGACGAGCAGGCTGACCTCGACGCCCTCGCTATCTCCTACAATATTTTTCACCCAATCGTATTGCGGATAGATCGTGCAAATTATTTTTATCCTGTCCGACTTGTCGCTTTTTTCTCCCTCGCCCGAGCAGGACACAAGAAGCAAAAGGGAAAGTGCAAGCACAAAGCAGAGAATTCTTTTTATTTTATTTTTTTTAATCATTCTTTCCTCCGAATCTGCAATCGGCACAGCTTCCAAAAAGAACCGTGTCGCTCTCGCTGACCGAAAAATCACTCACACTCTTTATTCTGTCAAGAAGCTCGTCGGATATCTCGTGTCCGAGATGCAAGAGCTTGCCGCAGCTGACGCATTTCATATGCAGATGTGTCGAGCAGTGCTCACCGATAAACGCCTGATATGCAAAGCCGCGCGAGCCCTCTCGGGCGAATTTCTTCACCTTGCCTTCGTCGCAAAGACGGTTCATAAGTCGGTAAAGCGTGCTCTTTCCGGGAAGTGTTCCCTCTCCCAGCTCACTCATTTTTTCCATTATTTCGTCTATCGTATACGAGCTGTCCCCGTGCTCACGCAAAAAATTGAGCAGCAAAGTCTTTTGCTCTGTAATATATTCAGCCATAACTCCTCCAATTTGAGAATCATTCTCAAATTATTATACACATACTCCCCTCTTTTGTCAAGGAAAATATTAAAAATCGCGCTTTTCTTTTGGAAATTTATCAATAAATTTAAAAAAGCTATTGATTTTTGGTTTTGTTTGTGATAAAATACTACTGTTAATCTGTCTTAATATCGTCAAAACGCTGTTTGTCGGTATGATTTTGATTTGAAATATTTTCGGAGGTAAAATATAATGGGCGCATTGGAAATCGTTTTAGGAATAATCACTCTTGTTATTGCCGTTGCCGTAGTCGCTCTCGTTCTTCTCCAGTCCGGTAAGGATAAGAGACTTTCGGGATCGATCGCAGGTGCTGCGGAGACCTTCTTCGCTAAGGGTCATAGCAAGACCAGAGACAAGATGCTTTCGAGAATCACCACCATTCTCTCGTTCGTTTTCGTTATATTGGTAGTAGTTCTCTATATTGTCGCTTCTAACCTTTAATGATGACTTTAAATCAAATAAAAACGGTTGCAGAAGATCTGCAACCGTTTTTATTTTTTAACCCCGCGAATGCCGTGTAATCAAGTTAGAGGAACCCTGCATGTGCAAGGCGGTGCCCTATCTCCGCTTTACTGCTCCCAGCGTCCTGCTTAAACGTCGAGACAAGTCAATCGATACGAATAAGAGGGAGGTCTGCAAACCACTTTGAAATTTTTTCGGGCTCCTTTTAAATTCTGTGGTTCTTTATACTCGATCATCACGCACACCGCAGGAAAATTCCTGCGTACAATCAGTTATCGTAATCGATCTCCTGAGTGAAGCGATCGTCGAAATAGTCAGCGATATCGTCGAGCTCATCCTCGTCGTCAACAGTAACGAGAATATCCTCGTCGCCGTCCTTTGCCAGCTTGAGTATAACGTACTCGCAGATATCGTCGTCGCCGTCGGTAATCTCCTCAGCGTCGATCGGGATCATAGCAAAGTAGGTCTCGCCGTTCTTCTCGCACTTGTCGATTATTTCAAAATCTATTTCGTTGCCTTCTTCGTCGGTAAGTGTAAATACCGCACTTTCATATTCCTTTTCTTCCATTTCGTGTTCTCCTTATGTTTAATTTCTTTAATAATATTTTATAACATTTTGCCGTCCGTGTCAACAGCTTTTGAAAAATCCGAAAGAAATTCGGCAAGAACCGTATTGCTCACAAAAAAGCCCTCGTCGGTAAAGGACAGCCTATCGCCCTCTCGCCTCAAAAGCCCATATTCCTCAAAGCGCTCGGCACTCGGGAAATCGCGCTCAAAGCTTCTGCTAAAGCGTCTCTCATATTCGGAAAGGCTAATTCCCTCTCCCATTCGCATTCCGAGCATAACAAATTCAAACGCCGCGTCTTCCGCGCCAATGCTTTCGCGCTCCTCGGTGATATCCTTGCCCGAAAGAAAAGCGTCAATATCGCGCGAATTGCCAAAGCGCTCACCTTTGAAAAATGAATACGCCGCGACTCCGAAGCCGAGATACTCCCTGCCGGTCCAATATCCCACGTTGTGCCTTGACTCAAAGCCCTCGCGGGCAAAATTCGAGACCTCGTATTTATAATACCCCTTTTCGCAAAGATAATTCGTCATCATCCGATACATCTGAAGCTGTGTATCCTCGTCGGGAAGTCTCAGCTCGCTTGCTCTTTTCCAAAAAGCCGTGCCTTCCTCGATCTTGAGCAGATATGAGGAAATATGCTCGGGCGCAAGAGAGACGACCTTTTCGAGCGAATATTTAAAACCGTCAAGCGTCTGGTCGGGCAGACCGTACATAAGATCGACGCTGATATTGTCAAAGCCCGCGCTCCGCGCCACGAAATAGGTATGCTCAAAATCCGCATAGCTGTGGAGCCTTCCGAGAGCTGCAAGCTCGGTATCGTCGGCGCTCTGCAAGCCGATGCTCAATCGGTTCACACCGATGGCGCGCAGCTTCTCAAAAAATCCCTCTCGCGCCGTTGCGGGATTGCACTCAAGCGTTATCTCGGCGGCTTCGTCCACGCAAAAGCTCTCTCTCAGGGCACTTAGCACCCTTTCAAAAAGAGAGGCGTCGAGCAGGCTCGGCGTGCCGCCCCCAAAATACACCGTCTTGACAGCATATCCTTGCGCGCTCACCGATGCGCTCCGAATCTCCTCGCAAATGCGCCCGACGTAACGCGAATGAAGCTCCTCGGTGCCGTCGGTAAAGGAGCAAAAATCGCAATAATTGCATTTTCGCTTGCAAAACGGGATATGAATATATATACTTAATTCCTTTCTTTTCACAAGAACCTTTCTCTCCTATGCCTACATTGTATTATAATTATAGCATTTATTCGCATTTTTGTAAATATTATGCTTGAATATTTAAAAATGTTGTGTTATAATGTATTCGTATAATTGCGTTCTATAAACTTTTACATACTCTAACATATCGTAAGGAGCTTCGTATGTCGGAAAAAATAAAAAATTTCTTTAAGACCCTGCCCCGACGCCTCACACCCGCAAACATCTTCGTTTCGCTGATGGCTTTGTCGGCAATCGTTTATTTTACAATATACGCTATACTCGGAAACGGATTTTATCTCCATATATTCTTCAGAGATTCTCAGGACTTCTTTATGGATTTCCTTAATTCCATAAGAGATGCGTCAAACGTCGATACGGTTTATACCGAAAGCGGCGTTATCTATCCGCCTATGGCAAATCTCATTTTCCTTATTTTATCGAGATTTACGCCCAACGTCTATAACTCCACCGAGTTCGGCGATCGCTATACCTGGGTAAGATATGCCTCGCCCTTTATGATGATAATCATCATCGTGATGATCTTCGCTGTTATCCTCTATGCGCTCATCAAGAGTCAGATGGATGCTCACGGCAAAACGCTTGCGTCGTTCTTCGCGGGCTTTGCCCTATTCAACGTTCCCGTTCTTTATATGATCGAGCGCGGAAACATCCTGATGTTCTGCCTGGTCTCGCTTATGATTTACGCCTTCACCTACAACAGCGAAAGCAAGGTCGCGCGCGAAGCAGGCATCATCGCTCTCGCATTTGCCTTTTCACTCAAGCTCTATCCCGTAATCTTCGGATGGTTTCTTATTAAGGACAAGCGCTTCAAGGAAGCACTCCGCTGCGCTATCTACGGAATCCTGATAGTCGTTCTCCCCTCGTTTGCATTCGGCGGATTTAAGGTGTTTAAGCTCGTTGCGGAGAACATTATGAGCTTCTCATCATCGGGCTCAAGCGGAAATATTTTCTCGCACCTGCTCGGATTCTTCGGAATTGAGTACGTAAACGTCGACTTTATGACGCCTGTTATGTGGCTGTGGGCGGTTATCGTTTGCCTGTGCTTCGTTATCGCGCCCTTCGTTCTCAAATCCAAATGGAGAGCTTACGCGCTTGGTGTTCTTGCGATAATCTGCATTCCCTCGCTCACCTCGCTTTACGCGTGGAGCTTTATGCTCATTCCGCTCGTATTCCTTTGCCACGATAAGCCGAGATGCAAGAGCGATTGGTTTTATTTCGCTATAATGATAATTCCCTTTATATTTATCCCCTGGAGACTCAATTCGGTCATCACAAATAACGGAATCGTTCTCTATTTCTGCGCGGCGATCCTTTCCGTCTACGCCGTTATAGATACGATAAGGTCGCTCGTGATCACAGTAAAGGAAAACAAAGCAGCGGGTATAACCTTTAAACAGTATTTCAAAAGTCTTGTAAAAGTGAATGAATAAAACAAAAAACACGGTTGCTATGCAACCGTGTTTTCTTTTTTCTTTTTTCTCATCGGATCCCATCTGCCCATCGCAAAATAGGTACTGAACACCGCAAAGAGCATAAGATTGTGAAGTATCATACACGCCCAAGCCGAAACGAGACCGAGCGAATAAATATTTATACAGATAAAGGTTCCGACAATGCGTATTCCCCACATTCCTATAACGTTGGTAACAAAGGGCATACTCGTTTTGCCAAGGCCCTGCATCATTCCCTCAATAATGATCGATACTCCGTAGAACGGCTCGGAGAGCGCCACCATCCGCAAAACCTTTGTGCCAAGCTCGATGACCTCGGTATCCTTTGAAAAGAGCGTCATCATATTCGGCGCGAAAACAAACAGCAAGCCGCCCGAAATTATCATCAGCATTACCTCAATAAGCAGGATCGTGCGGGACAGCTCGCGAAGCTTCTTTGCGTCGCGCGCACCGTATGCGTTGCCCGCGAGTGTCGCTGCCGCGGTCTGCATTCCGTAGCCGGGAATGTAGAATGCCGATTCCACCGTGTTAGCTATCGTATGCGCCGCCGTGGATATATCGCCGAGTGAGTTGACCATCGCCGCAAACGCCACGTATCCAAGCGAAGTCCCAAAGCGCTGAAGTGCGTTAGGCGCGGCAACCCTCAGACACCTGCCGAGCACCTCTCTGTCGGGACGGATCGAATATCCCCTCGGCGAGAGCTCAGCGCTTCGCCATAGCGCTACGGATATGATTATTCCACCGACCGCAAAGGATATCGCGCTCGCCATCGCCGCGCCGATAACACCAAGCCCCGCGCCCACGATCGTGATGCGTGCCGAGAATATCTCGACCTCGCGCGTCGGATATATCATAAAAAAGTTCAGAATGACGTTCGTCAGATTCACCGCTATGCCGACAAGCATAGGCGTTTTCGTGTCTCCCGATGCCCGAAAGAGCGTGCCGAATATAATACTCGCGCACCTGAAAAGCATCGGAGTATATAAAATGAAGAAATATTTAGACGCAAGAGAGCAGATCTTTTCGTCGACCTGCATCCACACGGGCACGTAGGGGCTCAAAATCAGCGTGAGCGCGGTAAAAAATATGCCGCAAATGATCACCGCGAGCACCGCCTGAGAGGATGCTCTTTTTACTTTTTCGCGCTCGCCCGCACCCATCGCCTGTGATACGAAGGCAAGAAATCCCACGCTTATCGCGGATACCGTGCTGCCGATCAGCCAGTTGACCGTCGTCGTTGATCCGACCGCCGCCGTTGCCTCGGTGCCGAGCGTTCCGACCATCGCAACGTCGATATATTGCACCGCCGTCTGCATAAGCTGCTCCAGCATCGTGGGCCACGCAAGCGCAAATATCGTCGGAATAAGGGCGCGCGAGGCGCCCATTTTTTTGTTTTTTGTCATACCGATGCACTCTCTTTCGAGCGAATTACAACAACGCCTCGCGCCGAGGGCTCGTCGGTTATTATCTCGCCCACCGAATCAACGGTTACGCACCCGCAAAGAACGTTCTTGATGCTCAGCACGTCGGAGCGGATGTCCGCCTCGACCTCACTGCGCTCAAACGCGAGGTCGCAGCCCTCGGTCCTGCAGTTGATGAGGCTCAGATTTTTGCAGTAGCAAAGCGGCTGAGTGCCGATTATAGTGCAGTTTTCAAGCGTGAGACCGTCGGAATACCAGCCGAGATACTCGCCCTTCACCACGCTGTTTCGCACCGTAACGTTTTTCGCGTGCCAGAATGCGTCCTTTGTGTCAAGATAGCAGTCCTCGATGAGAGCATCGGTTACGTACTGAAACGAATATTTTCCGTGAAGCTCTACATTTGAGAAGGAAAGATCCGAGGCGCGAAGCATAAAATATTCGCCCGATGCAGAGCTGTCCTTCATCGTAATGCCGCTTGAAAACCAGCCGAATTCAAGCGAGGAGACGTCGCAGCCCTCAATGCTGACGCCCCGACATTCCCTGAGCGCCTTTATGCCGTGAAGAATTGAATCCTTGATCGATACGTCGCTCGAATACCAAAGCGCCGCGCGGCAAAGCTCGGTCATCTCACAGCGCTCAAGATGAATGCGATCGTCGTGCCAGAAGGGATATCGGAGATTGAAATAGCAGTCCTCGGCGATAATGCTTCGGCTCTCCTTGAGCGCGCTCTCGCCGTCCGCCTCTCCGTCGAATTTGCAGTTTTTCAGATGAACGCCGTCGCTCCCGTAGAGCGCCCTCTCGGCGTCAAAAATTTTGTCAGAAATGGTTGTCATAGATGTATTTTCTTCCGCTTTCGGTTTTTATGTGAGTTTTTATATATTTTATCACAGACAAATAGAAATGTCAACCGATGTAAAACAAATCAAGCTCTCATCCGATCGATCGAGTGAGGTATTCGCGCCGACCAGGGAGAGAGTGAGATTCAGAACTCGGCTTGCGCGCAAAGACAAGTGTCTATTACAAATTTCACGGCGCAAGCTCAACAAATTGCCTTCGGCAATTTATGGAGTTCTGAATCGCAAAGTCTTTCGGGATAAAAACAAGGAGCAGCTCTATTGGGCTGCCTTTGCGTTTTTTTATTTTTGAGAGTGAGGTATTCGCGCCGCCCAGGGAGAGAGTGAGATTCAGAACTCGGCTTGCGCGCAAAGACAAGTGTCTATTACAAATTTCACGGCGCAAGCTCAACAAATTGCCTTCGGCAATTTATGGAGTTCTGAATCGCAAAGTCTTTCGGGATAAAAATAAGGAGCAGCCCTATTGGGCTACTCCTTGTTTTTATGGCGGAGAGAGTGAGATTCGAACTCACGGAACGGTATTAGCGTTCACACGATTTCCAGTCGTGCGCCTTAGACCAGCTCAGCCATCTCTCCAAGCGACTGTAATATTATATCACAAAGATTTTGAAAAATCAATAGGATTTTAAAAAAATTTTATTTTTTGAGAAAAATATTGAAAAAGGGGCAAAATTGCCCCTTTTTTCTTAATCTATAACGCTGTCCTCAATGATCTTTCCCTTATCGTCGTTAAACACGACTCTCTTTTTTCCGTCGGGGCGAAGAGTGATCGCGCACCCTATGAATCCCCTGCCCTCGCTCGCCTTGGGATTTATCGGCTTTGATCCGATGATCGCCGTGCAGGGCTGACCGAGGTCGTCAAAATCCGAGCCTACGGGTGAGATAAAGGTTTGATGGTAATGTCCGTGAAGCATAAGATCGGGCTTTACGTTCTCCCGCATAAGTCTTGTCCACTCGCTATATATCTCGCGCTCGATATCGAACGGAAATTTAGCCATATGAGCAAAGCCTATATGCGATATAACGAGCTTATATTTTACGCCCTCGGCATCATATTCTCTATCGGCGCGAGCGATGACGTCCCTTATAAACTCGGTCTCTTCCTCGCGGAACTGATGAAAGCATATCGTTCCGCCGTATGCCTCGTTCGTATCGCGCTTATCCTCGCCGCAATCAAGTAAGATTCCCCAGACGCAGCCGACGCGGAAGGTATAATAGGTTCTGCCGTTTTGGGTGGGAATATAATTCGGCATATCCTCAGCGTGAATTCCGCGCGTGTCGTAATTACCTCTCGCAAACACGGCGGGACACGCTCCGTGCGTAATGCCCGATGCGATCTCGCATATCGCGTTGAAATTCTTTATATCTCCGCTATGGTTCGGGATATCGCCGTTCAGCACGAGCAGATCAAGTCTATCTCCGAAGAACTGTCCTGCCGCGATCGGCTCATCGACGAGGTTATGCGCATCGGCGACCTGATAAATATTTATCTCGCCCTCGTTTTTCACGGGTCTGAACTCCACGCGAAATTCTCTTTCGGGCTCGCTGGTCGGAAAATAGGGCTTGCGCTCTATCATCTTTTTATACACTACGGTATACGCCTTTGCTTCGTCCAGCACCGTCATAGGAAGCTCGACGCGGTGCATATTTGTGTTAGAGCGCAAAATTCCGTTACAATGGTCGTAATACGTCCTGTCTCCCACTCTCACCCACATTATCACCTCATCGGAAAAGGGCACGAAAATGTTGTATTTGTCTCCCACAGCAAACACGGTGGGATAGGTCAGCATATATTCCGGAAGCATTATCAATTCTCCTTATACATAGAACTACCAAGATTTTATTGTAGGGGAGGATATTATCCTCCCCTACTAAGCTCAAATGTAACTTATTTCCTCGCGATTGATATTTATTATCCAATAGTTTTACTCTTTTCGGCAAATTCGGACGGTGTAAGACCGACCGCGGATTTAAACACCTTGCAAAAATACGAGGAATTTGCAAATCCGACCGCAACCGCGATCTCCTCGATGGAATCCGAGGAATTGACGAGACGCTCCTTTGCCTTTTCAACGCGGTAGAGCTGAATGTATTTTGCGGGCGGCATAGAGAACACCGACAAAAAGATATTTCTGTAATAGGTCTCACCGATGCCCGACATTTCGGCAAGCATAGGCGTATAGAGATCCTGTCTGTGATAGTTAGCCTCAATAAATTTCACCGAGCGGTGAATGAGGCCGTACTTGCCTGCAAGCGAATAGGTCTGCGAGTGCACGGTAAATATCTGTGTAAAGAGGCTGTAAAGCTCGGAAAGGCACTTGGAATGGTATGCGGGGCCCTTGAGCTTCCAGAAAAGCAGAAGATTTTTGAGCGTCGTAAATATTTCGCGCTCTCCGCCGAAGTAGAAGGAGCAGAAGGACGCCTTTGCATCGGGCAGAGCATCGAACTCTATGACGGTACATTTGCCGCGTGCCTCGACGTACAGTGAATATTCGGTATCCTTCGGAATAAATACGATGCTTTCAAGGTCGGCGTACAGGGTTTTACCGCCTGCGGTGTAGGCAGAACGCCCTCCCTTTTTGATTATCAGCAAGGAATGGCTTGCGGTAGACTTCGCCTCGGTATCTGCCTCGAGCGAATAGTCGTAAACGTCGTATATTTTTGAAACTATGAGACTTGAAATATCAAAATTCTTCATTATGCGGTGTACTCCGATTGATTTTAATTAAATAAGCTTTACAAGCTATATTTAATTTTATCATAACTGTCGAAAAATGTCAATGATGATCTGATTTTTACTTTTTAATTTTATTTTTGGGCTTTGAAAGCGTGAGCTTTTTATCGTTTTTCAGCTTTTCCACCTTTGCGTCAGCTTCGTTTTGCCGTGTGTCAGATGCATCGGACGGCGTCGGCTCAGCCTTGTCCTTTCTCACGCTTATGAGCGCCTTGACGCATCGCTTGATAAGCGCCTTAGATTCGTCGTCAAGCGAGCCCCAAGCCTTGACAAGCTTTAATTTGTCGGATGTCAGGTCGGAGAGCGTCTTTGCATCGGTCGATATGAGTATCTCGTATATCGTGTCGAGAACGGTCTTTCTTTCCTCGTTGCTCATCGTTGAGAGCCAACGCTTCAGATCGACGTCGATCCTCTTGCTTTCCTTTGCGACCGTGTCCAGATGAATAAACTCGCCCCCCATTACCTCCCACGAAAGACCGTTGTGCTGAAAAATACCACTTTGCGTGCTTTTTACCACCACGTAGGACTCCTCGTGCTCAAGCAGCATACCCACGACCGAGGATTCGGGGACGAAGGTCTGCAATCTGTCCTTTATTTCAAGATATTTTTGGCTCTCTATAAACTCACGCGTAAATCCGGGGCCGTCGTTGTTGTAGACCGCTTTGATATGGCGCTTTATTGATTCAGGTGCCTCAACCGCCGAGAAAACGGCGAGGTTTCCGCCCTTGCTGTGTCCGCCGATATAGATGTCGCCGTCATATCCCTCGCAGACACGCTTAACGTATTCGAGCGCTGCTTTTTGCGCGGGGATCGGATGCATAAAGCTCATATTGAAGCTTTCCTTCCAGCCAACAAGCGTGTCGTCGGTCCCTCTGAAAACGATATATTTTGCGCCGCCGAGATCGAAGGTCATCGCGCAGAACTGCGATTGATCCTCCTCGTTTATCTTATTTATGAAATTACTGATGTAAAGCGAGCCAAAGCGTTTTGACTTTGCCGCGTGTGTGGCAAGCAGTATTATCTCCTTGGGGATAAGCGCGCCGAGCTTTGCGCCCTTTTGACCTCTGCGCGCCTTGAGATACGCCTTCATCGCGGCGAGAAGGCTGATCGGGCGAGTATTCTCGCCGTCGGGCAGAATACTGTCGAAATCAATATATATAATTTGAGAAAATATCAGACTGTCAACCTCGTTTGGCGGCACGGCGCAAAACTCCAGATCGCCGCGCCACGCAAGATAATCTATTAACGCTGCCATACAGTTTCTCCTTTTGATCGTTTAATATTATAATGGATACGTAACGTGATTCGGGCGTTCACAGAACGCCCCTACGTTAGATATCCGTAATCTCACGCCTATCTCGGTAGGGGAGCGCCTTGGTACTCCCGCCTTTGTTCTTTAAAGTATCTTCAAAGTTTTTGAAGAGTCCAGAGAAACTTTTTCCAAAAAGTTTCTTTGGAATAGATCATATCTGCTTATGAACGATGCTCTTATACTCGTCAAAAAACCTGTAATACGGACAACGCGCGGTATCACCGTGGATAAAGCGTACGAGGTCGTCCTGATCAAGATTCTTTGTGCATACGTACGCCTCAAAGTCCTCGTCGTAATCGTAAAATTCGCAGCTCTCGCAGTTACTTGCGGGCAATTTTTTCTTAGTCATAGCTTACCTCAAAGATTTTTCAATCTGTCAAGACAGTTTTGCAGGATTATCTGCGCGGAGAGCGCGTCGATCACCTGCTTACGTTTTTTACCGCGCGTATTAGTCTCGTTGAGATAACGCGCTGCCGTCATCGTGGTCATTCGCTCGTCAAAAAGCAGCGTGGGGATATCCGATATCTCGCCGATGAGAGCGGCGAGCTTTCGACATCTCTGCGCGCGCGAGCCCTCCGAGCCGTCCATATTAACGGGCAGTCCGATAACTATCGCGCAAACCTTTTGCTCTGCGGCAATCTCAGCGATCGCCTGCGCCGTTTTTTCGATTCCGCCGGGGCTTATCACGCTTATTCCCGACGCGAGAAAGCGCGACGTGTCGCAGGCGGCGATTCCGGTTCGCACGTCTCCAAAGTCTACGCCCAACAGCTTGCCCGTTGTGTTTTTAAGCTCTCTTATATCAATTATTCCCATTTATTCGCGTTCTCTTTCTCTTATTTTTTGAATTTCTTTTTCGGCAAGCGAGATAAGTATCTCTCGCTCATTCTGCTCGGGCGCGGATATGACAGCGTCGAGAAGTCGGCTAAGTATCTCGCCTATTTCCTTGCCCGCGGCGCCAAGAGCAATAACGTCGGCTCCGCCGATAGTAAGATCGCCGAGCGTGTGCGGCAGCGTCTGCCATTTGCCGACAAGCTCGGTTGCTCCGTTCGGAGAGATACCGAGAAGCTCCGAGGCGAGCGCCGCATCGCAGGCTGACGAGCCGAAGCGCAAGGCAAATCTTCCTGCCTCGGACATATTACCGATGCTTATTCTGCAGCCCTCGATGATAGCGAGCGCGCCGCTTGAAATTTTTGTGGACAACCGAAGCTCACGAAGTATCGCTCGCGCTTTGGCGGTATCGGTCGCCGACAGCAGAAATCCAAGTCGCGCCGACGGATCGGGTGGCATCTTGGCGAGCTTTTCAAGTATGTTTTCATTCAAAGTCAATCCGTCGCAAACGTATGGCATTATGCCAAGCGCTGACATTTTTCTCAGGGCGGAATCGGGCGCGGGCGCGGTGATTAGCTTTACGAACTCCACGCCAATACGCTCTCTCGCGATATTTGCAAGGCCTGCCTTTTTAGCTTCTGCGCCCTCAAGCGTTGAAGCATCTATCTCAAATCCGAGCTGAGCCGAGAACCTGAACGCGCGCATTATGCGCAGAGCGTCCTCATCAAAACGAAGAAGCGGATCTCCTACCGCGCGCAAAATTCCTTTTCCAAGATCCTCTCTGCCACCGAACGGATCCACAAGGCCGGTCCTGCGGTTATACGCCATCGCGTTGACCGTAAAATCGCGGCGCGCGAGGTCGTCCTCTATCCTTGCGGTAAATCTGACCTTGTCGGGATGTCGTGAATCCGAATATTCGCCATCCACTCGGAACGTGGTTATCTCAACGGGATGCGAGTCTATGATCACCGTTACCGTTCCGTGCTTGAGGCCGTTGGTTATAAGGCGTCGATCAGCAAAGATCTCCATAGTTTTTTCGGGGAGAGCCGAGGTCGCCATATCGAAATCGTCGGGAGCTTTGCCGAGCATCGAATCACGCAAGCATCCGCCAACGATAAACGCCTGCTCACCCGCAGCCGCAAATCGCTCCGTTATTTTTTCAATATATTCGGGATATTCAAGCAAATACATCGGCTTCCCCCTCTCTGTTCATTCTTTCCTTAATTTGATTATACACCTTTTAGCCGTTTATGTCAATAAATGATAGTGTAAATGCGAAAACAAAAATAGCCTTGCCCTTTGTGAAAGGCTAAATTGCATTTGCGCTCAACTTATCTTAGCCTCCCTCTTGAGGGAGGTGGCAACAGTGAGCTATTGGCGAAACTGTTGACGGAAGGAGTCCGTGTCTATGGAGTGCGTGTCAAACTCCTTCAGTCGCCGTTCGGCGACAGCTCCCTCAAGAGGGAGCCTAAGGTTACATTCGCGCTCGAAACGGACCGCCGAGGACGTCGGTCCCTACAATAAATATCGGTTATCCTTAATACAATCAAAACCCGTCGGCACGTAGTGTCTGACGGGTTTTTACCTTATGATACTGATAAATTATCGATAACTGTATTCGTTATTTCGAGTGATGTGTCCACAAGTCCTATCTTGTGGGAAGTTTTCTTTGGTTACTTTCTTTTTCAAGCGATGCATATTGGTGTTCGAGCGCAAAATTCCGTTACAATGGTCGTAATAAGTCTTGTCTCCGACGGCAAACACGGTGGGATAGGTCAGCATATATTCCGGAAGAATTATCAATTCTCCTTATACATCGAGCTATCAAGCTTTTTATCCGTTGAAAATCCGTCGCCGAATATACACTCGAAAAGGCTATCTGCGAAAAGCGCGTGCATCTGCTCGGTAGGGTGGTTTATGCGGTTCGCGAGAAGCATCGTAACATCCTGCTCCTCGGCAAGCTTTTTCCATTTTGCGTAGCAATCGCAGACTGCAACGCCCATACTCTCGGCAAGAGCCACCGCACTCTCAATATACGCGTCCATTCTTCCGCTGTTTTGCATCTGAGCGGTCTTTGCCGCGTAATCGACGTATTGGGCGGGAGTATCCTCGGCAACGCGCGTATTGAGCATATTCGGTGTCATAAAGATAACGTCGGTGTTTCGGCGCTGACATTCGGAAAATATGGCGCGAAGCGAATCGAGATAGCTCTCCGACGATCCGTTTACGTCATTAAGCCCAAAGCAAACGATAACAAGATCGGGCAGATGCGCGAACACCTGCTTTTCCATACGCGAAAGAGACGCCCTCGCGGTCGTTCCGCCGATGCCCGCGTTTATAACGTTTACGGGAACGTAATCCCGCACCTCAAGAATACGTCGGCGCAGCAGATTCGGGTAAGCCGCGTCGTAATCGACGTAGCCGCGAAAGAATCCGTGCGTTATACTGTCTCCAAAGGCGACTATCGTGATAGGTCCGTGCTCGGCAAGCCCCTTCGCATCAAGATTTATTTTATCCTTTATCTTCATAGTGCTCCCCCAACAATATCCGCTAAATTGATTATTCTTAATACTGAGCGCGTGGGCCGCCGATATATTTCGGTCGGGTTTTCGCAAAGACGAGTCTTGCGTCTCCGAGCGACTTTACCGAAAGGCGCAGAGGAACAGCCACTTCTCTCAGATGCATACCGATAAGGGTGTCTCCGATATCAATACCTGCGTGAGCACGTATATGCTCGAGAGCCACGGGCGCTTCAAATGTCTCGTATGCAGCCGTTGCAAAGGATCCGCCCGCCTTGGGCACGGGTCGCACGCAAACGGGCTCCAAGCCATACTTTTCTGCGCACTCCGCTTCTACTATTATTGCTCTGTTAAGATGCTCACAGCACTGCGCCGCAAGGAAAATTCCCTTTTTCTTTGCCGCCTCAAATATTCCGCCGAAAACAGCATTTGCGACCTCGGGGACCGAAGCTCCGCCGATCCTTTCTCCGATGATCTCCGACGTCGAGCAACCGACGACAAGTATCTCTCCATCCTTCAGATCCGCAGCTATGATCAGCTCCTCGGTCATTGCTCTTGCCGCTTCTGAAAGCTCGCTGAGCAATGCGCTGTATTCACCCGAAAGATTTGCCGTCCCGTCGGTATTTTTTATTATAGAACATTTTTTCATAATTTATCTCCGAAAAAGAGGGCGACAGCTAATGCTCCGCCCTCTGTGTTTTTTACTCTTCTACTGCCGTGGCAGCTTCCTCAGCTGCTTCCTCGGGCATAGCCTCCTGTGCCGCCTGTGCTTCCTCAAGAAGAACACGGATAGAAAGGCTTACGTTTCTCTTCTCCTCGTCGATAGCAACGATCTTTGCGTCAACTACCTGTCCGATCTCAAGAACGTCAGCAGGCTTGCCGATCTTTTCAAGAGATATCTGAGAAATGTGGATAAGTCCGTCAACACCGTCAACGATCTCAGCGAATGCGCCAAAGGGCATCATATTTACGATCTTTACGGATACAACGTCGCCTACTGCGTAGTTAGCGCTGAAGATGGTCCAGGGGTTAGTGTCCTCGGTCTTGTATCCGAGAGAGATGCGCTTCTTCTCTGCGTCGAAGCTCTTTACGAATACGGTGAGCTCCTGTCCGACAGAAACAACGCTTGCAGGGGTTGCGATAGGCTTCCAGGAAAGCTCGGTCTTATGTACCATACCGTCAACTCCGCCGAGATCTACGAATGCGCCGTAAGCGGTAAGGCTCTTAACGGTACCCGTGTAAACCTTGCCCTCCTCGATCTCTGCCCAGAAAGCAGCCTCGCGAGCCTTGCGCTCTTCTCTTGCAACGACTTTGATAGAACCGATAGCCTTCTTGCCCTTTACCTCGATAATCTTCAAGGAAACGTCCTGTCCCTTGAGGACCTCGAGAGATTCGTCCTTCGGAACGCCGGTCTGCGACGCGGGAACGAATACGCGGTTTGCGTTGATGAGTACCGAAACTCCGCCGCGTACAACTTCAACTACCTTACCGGTGAGAACCTCGCCGTTCTCGCAAGCGGCAACGATGTTCTGCCAATTCTTGTCAGAATCAACGCGCTTCTTGGAAAGCTCTGCAAAGCCTTCAATGTCGCTGACTCTGATAACAAAGGCTTCGATCTTGTCGCCGACCTTGTACATCTCGGTAAGCTTTGCAGACGGATCGTCAGTTATCTGCTCAGCCTTTACAAGACCGGTAACCTGCGCACCAAGGTCAAGGTAAAGCTCTGCATCGGTAACCGAAGTAACCGTTCCAACCACTGTGTCTCCTGTATTTAAAGTTTTGATTTCTGTTGCATCAAGCAGTTCGGCAAAATTTTCTTTGATTTCGCTCATGGTTTTATATACCTCCCAAATTACACCCGACGGGGTTGATGCACCCGCCGCTATTCCCATTTTCGTATGGGGTAACGATATTAAATTGTTAACCGCAAGCTCCTCGGGTCTTTCGATCCGGAAGGTATGCGGACAATTTCTTTTGCAAACGTCGTAAAGCTTTGCGGTGTTCGAGCTCTCGCTTCCGCCTATTACGACCATTACGTCGCACTCGCGCGACAATTTCTCGGCTTCTGTCTGCCGAGATTCAGTAACACTACATATTGTATCAAAAATAAATGGATTTGTATATAGTTTTTTTAAAATTTCTTGACTTTTTTTTGCTTCGAGCAGATTTTGAGTAGTCTGAGCGGCAAAAATTACCCTTTTATTTCCAATTCTGTCTGCAAGTCCCGCCGAAAAAAGCTCTGTAAGCTGCTCTGACGACGAAAACACCTGCTTATCATATTCGAAATAGCTGACGATCCCCTTGACCTCGGGGTGCTCGGGGCTACCCAAAAGCAAAAAGAAATTATCGGGCGAAGAATGCTGCTCCGCGATCTTATGTATTTTTTTCACGAACGGACAGGTGCAATCCTCAAAGGAAAAATATCCGTTCTGTTTGCAAAGCTCGGTCAGCCTTGCCTCGTCCTCTCTCGGAATTCCGTGCGCTCTGACGAAGACCTTAACGGGTGAAGCCGCCGTCGCGCTTTTTGCCAGCTCAGCCACCCGCGCCATATCGGTAACCCCTACCCCGCAGCTCTCAAGATGTGCGTTGTAAACGTTGTTATGTATCAGCGCGCCGAGCGTGTAGAGTCTGGTGTTGTCCGTATTATCCTTTATCGCGCGCTCCAGACTGTCGGTCGCTCTCTTGACGCCGAAGCAGAAGCCTGCGTTCTTGGAGATCGTAACGCTCATTTGCTTGCCTTCTTTGCTTTTTTTGCTTTTTTCGCAGCCTTTTTAGCCTGCTTGTACTTCTCGGGAGAGAATTCCTCTCCGAGCGTACAGACCTTGTCAAAAATAACGTCGGTTATTCTTGAATATTCGCCGTTCTCCTCGGGCTGATATCCGAGGCTCACAAAGTCTATCTTTTCACCTATTATAACGTAGGTCCTGCGGAAAATGCCGCCCGCGCGATTCTTTCGCCAGATATACGCGGGAACAATATCAGCCTCTGCCTTAGTCGCGATAAGTGCCGCGCCGTTTTTGGTCTTGGTAGCTCTCGGGTCCTCGCCAGGATATCTGTGTCCCTGCGGGAAGATACCGACGCATCTGCCCTCGGATACCTCTTTTATAGCCGTCTTTATGGCGCCCACGTCATTTCCGCCTCTGTCAACGGGAAAAGCTCCGAGGCTTCTGAAAAATCCGCGAAGTATCGGTATCTTGAAAAGCTCCTTCTTTGCCATATATCTGATCTGGTGCTTTTTGAAAGCATAGCATATCATTATCGGGTCGGTCGCCGAGATGTGATTGGCACACACCACAAAGCCGCCCTCGTCGGGCTCATTCTGCCGATCAACGACCTTTATTCTGAATATAAGACCGACTATCCACGCAAGCAGAAAATAAATCACGCTGAAAAAGCCGCTTTTCTGCTTGACCTTGTTTTTATCCTTCTTGCTCAATTAAACATTCCCCTTTTTTGAATTTTGGAACAACTCTTATTTGCAATTGTTAGCAAGCTCTATTACCTTATCGACCGTCTGCTCAAAGGTCATATCGGTATTGTCGAGAAGTATCGCGTCGTCTGCCGCCGCGGTGGGAGCAACGTCTCTTGTGCTGTCCTGAGTGTCTCTCTGATTCATCTCGGCGAGCACGTCCTCAAACCTTACGTTCTGTCCGCGAGCGATAAGCTCGTCGTAACGGCGCTTTGCCCTGCACTCCTCGGAAGCAGTGAGAAAGATCTTGAGATCCGCATCGGGAAGAATAACCGTTCCTATATCTCTGCCGTCCATTATAACGCTGTTTTTCTTTGCGATATCTCTCTGGGTATCAAGCAAAAACGCGCGGACCTTCGGGATAGCAGAGACCTTGGAGGCATACATAGACATCTCGGGCGTACGGATCTTATCACCGGGATTTTCGCCGTTGAGATACACGTTCTGCTTGCCGTCCTCGTATTTTACCTCGATCCTTATATCGTCAAGACAGGCAATAACGCCCTCTGTGTCATCGGGGGCTACGTCGTGCTGTCTGACGTAATATCCTATGGTTCTGTAAAGAGCGCCCGTGTCAACGTACACGATGCCCATTTTGGCCGCTACCGCCTTTGCGAGCGTGCTCTTGCCCGCTCCGCCGGGGCCGTCGATTGCTATTTTTATCATAAAATTTCTTCCTTTCGGTGATTATATTAACTGTTTTATTTTGCGCTCAAATTACTTTAGCCTCCATCTTTGAGGGAGGTGGCATCGTGGAGCGTTGCGAACACGATGACGGAAGGAGTCCGGCTCCGCTCCGCTACGCATTTGGCGCCGGTAATAAATGTCTAAACTCCTTCAGTCGCCGTTCGGCGGCAGCTCCCTCAAGAGGGAGCCTAATTTAGCTTTGCACTCAATTTACTTTGCGCCTTGTATCCTCACACCCCGTACGCCGCGCTCTCGCCCGCAAGATGTCCGGTCGAGAATGCTATCTGCAGATTGAATCCGCCCGTGTACGCGTCAACGTCTATTACCTCGCCCGCAAAGTAAAGTCCCTCGCACAGCCTTGACGCCATACTTGCGGGATTTATCTCCTTTACCGAGATACCACCCTTCGTGATTATCGCCTCCGCGATCGGGCGTGTACCGTCAATGCGGATCTTGAGGTCGGTGATGGCGTCAATAAGCGCCTCACGCTCCTCTTTGGTTACCGAATTTACCTTTTTACGAGAGTCGATTCCCGAAAGACTGACTATTACGGGGATCAGCTTTTTGGGAAGCAGGTCGTCAAGCGCGTTTATAAAATCCTTGTTGCTGTATTTTGCAAAGTCCGAAAGTATACGCGCGTCAAGCGTCTTTCGGTCAAGCGCGGGCTTGAGGTTTACGTGCGCCTCGTATCTGCCCTCTTTTATATCTCTGAGATGTGCCGACGCCGAAAGTATCATCGGACCGGTCAGCCCGAAATGCGTGAACATCATCTCACCGAAATCCTCATAGACCACTTTCGCGCTCTGTCTGTCGGTAACCGTCAGCGAAACGTTTTTCAACGACAATCCCTGAAGCGACGGACATATCCTGCTCCTGCTGACAAGCGGCACAAGCGACGGCTCCGGTGTTACCACCGTATGTCCAAGCTCGCGCGCGAGCCTGTATCCGTCTCCGTCAGATCCCGTCAGCGGATAGGACATACCGCCCGTTGCAAGTATGACCGCATCGGCGGGAATAAATTCTTCGCCCGCCGACACACCGATAACGGTGCCGTCCTCGGTATCTATCTTATCTATTCTGTGCCGCAGCGTTTTAACTCCGAGCTCTCTCATTTTTGCCTTGAGCGCCTCGGTAATATCCGACGCTCTGTCAGACTCGGGGAAAACCCTCTGCCCTCTCTCGACCTTGAGCTTTACACCCGCCGATTCAAAAAAGCTCATCGTATCCTCGGTTGAAAATCTGCCGAGCGAGCTGTAAAGGAATCGGGGATTGGTGGGTACGTTGCTCATAAAATCCTGAACGCCACAGGCATTCGTAACGTTGCATCTGCCCTTACCCGTGATATTGAGCTTTTTTCCGAGCCGCTCGTTGCGCTCAACAAGCGTTACGTCAGCCAAGCACTCCGCCGCGGATATAGCAGCCATCATTCCCGCAGGGCCGCCGCCGATAACGACCACTCTGCGAGCTCCGTCAAAATTATCCCTGCTGCTTGTCATATACGTCATACGCGTCCCAGATCTCTTCGAGACGGCGAAGCCTTACGGTAAGCTCGTCCTGCTTTTTGCGGGAGACCGCAACGACGAGCGCGTTTATGATACTAAGCGGCGCCGCGAGTGAGTCGACAAAGGACGCCATATCGCTCTTCGCGAGAAGCGTCTGGTCAGCGCCCATAGCGATCGGAGACATCGCGCTGTCGGTGATCGCGATAACGTCAGCGCCCGCTGCCTTTGCGTAGTCGACCGCCTTGATTATACGCTTGGAATAACGCGGAAAGCTGATCGCTACCATTACGTCTTCCTTACCAATATTAAGTATCTGCTCAAACATCTCACTGCCCGAGGTCGTCTGCACGAAATTGACGTTGTCGAATATCATTCGCAGGCTATAGCTCAGAAAGCCCGCAAGATAGGACGACGAGCGAACGCCGAGAATATATATGTTCTTTGCTGCGACGATATTGTCTACCGCCTCGTAAAACGCATCTCTGTCGACAGTCTCAAGCGTCTGCTTGATCTTGTCGGAATCGGCGAGCAGGACCTTAGTGAGCACGTCCGAATTTCCGATGAGATTGTTCGTAACCTCTATTCTCTGAAAAGAGGTGAGCCTTGTGCGCACAAGCTCCTGCAGGGCGCGCTGAAACTCGGGATATCCCTCGAATCCGAGCTCTATCGCAAAGCGAACGACGGTAGACTCGGAAACGTTGACCGTGCCGCCGAGCTTTGCGGCAGTCATATACGCCGCCTTGTCGTAATTTTCAAGTATATAATTGGATATAAGCTTTTGTCCTTTAGAAAAAGTGGGTATGCGCTCTTCAATTTGCTTTAAAAGGTTAGTCTTCATTTTTTACCTCTTTCGATAATGTAAGCATACATAATTATTATATCCCTAATTCAAATAAAAGTCAAGCATTCTTTTCTTTAAATTAAAAAAAGAAAAAGAGTGAAAAACAAATCCGCTTTGAAAGCTCACTCTCAAAATAAATTCAACTTTAATTCCGTGAAGGGTTTACAAAAATGGTATATCGTGGTATAATGAAATAAGTATATGCTTTTACGATATCCTATGATCAAGGAGGAGAGGGCGATGGATAATAAAAGTATGAAGGGCTGGCTATACCTGCTTCCCGCCATTCTGTTTTTGGGCGTATTTATGGTATATCCGCTGATAGACGTTCTGATATATTCATTTGAGGAAGGGTTCAACTTTGCGTCTCAGGATTTTTTCGGCGTTGGACTTTATAACTATCAATACATTCTGAGGGATCCGTATTTCTTGCAGGCGGTAAAGAACACGTTTATTCTCGTTATCATAACCGTGCCCGTATCGACGGGGCTTTCTCTGCTGATATCCGTCGGACTTGCCTCTATCAAGCGTCTGCGCAAGCTTTTCCAGACCGTATATTTTCTCCCTTACGTTACCAACACGCTGGCGGTGGGACTTGTATTTATGATACTGTTCAAGAAGACCGAGTACAGCGACGGACTTGTAAATACGTTCATCAAGCTTTTCGGCGGCGGTGCGGTCGACTTTATCGAGGGACCGTATTGGGCAAAGATGCTTGTGCTCTGCCTTTACACAGTCTGGGTGGTAATGCCCTTTAAGATACTGATCCTCACGAGCGCGCTGGCGTCTGTCAAGGACGATTATTACAATGCGGCGCGCGTTGACGGAACCTCAAGGCTCCGTATGTTCACCCGAATCACGCTTCCTATGATATCTCCCACGCTGTTTTATCTCATAATTACGGGATTTATCGGCGCGTTCAAGGCGTACAGCGACGCAGTTGCTCTTTTCGGAACCGATCTCAACGCCTCGGGAATGAACACCATAGTCGGATACGTTTACGATATGCTTTACGGCGACAGCGGCGGATTCCCATCCTACGCATCGGCGGCAGCTATCATTCTGTTCATTATTGTGCTTACGATAACCTGCATCAATCTGCTCATACGCCGTAAGCACGTGCATTATTGAGAGGGGGTGCCGACTATGCGTAAAGATTCAGATTACGGCAAGGTAAAGAGTGCCGCTCGAGCAAGAAGCATCATCTCAAAAACAGTGGTATATTCATTGCTGACGCTTTGGGGACTTATCGTTCTGTTCCCGTTTTATTGGATGCTGCTCACGTCGGTCAAGAGCTACGGCGCGTATAACTCAGAGTACATTCCGCAGTTTTTCACCCTTTCGCCAACCGTGCAGAACTATTTCGACGCCTTCCGCGCCGTACCGCTCGCAAAATATTTCCTTAACACGATAATCTTCACCGTCGCAACGACAGCGCTTATGCTTATCGTTATCGTGCCTGCGGCATTTGCCTTTGCGAGACTTAATTTTAGAGGAAAGAACGGTGTGTTCGTGGCTTTCCTTTCGCTGATGATGATCCCCACGGAGCTCGTGGTCATCACAAATTTCACCACCATCACCAACCTCGGCTGGAGAAATACCTTTATAGGACTTATTCTGCCGTCGGTGGTCTCGGTATTTTATATCTATCTGCTCAAGGAAAACTTTGAGCAGGTGCCCGACGAGCTTTATCTCGCCGCTAAGGTCGACGGCACGACCGACTTCAAATATCTTATGCGGGTGCTCGTGCCCATCTGCCGCCCGACGATAGTAACTATAACCATTCTCAAGGTAATAGAGTGCTGGAACTCTTACGTCTGGCCAAGACTTATTACCGACGACGAGGCGTACTACCTTGTATCGAACGGTATTCAGGAGATAAGGGAAAACGGCTTCGGACGCGACAATATCCCCGCGATGATGGCGGCGGTGGTCGTTATTTCGGCACCGTTGATCATTCTGTTCCTGATATTCAGAAATAAGATAATGGAAGGCGTTGCGAGAGGGGGTACAAAGGGATGAGAGTATTTGGAAAGATAATTTGTCTGACTCTTGCCGTGCTCACCTGCCTTACGGTAATGACGGGTTGCCACGGTGCAAAGAGAGCGGAGATGTTTGAGATCCCCGAGGAATTCGATACGTCAAAAAATTATGAGATCAGCTTTTGGGCGAAGAATGACACCAATCTCACCCAGGTAGCAATATATGAAAAGGCGGTCGCCGATTTCGAGGCGCTATATCCGAACATCAAGGTAAATCTCAAGCTTTACACCGATTACGGACGCATTTATAACGACGTTATAACAAATATTTCGACCGGCACGACGCCCAACGTTTGTATCACATATCCCGACCATATAGCGACCTATATGACGGGCGAGAACGTTGTGGTTCCGCTTGACGGGCTTATGAAGGACAGGCAGTACGGCCTCGGCGGAAGAAAGCTGCTTTTTGATTCGCCGAAGTCAAACGAGGTAATAAAGAAATTTCTCGACGAGGGCGCGATAGACGGAGTTCAGTACGCTCTGCCCTTTATGCGCTCTACCGAGGCGTGCTACATCAACAAGACCTACGTTGAAAAGCTCGGCTTCGAGCTTCCCGATCAGCTTACCTGGGATTTCGTGTGGGAAGTAGCGGATGCGGCGACCGAAAAGGACGCATCGGGAAACTACGTTGTCAACGGACAAAAGGTAATGATCCCCTTTATCTACAAGTCCACCGACAATATGATGATACAGATGCTCGCGCAAAAGGGCGCGGGATACTCGACCGAGGAGGGCGAGATACTCATATTCAACGATACGACCGAGGAGATATTGCTTGACGTTGCGTCTCACGTCGAAAAGGGCGCGTTTTCAACCTTTAAGATATCAAGCTATCCCGCGAACTTCCTCAATGCAGGACAGTGTATATTTGCTATCGACTCGACCGCAGGCGCTACCTGGATGGGACCCGACGCGCCGCTGATCGATATTCACGAGACCAAAAAGGTAGACTACGAGATAGCGATCAGAACGCTTCCGCAGTATGATACCGAAAATCCCAAGATGATCTCGCAGGGACCGTCCGTATGTCTCTTTAACAAGGAAGATCCGCAAGAGGTGCTTGCTTCCTGGCTGTTTATGCAGTTTTTGCTGACCAATGACGTGCAGATCGCTTATTCGCAGACCGAGGGCTATGCGCCGGTTACGTCAAAGGCGCAGAAATCCGATGAATATACGGATTATCTTTCGCGAGAGGGCGAGGACAACGAGCTTTACTATGACATAAAGATCAAGGCGACCAAGCTGCTAATAGAAAACACCGACAACACCTTCGTTACTCCGGTTTTCAATGGCTCGACCTCGCTTCGCGATGCCGCTGGACAGATGATCGAGGAAACGACCAAGGCGGTAAGGCGAAAAAAGACGGTTGACGATAAATTCCTTGATTCAATGTATGAAAATATGCGATCTCTGTACCATTTGGACGAGATAGCCGTCAAGGAAACAACGGGGCGCAAGAGATTTGGCGACCTTCCGACCGAATCGGTGATCCTGCTTTCGTCAATAGTGGTAGTTTGGACGTGTATCGGAGCTTACGTTTTGGTAGATGTCGTCAAAAAACGGAAATCCTCAAAAAAATATTGACTTTTAAAAAAAATTGTTATATAATGTAGCCAATAACAACAAGGCTTAAACCAAACAAAAATCAAATTAAAGGAGAAAAACAATGAAAAAAATTCTGGCTGTAATGTTAATTCTTTGTATGGCTCTCTGTGTCGTTGCTTGTAATAATGGCAAGGGCGCGGAATCTACCGATACTTCTGCTGATACTACGGCAGAGACCACGGCAGGAACGACCGCCGGCACTACCGCAGGCACCACGGCAGGCACTACCGAGACCACGGGCGAGACCAAGGTCGACTATGCCGCAAAGTCCGCGGGCGTTATGACCTACGCCGAGTACGACGCAGCTGCAATGGACGCAGAGGTTGTTATCGAGGCTTACGTTCAGGCTACTCAGTCCTGGTGGGACAACAAGATCACCGTTTATCTTCAGGATCCCGACGGAGCATACTTCGTATACGAGCTTGCTTGTACCGAGGCTGATGCTGCAAAGCTCACCAAGGGAACCAAGATCAAGGTTACCGGCTACAAGGGCGCTTGGGCAGGAGAGATCGAGATCATGGACGGTACTTTTGAGTTTGTAAACGACGGTCTTACCTGGGTTGCTGAAGCAACCGACGTTACCGCGCTTCTCGGCACCGAGGAGCTCGTAAAGCACCAGAACAAGTTCGTTAAGTTCGAGGAAATGACCGTTGTATCCATTGAGTACAAGAACGGTGCACCCGGCGACGATATTTACGTTAAGCTTTCCAAGAACGGCGCTGAGTACAGCTTCTGCGTAGAGCGTTACCTCACCGATCCCGACACCGCTGTTTATGCAGCAGTTGGCGAGCTTGAGGCAGGCGACGTTATCGACGTTGAGGGCTTCCTCTACTGGTACGAAGGTGTTAATACACATATTACAGCTGTTTATGCTTCTGAGGATGCAGTTGATTACGCTGCAAAGTCCGCGGGCGTTATGACCTACGCTGAGTACGACGCAGCTGCAATGGATGCAGAGGTTGTTATCGAGGCTTACGTTCAGGCTACTCAGTCCTGGTGGGACAACAAGATCACCGTTTA
>JAFXHA010000007.1 GCA_017536635.1 Clostridia bacterium
ATGTTTTATCCACAATAAAATCAAACCCGTCGGTACACAAACAAAAATAGCCTTCCCCTTTGGGGAAGGTGCCGAGCATTTGCGAGGCGGAAGAGGTGGAATACAGAAAGATTTAATAACCTCTTCCGTCGGCTACGCCGACACCTTCCCCAAAGGGGAAGGCTAAATTGCATTTGCGCTCAACTTATCTTAGCCTCCCTCTTGAGGGAGGTGGCAACAGTGAGCTATTGGCGAAACTGTTGACGGAAGGAGTCCGTGTCTATGGAGTGCGTGTCAAACTCCTTCAGTCAGCTAACGCTGACAGCTCCCTCAAGAGGGAGCCTAAGGTTACATTTAATAAACGTAGTTAAAATCAATTAAAAAGGCATCGACTTTGTCGATGCCTTTTGATCTGTAATTTCGTTAAAAGATTCCTGCGGCGCTGAGCAAAAAGGTAGCAAGAAAAATAGAGAATGCCGAAAGTATAGTCGTCCAGACGACATACTGTCCCGCAAGAACTGTATCTCCGCCGATCTCCTGCGTCATAGGCACGCTGGACACGGCAACGGGCGTCGCAAAAAGCGCAATAAACGTAGCAAATTCCGCGCCGTTAAAATAATTCCTGAAGAAAACGTACGCTATACCTACGCCGAGCACGGGAGCTATGAGAACTCTCATCACCGTGCCGAAAATTATCTCGTTTTTCAGCCTTGAGATTGCCGAAAACTCGAACTGCGCGCCAAGCATTATAAGCGCCATAGGCGTTGCTACGTTGCTCAGATATTTAAGCACGGTAAAGAGCACTCCAATGTCGGACAGCCTGAAGCTGATGCTTGATTTTACAAATATCGCACGCACCGCAAGACAGACAAGTCCGAGCGCAATGCTTTGTATCAGAGGATTTTTTATTATGCCGATAATTATTTTTTTGACACTCGGCTTTTTCTCGCCGTCCCCAAAAACAGAAAGGCTTATTACGGCAAGAATATTGAATATCGGGATCGAGATAGCCGAAAGCAGTGATGCCGCCGCTCCACCACTCTCGCCAAAAAGAGACACCGCAAGCGGTATTCCCACGAGCGCGTAGTTCGATCTGAACGCCACCTGCGTCATAACGCCGCGACGGTCCGTCTTTTTTGTTACGAATACCGAGCAGATAAGCGAGAGCAAAAAGAGTGCGAATATAATTGCGATCGCATATATAACGTATCCGTATCTTATTCCCGAAAAGCTCTCTATGTTATAAATATTGAGAAATAGCATTGCGGGCAAAAAGAGCCGAAAAACAAGCTTGTTTGCCAGCTTTGCAAAATCTTCGCTTATCAAGTGGATCCTTTTTATAAAATAACCTATCGCTACAAGAATTATTATCGGCGATACTGCCGTCAAAGCAAAAACAAATGAATTCATATTATCCTTCCAAAATCATTTAATTCTTCTGACCCTTGAGCTGTCCGCAGGCGGCGCTTTTTTTTCATAAGCGCGAATGATGCGGTCCACCTCGTCGGCGCTTTCAATGCTGAATATAAAATGGCGTCCCATTTTCTTTGCATCGGGAAGCTCACCCGTCCTGTCAGCCATATATATCGGCACCGAATTGTATATCTCGCTTCTATGTCCAAATGCCTTCAGCACGGGAAACCTGACGCTTCGTCTGTCGACGAGCTCAACTCTGCCCGCCTCGCAGGTACGGCAATCTGCCAACTCCTTTGAAGCGCATTTTTCGGTTATCATAAGCGGTATTCTTCCGTAAACGCAGGCAGACGTTCCTCGCGGCATATCGCGAAGCTGAGCGAGCGTCAGCTCGGGCGAGAGTATGACCTCGTCGGCTCCAAGCTTCAAAAGCTCGCGCACGGTATCCGAATTGCAGGCGTTAAGACGCATTGAAGCGTGTATCTCAAAGCCGTATTTTCTCGCGACCTCAAGCTGTGCAATATTCTGCACGAGTATATGCTCGGCACCAAGCGCCTTCGCTCTATCGAGCATCTGCAAAACCGCCTCGCGCTCGCTGTCGAAGACTACGGCGGGCATCGCCACACCGCTCGTGCTTCCGTCATATTTTTCAAGCGGCAAATAAACAATATCGAAGTATTCTCTCGCGGTATCGGTCAAGCTCGCAGGCTCGCTGAAAAAAGCGCTCGTCGCAGATTCTCCCGATTTGATATCAGGCTTTCTGACGATAGGCTGAAGATCCTTTTCGGAGCGAGCCGAATAATTCTCGAGCAGCTTTGACTCGAGTGCTTCAACCGCGGCACGGCGCAGAGCATTGAGCGATGATATGGCAAGTATCAGATCACCCTCGATATCCACACCGATATCCTCGGCGCAAAAGCTTGTTGAACCAAGCTTTGAAAGGCTCTTTCGCACTGACTCGGCATCAAGCGGACGGGTATGCGCCACGTCGGGAACATCTCCGATCACCTCTGCCGACACTCCGCGCTGTGCGCACGATATATTAAGTGCAACCGGCTCGCCCACTCTTGCCAAGAATTCCATCTTAACAGGGATCTTTCGCTCTATCTTATCGAATTTTTGCAAATTTCTGCTGTTTTCCTTGTTTTCTTCCTTACGAACGCCAAGCATTTTTCGGTCAATTTTACCGACAAAATATCCGTCGGTAAAACCCTGACGCGAGAATATCTCGGCAAGCTCTCGCATCTCTTCCCCGCTCGCCGAGCGCCTCTCGTCAAGAAGACGACGCCATATGCGCGTAACGTCGCGCACGTATTCGGGGGATTTCATTCTACCCTCTATCTTAAAGGAAGCAACTCCCATATCACAAAGCTCGGGAACGTGCTCGGCAAGACTGAGATCCTTGAGAGACAGCGGATATCCCTCTCCTCTACCCATTTTGTACGGCAAGCGGCAGGGCTGGGCGCACTCACCGCGATTTCCGCTTCGCTGACCTACGAGAGACGAAAAAAGACACTGCCCAGAATGACAAACGCAAAGCGCGCCGTGAACGAACACCTCTGCTTCTATCTCGGAAAGTCGCGTAAAGGTACGCAGATCCTCGCAGCTCATCTCCCTCGCACACACCATACGCGAAAATCCGAGCCTTGCCAGCTCGCGCGATGCGGCAACGCTATGTCCCGACATCTGCGTGGAAGCGTGAAGTTCTATCGGCACTCTTTGCTTTATCAGCGACGCGCAGCCAAGATCGGCAAGAATAAGAGCATCCGCTCCCGCAAGATACGCGTCCTCGGCGGCGCGGATAAAGCTCTCTCTTTCCCTGTCGTATATCAGCGTGTTGGCGGCAATATATACCTTCACACCGTAGGTATGAGCAAGAGCGATAGCGCGTCGCATCTCATCGGGCGTAAAGTTCTTTGCGTTGATCCTTGCGTTGAACGCCACTCCGCCCATATAAACGGCATCGGCTCCGCCCTCTATCGCGGCGCAAAGCGCGTCAAAAGAGCCGGCTGGAGCCAAAAGCTCCGGTCGGCTCTCTGTTTTATCGTTATTCATTTTTTCGATAGTCGAAAATCTGTCTTCCATAACGTAATTAAACGTCCTTAAAAATTGTTATTCTGTCCGAGCTTTTCGCGAAGCTCCGCGTTTTCCATTTCAAGCTCTTCCATAGAAGCCTCAAGCAGATTCAGACGGGACTCAAGCGCCTTTATCTTTCTCTGAGCCTTTATCTTCTCGGAGCAATAATCAAGCGAGCAAAGCAGAGCAACCTCGATCTTAGAGCAGGTCCTGCTGGCGCCGGCGATGTCGCGCATCCTTCTGTCCACGAGTCCTACGAGCGATTCTACCGCTTCGGGAGATTCCTCACTTATTACGTTCATTTCAATACCCGAGATCGTTATTGTATATCTGTTTTTCACGGCAGTATCTCCTTATCACATATGTTATAGATATATTATAATATATTTTTTCAAATTTTTAAAGGGGTTTATAAAAATTTTATATTAAATGTATTAAAATTTTACTATATACTTAACATTTTTTTAACATTGATAGTATATACTTTAATTATACGATATTTCATCAAAGCTTAGGAGAGGTTATGGACTATATTATATCATCGGGCATCGGTTATCTGCTTGGCAGCATAAGTCCGTCGTATATAATATCGCGGATAAAAAAGACCGACATACGAAAAACAGGAACTAAAAATTTAGGCGCAAGCAATACGTTTATGCATTTCGGACGCTTCTGGGGCGTGATAGTTATGCTTTTTGATTTTCTCAAGGCATATTTTGCGGTAAAGCTCTGCAAATATTTGTTTGCAAGCACTATCTCCGGCGTTTTTGCAGGAGCGTGCGCCATTGTGGGACACAATTATCCCTTTTATCTTAAATTCAAAGGCGGAAAAGGACTTGCAGCGCTCGGCGGATTCGTGCTCGCGGTAAATCCCGTGCATTTTCTGATACTTCTTCCCGCCTGCCTTTCGGTTGCGCTCATTTTGAATTACGCCTGCTTTCTTCCGCTTACCGCGACCGTGATCCTGCCCTTTGTATACGGCTACTATTTTAAAAGCCTTGCCGTTTTCGGCTTGATCGCCGCAGTGTGCGCGGGAATGTTCTTCAAATTTCTCGATAACGTAAAGAAAATAAATAGAGGTGAGGAGCCTAAGCTCCGCGATTTTATTAAAAAGTATATATTCAAAACAGATCATTAAAGCTATCTCCCGACGAAAAGATGTCCGTCGGGAGATTTTTATATAAAAATTCAAAAAGGCATTGACAAACCTATAAATAAGATGTATAATACAGTTGTAACAGTTAATACAGATAATACAGATTAGGAGGAGTTTGCGTGAAATTTAATTTTTCGGGAAAGCAGGACGTTTTTATCGAGATAGCGCAAAGATACGAGGAATATATCACTCTCGGAATATATAAAAACGGCGACAAGCTTCCCTCGGTAAGAGACGCCGCCGAGGAATTCGGCGTCAATCCAAACACCATCGCCCGCTCCTATGCTTATCTTGAAAGCAAGGGATACGTGAGGTCAGTCCCCAAAAAGGGCGCGTTCGTTATATACGGCGAGGCGGCTGACGAGGATAAGAACAACGAGCAGAAATCGGCGATATACGCCCTTCACGATATGGGCATCAGCAAAGAAACTCTGATAAAATGGATAGAGGAGGTATACGGAGAATGATAGAAATTAAAGGTCTTTCTCATTCACTTGGCAAAAAGCTAATACTTAACGACATAGACCTCACACTCAACGACGGAAGCGTAATGGGTCTTGTCGGCATAAACGGAGCCGGAAAAACAACGCTGCTGCGGCTTGTCTCGGGCGTGTATAACGCCGATGCGGGAGAAATACTTATCGACGGCGTTCCGAATTCCGAGGAAAGCGCTCGCCGTGAGCTCTTCTTCCTGCCCGACGATCCGTACTACACTACCTACACCACGGGTAAAAATCTTTTTGATATGTATAGCGTATTTTATCCCCAAATGAAACGCGAGACCTTCGAGCAGTATATGAAGGATTTTGCGCTTGACAGCAAAAAGCCGATACGCAATTTCTCCAAGGGTATGCGCCGTCAGCTCTATATCGCGCTCGCACTTTCGGTGCGCCCGAAATATCTTTTGCTCGACGAGGCGTTCGACGGACTTGACCCACTGGCGCGTCTGGCATTCAAGCGCGCAATAAACACTCTGGTCGAGGAAAACGGGACCTCAGTCATCATATCAAGCCATTCTCTGCGCGAGCTTGAGGATTTTTGCGATTGCTACGCGCTTATCGATAAGCAGACGATCGCATCGTCGGGAGACATTGCGGAGCGAGTAGAGAGATTCTGCAAATTCCAGCTTGCCTTTACCCGCGAGATAGACGAAAGCGCCTTTGACGGCTTACCGACCGTGTCGGTCGAGCAAAGCGGACGCTTCTTCAGAATAGTTCTCGAGGGACGTGCCGACGAAATGAGCTCGCGCCTTGAGGCGCTCTGCCCCGCCGTGATAGAGCAGATGCATATGGACTTTGAGGAAATGTTTATTCACGAGGTCGAGAAAAGGGGGTACTTAAAATGAGTTCTTTCAAAAAATATCTTTTATGGAAGCTTAAAACCTCGGCGCTGAGAACCGTACTGTTTACAGTATTAGCGGTAATGCTTATATTGCCTATGGTATCAGAAGCAGTAGATTATACGCATAGTGACATATCATATAGCAGCTGCGGCATTAGTAATCTTGAAATACTTCTCGGAATACTATGTACCGTTATACCTATCATTGAGCTCTCGGGCTTTAAAAACCGCAGAAATATCGATACTCTGTATTTTCTTCCGATACGTCGTGAAAAGTTGGCGGCGGCGCATTATATCAGCGGATTTTTGCAGATATTTTTCATATACACGGTTGCCTTTTTTGCAACATACGCATATCTCACGATAAGCACCGATTGGTTCGCGCTCGGCTATATGCTGCCCTACTATTTCCTTTCTCTGCTCGTAGGCCTGGGAATATATTCAATATTCGCATTTATATTCAGTCAGGCAAACACCGTGCTCGACGGAGTAATATTCTGTGCAGCCTGGATATTCGTCGTATATCTCGTTATATGCGGTATCCAAGAGTGCATCATCGAGTCCTTTATAAATAGCCAATATTTCTTTAACAATAGATTTGCATATTTTCTGCGAGATTGGGGACTTATATATGAGCAATTGGACAGCCTGACGGTGATTTTTTATGATATGATCGAGATAAATGATCCTCGAAACAATTCTTACATTCCGTGGATAATGGATCACGTTTATATGTTCTTTATCTGGGGTGCGGCAGGTATCGCCGCCGCGATAGGATATTTTATCACCTTTGTCAAAAAGGGCGCGGAAAAGGCGGGAGAGATATCGGATACGCCGTTTGGATATAAAACGCTGATCCCCGTTATAGCATATTTGGCAATATTGCTGGCAAAGGGTCATGTCATTTCGATCTCGCTATACGTTGCAATGATGGTGATAGCCTACGTCGTTTACCGCCGCGGCTTTAAATTCAAAAAGAGCGACGTGATCTGTATGCTGTGCTCTATTCCTGCGATCATACTTTCGTTAATAATTGGGAGTTAAAGAAAAAATAAAACGCATAGACCTCGTTTGAGGTCTATGCGTTATTTTTATTCATCTTTCTTTTTGGCATTATGCTTTTTCTGCACCGCCATATAAATAAAATATCCGATCGCGCTGATAATTCCCGTAACGACGAATATTATCGCCGCCTTGACGATCTTATTATCGCCCAGAGCGTCGCCGCCGAAGGTCGACATAATTATCGACGGAAAGCGCGCGAACATAGTAAGCGCAATATAAAGCGGTATGCTCATATCCGTAAGACCTATAACGTAAGTAAACAGATCCTTCGGCGTGCCGGGTATAAGGAAAAGCAAAAAGGTCAGCGCGTTTCGCTTTGAGGGTTTATTCAGAATGGGCAGAGCATCTATCTTCTCACGGGAGTAAAGAGATTCAACAAGGCGTCTGCCGAATTTTCGCGCGAGAAGTATTGCAACAATGCTTCCGCACATAATTCCGACCGCGCAGACCAGCGAGCCGATGTACGGACCGAACGCATATCCCGCCGCTATCTCTACAAGCTCGCCGGGAATAAAGGCGATAACCACCTGCACAGCGCAGATAAGCGCCATAGCGATAAATCCCAGAAAATAATTTTCGTCTATCCACGCCTTAATAACGTCAACGTCGGAAAAATTATATTTTATAAATAAAAATCCGGCTATTGAAAGCACGCAGAGCACAACCGATATGATCGATATCATAGTCGCCGCGTATTTTTTTGAATATGTCTTTACCTCACTCGGCGGCTTGTCCTCAAATAAATGCTTTATTTTTTCCTTTTTCTTTCCCATTTGCTCCATTCTCCCCCGAGAACACATAAATTATAGGATTATTATATCACAATATTCGAGATTTTTAAATATTTTTTTCGTTTTTGAATAAAAATCGCAAAAATTTTACTTTTTGCCGCCTGACAATATACGTAAAAGTGAGAGGATAATATACGCCTCTACAAAATAATGTGCCGCATACATATTTGCAACGTAGGGCGAACACAGTTCGCCCTACGTTATTTATACATAAAATCACAATATTTTTTTTGCGGGAGGCGTTTGCCTCACCCTATTATTACGTCAAGTAAGTATCGCTGTCAGCTTTTTGATAATGAGATCTCCGCTTACGGAATCCATATCAATATCTATCGAGCCGTTGCCGTAAAGTCCGCCGACTGTGCCGAATTCGGAGTCAAAATCGCCCGAAACAGAATCAAGCTCGGCTAAAAATCCGCTGATATCATCAAAGAAGTAAAGCTCCGCCGATCCCGACACGGTATCTATGCTTATATCTGAGGGCTGAGAGACGAAGCTTGCGTGAACGCCGCCCGAAACCGTATCGGCATCCATCTCCTTTACGTTGCAGGAGAGGAGCTCAAGCTCACCCGAAACGCTCTCGGTATCAAGCTGTCTTACCTCGCAATCACGCAAAGTGATCCTGCCGCTGACAGATGTAACGTTTATATCCTCACTTACAATACTATCGATCTCCACGCTGCTTGATACGGCGTCGATATCTATATCCGTCATATCAACACGCGGCAAAAGCACGACGAGATCCTTGGAAAAGCCTCGGCTTTCAAATCTGTCAAAAATAATTCCCACGGGAGAATACTCGCGTATATCGAGCGTGTTGCCCGAAATCTTGTATCTGAGCTGATCGTCCTTATCCTCTACCGACTCCGACGAATAAGAATATACCTCGCGGATCTCTATATAATCCTCGTCGTGATATAACACCTCGACACTTCCGTCCTCCCAGACGATATTGAGCGTATCCACATTATTATAAAGCTCTACCGAGCCATACTCATAGCCCTTGTCATCATAAAAGCTGAAGCCATTAACGTTGAAAAACGACATTCTCGCTCCGCTGTGAAGCATACTTGCCGCAGACGGAAAGACGGTAAACAACAGCACCGAGAATATAACTATTCTGACAATAGGTCCTGCCGTTCCGCGACGCAACACAAGGTCGTACACGCCGCTGACCACGCCCTGCAAAAGCAGCGCCGCAACAAATATCATCCATGTGATCTCCCAACGACCCGTTACCGCGCTGACAGTAAAATACACAACAACTATAATGATCCAATAAATACCCGATACCACGGAGAAGATCTTATCGGAAAGCGTCTTTTGACGCTTTTCCTTTTTTGCCCTCGGAGCCTTTTCGTCGGGCTTCTTTTCATCGGGATCGGGCTCGCATTCCACCTTTTCAAGCACATCGGCGAATATAGATGAGCGCAGGATTATAGCAACCGTCGATGCCGCAATGATAACGAACATAGCCGCAACGCCTACAAATCCGTTTGAAAACAGGATCGTCGGACATACGCAAAGTATGTATCCCGCAACCGCAGCCGCAAGCATTATCGTCGCCAAAGTATTTTCGCGGCGCAACCTTTCGCGCTCGAGCTTATCGGTGCTGCCGGGAACCGTATGCATACGGAATATCGGCATACAGAGTATCATTGCCGTAGCCGCCGCGATCATCACGAACATCATCACAGGACCGAAATTGCCGGGAAAGATCGCGCTAGGGATCACCGAAAGTATGTAGAGCGCTACCGCAACCGTAAGGAGCGTTGTTCGAATGGTGTTGAATCTCTTTCTGTCATTTTCGGGCTCAAGCAAAATACGCGCAGGCGCCTGCTTCGGCTCGCTCTTCGGCTCTTCCCTCTCGAGCTTTTCAAAAAGCAGAGACAGGTCTCCTATCCCCGATATTGTCTTGGCATAAGCGTCCTCGGCGCTCATTCCCTCGGTGATATATTCGTCGTATTTGTCATAAAGATTTGACAGTATCTCCTCTTTTAACTCCTCGTTCTTTCGCGTTTTGGCCGCCGACGCGAACACGCTGTCAAGATAGATCTTCAAATTGTCTCTCATAAGCCCTCCGTAGCAATATCCTTGCCTGATAAAATAAGTTTTGAAATAAGCTCGTACGCGCCCCTGAAATCGTGTACCATCTGGCAATACGCGCTTTTGCCCGCCTCGGTTATCCGATAATATCTGCGGCGAGCGCCGCTGTCCTCATCACCCCAATATGAAGTGATATATCCCGCCTCCTCAAGCCTGCGGAACGCCGTGTAAAGCGTCGCTTCCTTCAGCTCGTATCGGCTGTCGGTGGCTTCTCGTATCGCGCTGTTTATTCTGTACCCGTAGCTATCCTGCTCCATAAGCTGAGCAAGGATTATCGCATCGGTATTCCCTCGTATAAGGTCTGCCGTTATTGACATATCTGCTCCGTCCTTTTATTTTTATTTATTGATTGCATTATATCACAAGATACCTCGCCTGTCAAGGTATCTCATAAAAATTATATATATTTTTTTCATATCCGGCGAAAAGACAATATTCTCCTAAAATTACTCAAAAAAGCATTTACAATTTTTTTGCTTTATGGTATAATATATAAGATAAAGTGTAAATATTTTTTGTATCTTGTAATATTGGCTGAAAAATCATATAATAATATTATGTATGCCGTCTGAAAGGAGCGTTATGGACTATATTATTCCCGCCGAAATGGACGGGCGCTCGGTTCTTGATATCATTCGCGCAGAGCTCGGCATTTCCCACTCAACGCTCAAGGCGCTAAAATTCATAGACGGCGGTATAGCCCTTAACGGCGAGACGGTAACCGTGAGACGAACGGTTAAAACGGGAGATATCCTCTCGCTTGCGGTAGAGGACAAGGAAACTCCCGAAAAGCTCGCGCCATATGCCGTCGAGCTTGACATCGCATACGAGGACTCAGAGCTCGTTATCCCCAACAAGCCGCCGTTTATGCCGACGCATCAGTCGCACGGACATTTTGACGACACGCTCGCGAATGCACTCGCTTATAAATATGAAAAGGAAGGCACGCCATTTGTTTTCAGACCGATAAACCGTCTCGACCGAAACACGAGCGGTCTCGTTATCGTTGCCAAAAACCGTCTCTCCGCCTCGGCGCTTTCGGAAAGCATGCGCCGCCGCGAGATAAGAAAATCATATATCGCAATACTCAAGGGTGAGCTCCCCGACGACAAGGGGACCATCGACGTCTGCATACGTCGCGCCAAAGAAAGCATTATTTTTCGCGAGGTATGCTCTCCCGACGCCGAAGGCGCCGATACTGCGCTGACCGAATACGAGGTCATCTGCAGAGCCTGTGGCTACACGCTCGTGAGAGCCGAGCCGCACACGGGAAGAACTCATCAGCTGAGAGTCCATTTTGCGCATCTCGGCGCGCCGATACTCGGTGATTCGCTTTACGGAGAGGAATCCTCTCTCATCGCAAGACACGCGCTTCACGCCGCGACTCTTACCTTCCCTCACCCGACCGACCGCACTCCGCTGACGGTAAACGCTCCTCTGCCCAAGGATATGGCAAAGGCCGTGCGGGAGCTGTTCGGAGACGTTTTTCAAAATTAAGATATTTAAGGTATTCAAAAATAAGGAAGCAGGATCATGAACGAAAATTCGGAGAAATTGATAATAGACGACAACGGCGATCAAAGCTCCACCGAAGCAAGCAAAAGCAATAAAACGCGACTGCCGAGATGGGTTATCGTTATCTATGCCATAACAGCGTTCTGCGCGCTTCTTTATCTTATATTTATGCTCAGCGAGCCCTTTTCGGATTTCTTTAACCGTTACGTAAGCTCTGTTTTCCGAGCTATACTCGCTCATCTTACGTCTTGGATCCCCTTCTCGCTCGCGGAATTCATGCTCATACTCATTCCCGTCTGGGTGTTTCTTATATCCCGCGCGGTAATAAAAAAATACGGAAGCAGTCTCAAGGAGACCTTTATGGGTATCCTTTGCGTGCTTTCCATTCTCGGAATCGTATTTTCCGTATTCACGCTGAACTTTGCCGCAGGCTACCGCGGCTCGACGCTCGACAAGAAGCTTGAGATCAACAGACAGAAGGTCAGCGCCGAGGAGCTTTACGATACCTCTTTGATTCTTATTGAGGGTATCGAGAGCTCGGTTGAGGCAGTATGCTTTGAAAACGGCGGATTTTCGGTGATGCCATACAATTATTCGGGAATGAACGAAAAGCTTCTTGAAGCCTACGATTCGGCGGCTCAGAAATACCGCTTTATACAAAAGCTCGACAGCCGTCTCAAGCCGGTCATGCTCAGCGAGCCTATGTCTTATACGCACATCACCGGAGTTTATACCTTTTTCACGGGCGAGGCTAACATCAACGTGAACTTCCCCGATTACTGCGTCGTATATACCGCGGCACACGAGCTGGCGCATCAGAGAGGCATCGCAAGAGAAGACGAGGCAAACTTTATGGCTTTCCTCATCTGTCTTGAGTCAGACGACCCCTACGTCCGCTATTGCGGATATCTCAATCTTTACGAATACGTGGCATCGGCTCTCAGCCGCGCCGACAGAGATCTGTTCAATCTCTCTTATTCTCAGTTGCCCGAAACGGTAAAGGGCGAGCTTCGCGCATACTCATCATTCTATGAAAAATACGAGCATTCCACGGCTTCAAAGGTATCGGAGACGGTAAACAATACCTTCCTCACCTCTCAGGGCACTCCCGGAACAAAAAGCTACGGAATGGTAGTCGACCTCGCGGTCGCATATTATAAGCAATAACTTTTATCTACGACAGCCTATCCTCACAAATTTTCGGAGGCACACATGGAAAAATTGGTAATTAGAGGCGGGAGACCGCTTTACGGAAAAATAAAAATAAGCGGAATGAAAAATTCGGCGCTCCCCGTTATCTTCGGCTCTATTGCCGTTAACGGAATCTGCACCATAGGAAACGTTCCCGACGTAAGCGATATCTCTCTTGCGCTCGACATACTTCGCTCTGTCGGCGCAAAAGTGCGCTTCGTTACCGCCGATACCGTGCTTATCGACACCAGAGACGTAAAGCCTGTCAGCCCGCCGCTTGAATACGTCAGCAAAATGAGAGCCTCCACCTATCTTCTCGGCGCGATGCTCGGACGCTTCGGTAAGGGTCAGGTCGGATATCCCGGCGGCTGTAATTTTGGCGAACGCCCTATAAACCAGCACATCAAGGGCTTTGAGCTTCTCGGTGCGCGTACCTCTTACGACGACAAGGCGAACATCAACGCCGAGGCGCCTGAGGGTGGACTTGTCGGAGCCAAGATATATTTTGACATAGCGTCTGTCGGCACGACAGTCAACGTTATGCTTGCCGCGGTATTCGCCGAGGGCACGACGGTTATTGAAAATGCGGCAAGAGAGCCGCATATAGTTGATATGGCAAGCTTTCTCAACGCCTGCGGCGCCGATATTTCGGGAGCAGGCACGAGTATGATAAGAATACGCGGTGTCAAGGAGCTTCACTCCTGCTCGTACGATCTTGCCCCTGATATGATAGAGGCAGGTACATATATGACCGCGGTCGCCGCAACCGGCGGCGAACTCACGCTTTGCGGAGTAATACCTAAGCATATGGAATCCATCACGGCAAAGCTGCGTGAAATCGGCGTAACCGTACTCGAGGACGACAGTGAAATCACCGTGATTTCAAACAAGATATACCGAGGAACCGAAATAAAGACTAATCCCTATCCCGGCTTTCCCACAGATATGCACCCGCAGTTCAGCGCAATGCTCGCGCTCTCCGGCGGACAGAGCAAAATATCCGAGGGCATCTGGAGCGGACGCTTCAAATACGCAGATGAGCTCAACAAAATGGGCGCGGATATAACGGTCGTCGGCGAATCGGCGCATATCACGGGTGTTTCAAAGCTTCACGGCGCGGCTGTCAAGGGCAGCGATCTGCGCGCGGCGGCGTGTCTTGTAGTCGCGGCGCTCGCGGCTGAGGGCGAGTCAAGCGTAACCGGTCTCGAATTTCTCGACAGAGGCTACGAGGATCTGGTCGGCAAGCTGAAGGCTGTCGGCGCAGACATTCAAAGAGTTCAATAAAAGCAAAAAACGGACTGTCTCATAAAAATGAGACAGTCCGTTTTACATATCCCTGTATTCCTTAGGCGAACACCCAATAGTTTTTCTGAACTCCGCCGAAAAATAGCTGATCGAGCCAAAGCCGGCTCTCGTCGCAACGTCGGATATGGAATAAAGCTCGGTACGGAGCAGGTGGCAGGCTATTTCTATTCTTCTTCTTTTAATGTATTCTATCGGAGTTTCGGAATAATATTTTTTAAACTCACGCCTGAAATAAGCCTCGCTCGTTTTGTGCATCTCGGCAAACGCATTCACCGACAGCTCACAATCGGTAATATGATCGTCCATAAATTGCTTGACCATTCGCAGACGGGGCGATGGCTGAGCCTTTTTTTGCAGAAGCTCCTTTTCTATCTCGGCAAAAAGCCTGTATGCATCTGCCATACAAGCGCTTCTGTTTCCCGCCGTCGAATGCTTCATCGCCCTTGAAAACAAGTTCAGAAACGTCTCCTTGTGTACGGGTGTGATAAGTGTAGGCTCGTCGAAGAAATCCTCGGCGCCATCTGCTATCTGATAATGAAGGATCATCATTTCTCCGTCCTCAAGTATCTCGGTAGAATAGCGACAGCCACACGGTATAAACGTCAACGTATTCTCATCAGACACAAGCGACACGCTTTCGGTATTTACTGTTATGCGTCCTTTTGTCCTATACGTTAATGACGAAAAATTTCTCGCCGCAACATTCGCTCTCATCGGCTGGTACGATGTACTGAAAAATTCAACTTTTGTGATTATAGTTTCGTTCATCATAAAAGCTCCTTAACCCTTACCAATTATTAAAATAATGATATCATAAACTTTTTGCTTTGACAAGATATTTTTAAATTATTTGTTTCGAAAATCTAAAAACTGTTTTGTTTGCTTATTGTAATTGATATTTGATTGTGCTATATTTTATACAACAATTTAATTTTGGAGGCTATTATGAACCCGATTGAAAAACTGATACGTGAAAGTCTTGATAAGTGCAGAATCGATCTTATCGGCTTTGCAGGCAAAGACAGATTTGAAGGTGTTGACCCTCAGCACAATCCCTTCTCTATTTTCCCTGAGGCAAAAACGGTAATTATGCTCGGCAAGCGCATTTGCCGCGGCGCGCTTCGCGGAGTAGAGGAAGGAACCAACTTCGGCGACTACTCGCTTTTCGGAAAGAATTGGCTTGAAGATGAATTTCTTTCTATTGCTTGCTACGATCTCGTAAGAGTTCTTGAGGACAACGGCTGGGAAGCATGCCCCATATTCCCAAATCCTTCCGAGCTCGGACCTCAGGGTGTATCGGTAGCCGAAGGTCGCCCCGAGCCTAACGTATACCCCGACTTTGACTATGCGGCGGTTGCTTGCGGACTTGGCGAGATAGGTCTCAACGGACTTCTCCTTACACCTCAGTTCGGATCGCGTCAGAGATTCCATATGATACTTACCGATGCCGAAATTGAAGCATCGCCCTTGTTTGAAGGACACATCTGCGACGCTTGCGGAAAGTGCGCTGAAAGCTGTCCTCTTGGCGCTATTGACACCGAAAACACCGTAGAGCTTGACGTATGCGGCAAGAAGATGCAGGTAGCAAGCATCAATTACGATGTTTGTAAGACATGTAAAAACGGCGCTTGCAAGAATCGCTTTGACCAATCGGCAAGACCCGACCGTATCGCCGCGCTTTGCAACAGAAGCTGCATCTGCCACCTTGAAGAAAATGATCTTCTGGCAAACAAATTCGAGAACTCCTTCCGTCAGAGAGAGGCTTGGTCGGTAGGAAGCCGGCTCGCTACACATCAGCGCAACTCCGACGCTGCAAACGTTCTCGGCGGAAGCTTTTCCAAGGACGGCAACAGGGGGAACAGATAATGAAGCTCACGTCTCAAATGATAAAGGATAAGGCGGCGGAGCTTGGTATTGATTGCATAGCTATCGGAAACATAGAGCGCTTTAAGGACGCCCCGAAGCTTATGTCTCCTTTAACCTATTTCCCGAACGCAAAGTCGGTCATCGCCGTTGCTATGCGTATACCGAGAGGTACTTATCGCGGAATAGAGGAAGGCACTCATTGGCACAACTACACGTTTTATTCCTATAATAAATTGAATTCGCTTTTCCGTCCCCGCCTTTCCTATGAGCTTGCTTGCTTTATAGAGGATCACGGATGGGAAGCAGTCGCTCATTACCCCGCAGTTCCCGAGGGCAACGGAACAACTCAGGAGCCTCTTCGCGACGGCATTCCCCCCGACGTAATATGCAGCGTTCGTATTATCGCGGCAGGCTGCGGACTCGGCGAGATCGGTTTTTCAAAGGTATTTCTTACAAAGAAGTTCGGTCCTCGCGTTCGTCTCGGACTTATATTCACCGACTGCGAGCTTGAGCCCGATCCAATACTTGACACCGGCGACATCTGCGTACATTGCGGTGCTTGCGCGAGAGCATGCCCCGGAAACGCTATTCCCTCCGTCAAGGACGAAAACAAGAGACTTACCTTAAAGTTCGGCGAAAAGGAGATCTGGTACGGCGACGTAAGAATGGGTCGCTGCACTCTCTCGCATCACGGAATGAACAACGAATGCTCGCCTTTCTTGAAGAAGGAATTTCCTAATATGGCGTTCGACGTGCGAAACAGCGAAATGACCGAAGAGGAAGCGTACATTTTGTCCTATACGATGGCAAACGGAAAATGGGGACGCAAGCCTCACAGCAACAAGGTAATGGGATATTACGATTACATACTCACGCACACCGGATATTTTGCTATCTGTGGTGCGAAGGGCTGTATCAGAGCTTGTATGAACACACTTGAAAAGACAAACAGGATCGAAAACAAGTTCCATAATCCCTTCTACTACAAGAAGAGCTGGACTCTTTCCAACACACCCGAAAAGGTTTCCGACGGAGTAAACCCCTACCGCGAGGAATATCTCGACGAGAAATACCCCGGCATCAGAAAGAACGAATATAAGAAAACAGAATAAAAATTTTGGCTCCCACCGCATTGGTGGGAGCCAATTTTTATATGAGATTTACTATTTCCTTAAATCTGTTTCCACGCTCCATAAAATTCTTGAAGCTGTCAAAGCTTGCCGAGGCGGGAGTGAGCAGAACATGGTCTCCGCTCTTTGCAAGCATCGCCGAAAGCTTTACTGCGCCGTCAAAGGTCTCGGCTTCGATAAGCCTCGGCTTGGGTATGCCGTTATTCTCCGAGAATTCCTCTATCGCGCGTCTTATCTTATCCGCGGTCGCGCCCGTGAGGATCACCGATCTGACACCGCCGTGGCAGCATATAGCCTTGCCGAGCGGAGCGTAATCAAGATTTTTGTCATATCCGCCGCAGATAAGCACAAGGCTTTTGCCCGTCATAGCCGAAAGTGCGGCGGCGGTACGCGACGGCGAGGAATCTATCGAGCTGTTATAAAACTTAACGCCCTCTCGCTCGCGCACGAATTCAAGTCTGTGCTCAACGCCGAAAAATCCCTTTGCAACTGTCGCAAAGTCTTCGGTGTCGGCAACGCCGAGCGTCAGCGCGATCGCCGTCATAAAGTTTTCAACATTATGCTTACCCGGCAGATTTATAAGCGAGATATCAAGCAAATTCGTCTCGGTACGCCCGTCGCTCGAAAGGATATGACCGTCCTTTTCAAAAAACGCAAGCGTCGGGGCAAAGCCGAGTGAGCGCTCAAACTCCTCAAAGCTATGCTTTTCCGAGGAAAAGAGATAAAGCTCCTCTACTCTGTCGCCAAAGCGTTTAGCTATATCCAGCGTGGTCGGATATTCGGCATTGGTAACGAGACGTTTCGTATTCTCTCCGATAATATTCGTTTTCGCCGCGATATATTCGTTCATATCCGTATGCCAATCAAGGTGGTTGGGCGAAACGTTGGTTATCGCGACGTGTCTCGGCGATTTCTTGACCGACATAAGCTGAAAGCTTGACAGCTCAAGCACGGCAAAATCGCGCTCGGTCATCTCCTCGCACAGAGTAAGCAGAGGTGTGCCGATATTTCCGCCGACGTAGATTCTCGAATCCGTGCGTCTGCCCGCCTGCGACTCAAGGAATTTGCCCGCGAGCGTCGTGCTCGTGGTCTTGCCGTCGCTGCCCGTGATCGCAAACGTATCTGCATCGGTAAGGTATGCAAAAAGCTCGATCTCGCCAATCACCTCAGCTCCGCGAGCGACTGCCCTCAATATTCCCTCTCGGTCAGGGCGGATACCCGGTGAGCGAATTATAAGCTCGCCCAAAATCTCCGAATACGTCTCCTTTTCACTAAAGAAATCCACACCCTCGCCCGCAAGTCTTATTGCTCTTTCACCAATAGCTTCGGGCGGATTTTTGTCATATATAAAAAGCCGTATGCCCTTACTGTGCAGAAGCTCGGCGATCGGAAGATTTGAAACTCCGAGCCCCAATATAGCGCAGCTTCTGCCATTTACATAGCCTATTATCTTATCGGAAGCCATATCAGTCCCTCCTAAAAAGTTTCCTTATCTCATATTATACATTTTTTAGCAAAATATTGCAATAAAAAAAGCAAAAAACTCTTTTCAAAATCAAAAAAATTTGGTATAATTAAAAGGTAATGTTATGTTTGACTTTTATAACGGAAAGGCGGAGTTATTATGTTAAAAGGAATCCCCCCTATAATCTCACCCGAATTACTTAAAATACTGTGCGAAATGGGACACAGCGACAGAATAGTTATTGCTGACGGAAACTTCCCCGCTGAAAGCATGGGAAAGAACTGTAAGGTGGTTCGTTGCGACGGCCACGGAGCAAATGAGCTTCTCGACGCAATACTGACGCTCTTCCCTCTCGACACCTACGTTTCTCACCCCGTGTCTCTTATGCAGGTAATGCCCGGCGACACGGTAGAAACTCCCATCTGGGACGAATATAAGGCAACGATAAAGAAATACGACGAGCGCGGAGCCGCGACCGTGCAGGAAATAGAACGCTTTGAGTTCTACGAGCAGGCAAAGCAGGCATACGCGATAATAGCTACGGGCGAAAAGGCGCTTTACGCTAACGTAATGCTTCAAAAGGGCGTTATCTGATCAACAAATCAACATTGGAAGGTAATAAATGGCAAGTAAAGGCACTGCAAAGGGTTATAACGATCAAAGTATAAAATCGCTGAAGGGCGCAGACAGAGTCAGAAAACGTCCTGCCGTCATTTTCGGCTCCGACGGTCTCGAGGGCTGCGAGCACTCATTCTTTGAGATACTCTCAAACTCGGTCGACGAGGCAAAGGAAGGCCACGGCAGCGAGATAAAGGTTATCGCTTACAACGATCTCTCCATCTGCGTTGACGACCACGGACGCGGAGTTCCGCTCGGATACAACGAGGCAGAGGGACGCTGGAACTGGGATCTTATTTACTGTGAGCTTTATGCGGGCGGAAAATACGACAACAACAACGGAGACTCGGCTTACGAATTTTCTCTCGGACTGAACGGTCTGGGCGCGTGCGCTACGCAGTACAGCTCGGAGTTTATGGACGTATTCTCCTATGACGGAACTAACGAATACAAGATCAGCTTCAAGAAGGGCGAGCCCATCACCGAGCTTATCACAAGACCGCTCGGCAAAAACGAGCGCCGCACGGGAACCGTCATTCATTGGCGTCCCGACCTCGACGTTTTCACCGACATAAAGATACCTCACGACTTTTTCGTCGAGACGATGCGCCGCCAGTCGATAGTCAACGCAGGCACGTCGTTTAAGCTCCTGCTTCAGCAGCCCGACGGAAAATTTGAAGAGCGTGTATTTCTCTATGAGAACGGAATCTCGGACTACATTTCCGAGGTCGCGGGAGAAAACGCTATAACTCAGCCTGTGCTCTGGCATCTTGAAACCCAAGGACGCGACAGAGCCGACAAGGACGAGTACAAGCTCAAGGCGGATTTCTCCTTCTGTGTCTGTAACACAGACACGATGCTCGAATACTATCACAACTCGAGCTTTCTTGAATACGGCGGCTCGCCCGACAAGGCGGTAAAGGTCGCGTTCGTTTACGCGCTTGACAAGTACATCAAGGCTCAGAACAAGTACAAAAAGAACGAAAAGAAGATCACGTTCGACGACATTGCCGACTGTCTGGTCCTCGTCATCAACAGTATGTCCACGATGACGTCTTACGAAAACCAGACAAAAAAAGCTATAAACAATAGCTTCATTTACGAGGCTATGACAGATTTTCTCAAGACAAATCTCGACATTTATTTTGTAGAGAATCCCACCGCGGCTGAAAAATTTGCAAATCAGGTGCTTGTCAACAAGCGAAGCCGCGAGAACGCCGAAGCTACAAGAATAAAGATAAAGGGTGAGCTTTCGGGCAAGATTGACATTGCAAACAGAGTTGAAAAGTTCGTCAACTGTCGATCTAAGGACCCGAGCATCCGCGAGCTTTATATAGTTGAAGGAGATTCCGCACTTACTTCCTGTAAGCTGGGTAGAAATGCCGAATATCAGGCTATAATCCCTGTACGCGGAAAGACGCTTAACTGTATGAAGAGCTCTTACGAAAAAATATTCAAGAGCGAGATCATCACCGACCTGCTCCGCGTTATCGGCTGCGGCGTCGAAATAAACGGAAAGATCAAGGGAGATCTCACTGCGTTTGATATGAATCTGCTCCGTTGGTCAAAGATCATCATCTGCACTGACGCCGACGAGGACGGATTCCAGATAAGAACTCTGCTCCTCACTCTCTTCTACCGTCTGCTCCCCACGCTTCTCAAGGAAGGCAGAGTGTTCATCGCCGAATCGCCTCTCTTTGAGATAACCGTCAAGGGTAAAAAGGACGAGGAGATACTCTTTGCCTATAACGAATTTGAAAAGGCAGAGATACTCAAATCCCTGGAAGGCAAAAAATATACGCTTCAGCGCTCTAAGGGTCTCGGCGAAAATGAGCCCGATATGATGTGGAAAACCACGATGAATCCCGAAACCCGCAGACTTATCGCGGTTACTCCCACCGACGCGGCACTCACCGAGGAAATGTTCGATACCCTGCTCGGTGATAATCTCCCCGCACGTAAACAGTTCATCGCCGAACACGGCAACGAATATATGAAGGACGCCGATATTTGATTTTAATTATGTTACTTTTCTTTTTATGTTACTTTTCTTTTGAAAAAGAAAAGTAACCAAAAGAAAACTTCCCACAAGATAGGACTTGTGGACACATCACTCGAAATAACATGTATCGTTATCTATAATTTATTGAATTTCTAAGGAAAAAACCCGTCGGACACTACGTACCGACGGGTTTTATTTTTAATATGTTTTATAGTCGGAAGTTCTTTTGCTTACTTTTCTTTCAAGAAAAGTAAGTCGGACGCTACTCTCCGACGGGTTTTATTTTAAATGTGTTTGATAGTCGAAAGTTCTTTTGCTTACTTTTCTTTCAAGAAAAGTAAGTCGGACACTGCGTTCCGACGGGTTTTATTTTAAAGGTGTTTTATAGCCGGAAGTTCTTTTGCTTACTTTTCTTTCAAGAAAAGTAAGGCTGTAAAAGCACAAAACACTGTAAAAAATAAAAAACAGTAATCAAAAATCATCTTTCGCATATACTAAAGGTAGCATGATTTTTTCAGGAGGGATAATATGAATCCGTTTTTACAGCGCCCAATGGCAATAATCTCAAGCTTTCAGAATTGGCAGCAGCTCTACCCCAAGGCATACAACAAGCACGACGTTGACCCTTACACAAAAACGAGAATAATTCTTATGAACGGCACCGAATTTGAAGCAAATTGGTTCTCACATCAATTCGCGCGCCACACCGACAATAATGATCTGCGACGCGAGCTCTCTCTCACCCGTATGATCGAAAAGCAGCAGCAGCAAAAGATATCTCTGCTTAAGCCCTGCAATGAAACGGCACTTGAGCATACGATAGCCTACGAGCAGCTTGCGGTAGACCTTACCGCAGAGCTTGCGAAGCGCGAGTGCGACTGCTACGTTAAAAAATCGCTTGATTTCGCGCTTCTCGAGGACTTCGACCACCTTTACAGATATGCGGATCTGCTTGAAATGGAGCAAGGCATACAGGCAGAGCGTCTTGTCGGCGGCTATACCGAGATAATGCCCGGCAGACCTACTATCTCACATCACCGCTTCCCCAAGGACAACGTAAAGCGCAACATCAACTCCAAAAAGGCGGCAAAGCAGACCATTCTCGGCACTATGATAATCACCGCAGCTGAGCAGCAGACTATGAACTACTATATGAACATCGCGAACTTCGGCTCGAACGACCTTGCCCGCAGACTTTACGAGGAGATCGCGCTGGTCGAGGAAGAGCACGTAACGCAGTATGAGTCTCTTATGGATCCTAATGCAAGCTTCCTTGAAATGCTTCTCTGGCACGAATACGTAGAATGCTATCTCTATTGGTCCTGCTATATGACCGAGACCGACAGATATATCCGTGCGATTTGGGAGGAGCATCTTGAAATGGAGATATCGCATCTTCACAAGGCGGCAGAGCTTCTCA
>JAFXHA010000056.1 GCA_017536635.1 Clostridia bacterium
AACGTCGTGAGACAGTTCGGTCCCTATCTGTCGTGGGCGTAGGATATTTGAGAAGGGCTGACCTTAGTACGAGAGGACCGGGTCGGACGCACCTCCGGTGCACCAGTTGTTCTGCCAAGGGCATAGCTGGGTAGCCGCGTGCGGTTGCGATAAACGCTGAAGGCATCTAAGCGTGAAACGTGCTTCAAGATTAGATATCCCTCCAACTTCGAGTTGGTAAGGTCACTTGCAGACTACAAGTTTGATAGGTCGGAGGTGTACGCACAGTAATGTGTTCAGCTGACCGATACTAATAGACCGAGGGCTTGAACTAACCAGTTTCAAGTTTACGATTTTTGATATTACTTGAGTTCAGTTTCTGAGCTCTTCTAAGCTTTATCCGGTTTTCTGTGAACACGTTTGGGTACGATCCTTATCGTACCCGTTTTTTGATTTTTGAGGTGATATTATGAAAAAAGCAGTATTTTTTGACCTCGATGGCACACTGCTTCCTATGGACATAAAAAGCTTTGCAAAGGGATATCTTACGATGCTTGCCGGCAAGCTTTCTCCTCTTGGCCTTGAACCAGAGACCATTATCAATTCGGTCTGGGCTGGTGTCAAGGATATGTATAAAAACGACGGAAGCGCGACTAATAAAGAAATATTCTGGTTAGCATTTGAAAAATTTACGGGCAAGAGCCGGGAAGGCTTTCTTGAGGCATCCGATGCCTTTTACGAAAACGAATTCCGCGCGGCGCAGCAGTTTACTTCTGAGAATCCTTTGGCAAAGATAGCTGTTGAGCTTGCGGGCAACGGCGGCAGAAAGGTAGTCCTTGCGACCAACCCTGTATTTCCAAAGAGCGCGCAGCTTACCAGACTTTCCTGGATAGATCTTTCGGCTGATGATTTTGAGCTTATTACCGATTATGAGAGCGATAGCTTTACCAAGCCTAATCCGCAGTATTATCTGTCGATATGCGAGCGTATCGGCGTATCTCCGGATGAATGTATTATGATTGGCAATGACGTTGGTGAGGATATGATGGGGGCATCGCAGGCGGGACTTTCCTGCTTTCTTGTAACCGATTATATAATTGAATCTGATAAATTCGAATGGGGCGGCCCATCGGGTAATTTCGGAGAACTTTTGGAATACCTTAAAGCACTTTAAGTTGTTTTACGAATTGCTTTTACAGAGAAAGACGGACCGTTTTACAGTCCGTCTTTTTGCTTGTTTTAGCGATGTTCTATAGATTAAAGAGGAGAAAAAATAAAAATGAGTAATAAAATGAGAGTATCTCGCAGATATTTTGTTGTATTGTTATTTGTAGTGCTTAGCGTTGCGTCGGTACTACTTATGGGTAAGGTAAATATCAACTATAATATTTCTGATTATCTTGCCGAGGACACAGAAACCAAGATATCGCTTAATATAATAGAAGAAGAATTTGGAATGACGGGTGATATTCAGGTAATGGTCGAGGACGTTGATTCCGAGACCGCACGGGAGATACAGGATATTATCAAAAATATTCCTAACGTTCTTACGGTAAATTTCAATGAAAACGATGAAAATTATTATAAGGACAACAACGCGTTGTTTGCGGTAATCGTTGACGGAGACGAATATTCAGATGTTGCAAATACAGTGCTTGATGATATCGGAGAAGCACTTGACGAGGAGTTTACGACGAATTTCGGTGGCTCGGTAGTTTCAAAGCGCAATCTTCGAATGGCTATCCAAAAAGAAGTAATTATGATACTTGCTATTGCGTTGGCACTTGTAGTTCTGCTTATGCTTGTAACATCGAGCTCGTGGGTTGAGCCCTTCGTGCTTTTGCTTGCTTCGGGCGTTGCAGTGCTGCTGAATATGGGTACTAACCTTATATTTGGAGAAATATCCTACATAACCAATGCGGTTTCGGGAATATTACAGCTTGCGCTCTCTATTGATTACAGTATCGTGCTGTTGCACGGTTATCACGCGATAAGAGAGACTGAAAAGGATAGTTCCAAGGCGATGATGGCGGCTATCAAGAGTGTTTTTAAGCCTGTATCGGCAAGTGCGTTGACTACAATGACCGGACTTCTCGCACTTTTGTTTATGACGATGAAGATCGGATTTGATATCGGAATCGTGCTTCTTAAGGGAATTTTGTTGTCAGCCGTAGTTTCGCTTACGTTTCTTCCTGCACTGTTGCTCATATTTGAAAAGCTGATGCAAAAGACAACAAAGCGCGCGATAGTTCTCAAGGGCGAAGGCTTTTGCAAGCTTGCGATCAAAGCCGGTAAGGTGATTGTTCCCGTTGCGCTTGCGGTTATTCTTGTATGCGGTCTGTTGCAGACGAAAAATACGTACTCCTTTACAGATAGCAGCGGAGATAATCCGAATATAACCGATACCTTTGGAAAGAATCAGACGGTGATAATCGTTTATCCTAATGAAAACAACGATTACAAGGGCGAGGGAGCGCTGGCTGAAAAGCTTATGGCATACAAAACCGCCGACGGAAAGACGGTGCTTAAAAGCTATACTGCGTACTCCAACACCGTCAGAGAGATGTACGACATCGAAAAGGCTACCGAAAAGCTGAATATGCCCGAGTCTGACGTAGAGATGCTTTTCGTGATGTATCACCTTTACGATAACAGCTCAAGCGTTGAGCTTACCCCGATAGAATTTGCAAAATATACCGATGAGCTCGCTCGAAACGATGCAGATGCTAAGGGCTTTATGAGTGAGGATACTGCAAAAACGCTCAGAACGCTTATAGCTATTGATAAGATAATGAACGGCTCTCATACCGCCGAGCAGTTCCATGCGCTTGTCGGCGAGGCGGTTTCCGACTCGGATCTCAAGCTGTTTGCGATAGAGCAGATGTACGGATTGTATTTTTACGATTCTGTTGCGGATAAGTCGGTAAACTTTGAAGCTATACTTGACTTTGCGGTCGAAACGGTAAACGGATCAGAATTTGGTGATCTGCTCCCGAGCGAAGCTGCAAGCGGTCTTACTCAGCTTTCGGACGGAATCGATCAGTTCAAGGCTCAGATGGACAAGGAGATGACCGAGGACGAGTTCCGCGCTTATTTGCTTGAAGAGCAGGGAATTGAGATAAGCGAGGAGCAGATGCATATTCTTTACTCTGCGTATTTTGCTTCTAAAAACGAGACAGTAAAGGAGAGGATACCTTTCCTGCCGCTTATGAATTATCTCGTGTCTGCAGGTCAGGTAACCGATGCCGAGGCGATAGCGGGTATCGAGCAGCTCAACGAGCTTGCCGAGCTTGACGTGGCGGATTTCAGAGCACAAATGGATAGAAAAATGACGGCGTCCGAATTCAGAGAGTATATGCTTACAGAGCAGGGAATGGAGCTTGATCTCTCGCAGGTTCAGCTACTGTATTGCGCGTATTTTGCCGCTGAAAAAGGACTTGTTCAGGATAGCATACCCTTCCTGCCGCTTATGAATTATCTCGTGTCAGCAGGGCAAGTAACCGATGCCGAGGCGATTGCGGGCATTGAGCAGCTCAATGAGCTGTATACGCTCGATGCAGTAGAGTTCAAAGCACAGATGGATAAGCCTATGACCTCGGCAGAGTTCAAGGAATATATGAAAACCGAGCAGGGTATCGAGCTGTCTACGTTGCAGCTTGTGGGTATTTACGTGGGATATTTTAATTCCATAAATGAGGAAGTTCAAAGTACAATACCGTTTTTGAAGCTGATGAACTATCTTGTATCCGCAGGGCACGTAACCGATGCTGATGCGATAGCAAGTATAGAGATGCTTGGGGTTCTGTACGAGATGGATATAGAGGCAGTTCAGGCTCAGATGGACACTCCTATGACTAAGGCGGCCTTCAGAGAGTATATGAAGACCGAGCAGAATACCGAGATAAGTGAGGAACAGGTGGATATTCTTTACGCTGCATACGCTGCAACGAAAAACGGGGTGGTAGAGGACACGATAGCTTTTCTTCCGATAATGAATTATCTCGTATCCGCGGGTCAAGTTACTGACGGCGATGCGATAGCAAGTATTGAAATGCTTGGCGAGCTTTACGCGATGGATCTTGAGGGTATTAAGGCTCAGCTTTCTGAAGAGATGACGGCAGAGGAATTCAGAGAATATCTGTCAGACGAGTATGGCATTGAGCTTGATGCGGAGCAGGTAAAGCTGATCTATGCGGCTTACTCCAATTCTTCGGAAGACTCTCAGACCATACCCTTCCTGCCACTTATGAAATATCTTGTGTCGGCAGGACAGATAAGCGATGCCGATGCGGTCGCGAAGATAGACGCACTTGATGGAATCTATAAGGCTATCCCCAATGCGTATGCGTATGATGAGCTGATACCCATGATGGAGCAGGCGGCAACGGCGCTTACGGGTGAGCCGGTAACGCTTGACGTCGACGAGCGTGTGATCCAGCAGCTTTATATTATGTATTTCTACGATAACGGAACGATGCCGAGCGGAGCTATTGCAGGCAGAGATTTCGTGGATTTCGTAATAGAGACGGCAAAGGAAAATCCAATAGTCAGCTCACAGCTTTCAGCCGATACCAACGCGCAGCTCTCGGATATTTGTATAGTTGATGAATTTCTCGGCGATCAGAGCAAATATGATTTCAAGGAAATGACGGCAAGAGTTGAGGAGCTGAAAAACGAGATCAAGAGTATTTCCGCTTCGGATGAGCTCGACGAGAGCGCGATATCGGGTGTATATATCAAATACGCCATAGGTGAGAAGCTTGGACTTGATGCTCCTATAATGGCGTGTGATCTTCTTGATTTTGTGGTCGAGATGGCAGATTCCAACAAGATACTCGGTGCTAAAATGACCGAAGATGCGCGCGAAAAGCTTGGTGCGGCGCAGGAAGCAATGAAGGGCGCAGAGGGACTCCTTATCGGAGAAAATTATACGAGAATGCTACTGTCGATAGATCTTCCCGCAGAGAGCGCGGAATCCTCGGCATTTGTAGAATATCTGATCGGATCCACTAAAGATGCCTTGGGCGAGGACGCGCATGTGGCAGGTGAAATGGTGTCTACCTACGATCTTCAGGTATCCTTTGATAACGACAATAAGCTTATCAGTATATTTACGATAGTTTCCATATTTATTATCGTTATGATAATATTCAGATCCTTGTCTCTGCCCGTAATTCTCGTGGCGGTCATTCAGGGTGCTATCTGGATCGCAATGTCTACATCTCTCTTAACAGGCCCGATGTTCTTTATGAGCTACATAATGGCGACCTGCATACTGATGGGCTCAACTATCGACTACGGCATACTGATGTCGACAAATTACGTTCAGTACAGAACTGCGATGGACCGAAAGGAAGCATTGTATAGGTCTGTCAAGGCGGCGATGCCTACTGTATTCACTTCGGGATTGATACTTACCGTTTGCGGCTTCGTAGTCGGATTTGTAGCGAGCCAGAACTCGATATCGACCGTAGGAATACTTCTCGGTAAGGGAACGCTCGTTTCCACGGTTATGATAACTGTGGTTCTGCCTGCGGTGCTTTATCTGCTTGACGGATTTATTTTAAAGCTTTCTATGAAAAGGAAAAAATAAAAAGTAAAATTTTAAGGGGCTGAAGCGTATATTCAGCCCCTATTTTTAGATAAATGCGAAAAAAATATTGTATTTTTATTGAAACTTGAATTTTATTGTGTTATAATATAATGTAAAGTTATTATAGGAGGAAATTGAAATGTCCGAATCCAAAAATTATAAGATAGAAACTAAATGTGTTCAGTCGGGTTATACACCCGCAAACGGCGAGCCGAGAGTTTTGCCGATATATCAGAGTACTACGTATAAGTACGATAGCTCTACCCACCTTGGAGATCTTTTTGATCTTAAGGCACCCGGTCATATGTATAGCCGTATCTCCAACCCTACCGTTGACGCGGTAGAGAAGAAGATCGCAGATATGGAAGGCGGTACGGGAGCGGTGCTTACGTCCTCAGGACAGGCTGCGAATCTGCTCGCGATCCTTAATATTACCTCTGCAGGACAGAATATAATCAGTATGTCCTCTATTTACGGTGGTACTATCAATCTGTTTGCGGTTACGCTGAAAAGACTTGGCATAGAGGTGCGCTTCGTAACACCTCAGATGAGCGATGAAGAGGTTGCGTCTCATATAGACGAAAACACGCGTATGTTCTTCGGCGAAACTATCGCAAACCCCGCACTCGTTGTATTTGATATCGAAAGATATGCAAAGATCGCGCACGATCACGGAATTCCGCTTGTTGTTGACAATACCTTTGCGACACCTATTCTTTGCCGTCCCTTTGAGTTTGGTGCTGATATAGTAATTCATTCCACCACAAAGTATATGGACGGACACGCTCAGGTGGTCGGCGGAGTCGTAGTCGACGGCGGACGCTTTGACTGGACTAAGGGCGACAAGTTCAAGGAGCTTACCACACCTGATGAATCCTATCACGGCGTTGTTTATACAAAGGATTTCGGCGTAGAGAATGCATATTTCACAAAGCTTCGCGTTCAGCTTATTCGCGACTTTGGTACACCTCTCGCGCCTATGCCTGCATATCTGCTCAACATCGGTCTTGAAACGCTTGCGCTCCGTATGGAGAGACATTGCTCCAATGCACTCACAGTGGCAAAGTACCTTGAGCAGAGCGATAAGGTAGCGTGGGTAAATTATCCCAAGCTTGAGGGCAACAGCGAGTATGCTCTTGCCGAGAAGTATCTGCCCCTCGGCGCGTGTGGAGTTATCTCCTTTGGCGTTAAGGGCGGAAGAGATGCGGCTGTTAAGTTTATGGACAGTCTCAAGATGGCGACTATCGTCGTTCACGTTGCAGATGCGCGTACGTCGGTCCTTCATCCCGCAAGCACTACTCACCGTCAGCTTACCGACGAGCAGCTTGTTGACGCAGGAATTACGCCTGAGCTGGTAAGATTTTCGGTAGGTATCGAGAACGTTGAGGATATCATCGCTGATATCGAGCAGGCTCTCGAGGCTTCGCAGAAGTAAAAATATAATTTGTAAGTAAAGGAGAGGGTAATATGCCTATAAAGATCCCTAATTTATTACCGGCAACTCAGGTGTTGCTTGACGAAAATATATTCGTGATGACCGAGACGAGAGCTATGACGCAGGATATTCGTCCGCTGAAAATTCTTATGCTCAACCTGATGCCGCAGAAAATAGTAACAGAGACGCAGATAGCGCGCTTGATAGGAAATACTCCCTTGCAGGTCGAGCTCGAGCTCTTGCAGACCGCAACGCACAAGTCGAAGCACACGTCTGCCGAGCATATGCTGGCGTTTTACAAGACCTTTGACGAGGTCAAGGCCAACAGATACGACGGAATGATAATCACGGGCGCTCCCGTGGAGCATATGGAATTTGAGGAGGTCGAGTATTGGGATGAGCTCTGCGAGATAATGGAGTGGAGCAAGACGCACGTTACGAGCACTTTCCATATTTGCTGGGGCGCGCAGGCAGGACTTTATTACCATTACGGCATAAAAAAATATCCGCTTGAGAAAAAGCTTTTCGGCGTATTTGAGCATCGTCTTGACCGCAAGCATTCGATACTTTTCCGTGGCTTTGACGATACATTCGTCGTCCCTCATTCAAGACATACGACCTGTCGGATCGAGGACATAGAAAAGGTTCCCGGACTTAAAATTCTCTCGACGTCCGACGAAGCGGGACTCTTTGTCTGCGCTACCGATAAGGGTAGACAGATATTCGTTACGGGACATTCCGAGTATGATGCTGATACGCTCAAAAAGGAGTATCTGAGGGATAAAAATGCGGGATTGCCTATCGACATTCCGAAGAATTATTTTCCCGATGACGACGACACAAAGGAGCCCATCGTTCGCTGGAGAAGCTGTGCAAATCTGCTTTATTCCAATTGGCTCAACTATTTCGTATATCAGTCGACTCCTTACGATATCGACGAGATAAAGTGATAAATAAAAATCGGCAGAGAGATCTGCCGATTTTTTTATTTTCCTATCCATTTTCCAAATCCCATATCGGTCGCGAGGGTGTCCGCGCCGCAAAGAATGAGGATCTTATCGTATTCATCGGTATTGACCGTCTCGCCGAGCGGCGCGCTAATATATCGCGGATCAATAACGTCAATATCAAAGTGAAGCGCGAGAAAGGGAATAGCCGAGTTTGCAAAGCTATCCTTTATGAGCAAAAGTCGAGGCTTGTCATTCTCGCCCTGCCTTATCCGTATATGAGCAAAATTTCCGCCGAGAAAGACGGCGTATTTGTCCTTTGTATCAAGCTTGTCAAAATCGTAAAAGCCGCGCTCGACCTTGCCCTCGTATACGTATTCTATCTCAAAATCCTCATCGCCCTCGTATCTGTAAAGATATATGCTGTCCGGCATATAGTCGGTGATTCCCGACTTTGAGTAGGTCGTACCGAGAAAGCTGTGGCTTGCCGAATCAACGTCAAAAAAATCAAGATCGTATGCGCTCATATCCAAGCTCTCCATCAAGGTGCGGTATGCGACATATGCGCCGCGTGTCGTCCAATGATGGTCAGTTGCATACCACGCCCTGCCGCTTGACGCCTGAAGTGCTGCTAAGGGTGTGAGAACATCGGGAGAATCTATACCTGCCGCGGATATCCGAGAATAAAGCGCATCCTTTGAAAATGATGCGTCGTATGGCAGGAGCGCCGCATTGACGTCTGACGAGCGAGGGGCACAGAGAAGTGTCAGCTTCTCTTTGCCAACTGAATTCGCAAGGCTTCTCAGAGCCGCGAGATTTGGCTCCAGCGCGACGTAGTCCTCTGACTCATGCAAGTCCACCAATGCGCTTTCCGTGATGAATACACCGTTATTTTCGCGTTTGCCGAGCCCTATCTCGCACTTTGCCTTGAGATCGGTAAGATATTCACGAAAAGGGAATTGATCGGTGCAAAAATCCGAGAGCTCGTCAAGAAACTCTCCGTCAAAAAAAGTGTGGAGCCTGAGACTCGGTGCTCCCGAGAGAGCTCTGTTTTCCTTTTCCGAAAAGCTTTTTACGGGAGAAAAGACAAGTATGGCACCAAGCGTGGCAACGAGTGCTGAGCAAATAATTAAAAAAATATATTCCGAGCGTTTGGTCATTTTATCACCTCGATATTAGTATGACCGCAAAAGATCAAAAAAATCGACCGCAAAAGAATTGCAGTCGATTTTTATTTTATTTGAGTGAGTTGATAATGCTTTCAACCGAGTCCTCAACGCCGTGTCCTGTGCAGTCCACGGTGATATCGGAGTATTTTTCATAAAGCGGGAGTCGCTCCTCGTAAACCGAGCGAAGATCGCTCGAGCCCTTGAATACTATTCCGCGCCCCTTAATATTGGAAAGCCTGCCCTCAAGCTCATCAAAATCCACCTTGAGATATACGACGGTGCCGTATTTTTTCAGATGCTTCATCGCGCGCTCGGAATATACCACGCTTCCGCCCGTTGCGATAACGCAGCCGTGAAGCCTCAGCGAGCATATTGCCTTTTCCTCGGCGCGCATAAAGCTCTCGAGCCCGTCGCCGTCAATGATCTGTTGGAGCAGCTTGCCCTCTCTTTGTTGAATGAGTATGTCGGTGTCGAAAAAGTTTTTACCCAGCGCCTTTGCGAGAAGCACACCGAGGGTGCTCTTGCCCGCGCCCGACATTCCTATAAGGATCAGATTATCTTTTCTTATTGCTTTCATTTTATTTTCTTGAAATTACCAAAGGTCTCGTTGACCGTTTCGCTGTATGAGAATGTGTTGTCGTATCGTTTAAGTATCTTTTTCAGATCGGTTATCTGATGACGGTTTATGACGCAAAGAAGCACGGTCTTTGAATCGTTGTTATACGAGCCGATAGCTTCTATTTTAGTCGTGCCGTGCTTTAGCTCGGTGAATATATCCTTCGTTATCTCATCGGCGTGTGTCGTGATGATCGTAAATTTTGCAGCCTTCTTTGTTCCCGAAATTATATAGTTTCCGATAAAGGTCGAGATGAAGCAATAGAGCACACAAAGGCATACAGGTTTATAGTCGAATATCAAAGAGTTGTTCTCATCAACTCTTGCGTATACGAAGAAAGAGGTTACCGCCACTATTGCGTTGAGAGTGAATGTAACGTAAAAGAAATTAAGGTGCGGCTTTATCTTGCTGACGTACTTGGATATAATATCCGTGCCACCCGTAGAAGCGTTGTTCATAAAGCATATTCCGTAGACAACTCCGCTGATGACTCCGCTGAGTATGACGGGAAAGACGGTGTCGTGCCCCTGCGCATCGTACTGAAATGCTGTGAGCCCTATATCCTGAAGTAGTATGTAAGAGAATGAATAAGTCAGGCAGAAGAAAAGCGAATGCTTGGCAAAATTCTTGTCTATAAAGAAATAAGCAAGTATACAAAGCGGAATATTGATTATAAGAGACATATAACCGATACTAAAGCCGGTTTTGTACTGTATCATCGTCGCGATTCCGTTAAGCCCCGCAGGAGCGAAATCGTTTTTGACTATGAATAGCTGATAATTGAATGCAAGCAATACCGCAACCAGAAAAATACCGACGTAAGTGAGTGTTATCTTTGCCTTGGAACTTTTCATTATTTATCCTTTCCCGTTGATAACGATAAAAATATGATAAAACACTATAAAAACAGGGTGCCGTTCTTCGAGCGGCACCCGTATCTTTTTACTGAGCCTGCGTGGTGTCCGCAGTATCCTTTGCCTGTACCGAGGTGTTTACCGTGATGATATAACCGTCCACGTTGTTTCCGCTTACCGTATACTCATTCTTTTCGGAAACGTATGCAGTAGCGTCAGCCGCGCAGTAGTATATTCTCATCTTGCCCTCGGCGGTAGATATCGCCATAGCCTTTGATACCGAGGTATCGGCCTTCAGATAATTGAGATAGCTCTCAAGTGTAGTAAGCTTTTTCTGCTTCATAGCGGTTGCGTGAGCAACTCCGACGTAACGGAAGAGGTTAGCATCCTTGGGGTCGGAGCCGTCAGCACTTGCTACCGCAAGATTGATAAAGCCGTATTTGTAAGCATTCTCATATATCCAATTGTACTTGGTTACACCGTAGATACCTGCCTTGGTGAGATTCTGATTTTCAGCAGTATAGTTTACAAAATACTTGAACTCAAGAACCATTCCCGATGAGTCGCCGTCAGCGCTGTGCACTACGAGGTTATCGTCCTTGTTCTGCTTGTAGTAATCTCTAAGCATATCGTTCAAAGCCTTTGCGGCTTCAGGCGTTGCCTTTGATTCCTTTACGTCAACCGTGTAGGTGTTAGATCCCTCGGCGGTCTTGGGACGGTCAGAATAGTTCTGAAGCAGGATATAGGTGTTAGTAGAGGAGGCGTTGACGGGATAAGTCTCGTTTACAAGAATGAGACTTCCCGAATAAAGCTGCGACGCGTCAAACGTTGTCTCAACGTATCCCGAGGGGATTCCCGTATACGAATCTTCATCTTCATTTCCAGCCGAATCGGTTGAAAGATCCTCGCCGTTGTCCTTGCCCTTGAGCACTATCGACGTTACGCAGAGCGCAACTATCAATACTACGAGCATTACCATAGTAACGATAATAGCATAAACAGCGATCAGCTTTTTCTTTTTGTCTGCGGCATTTGAGCCTTGCAACAGATCTGAAAGTTTCATTTTTACCTCCTATATGATTTTCGTGATATTTTAATTACTCAGCGTCCTTGATGGAGAAGTCCATACGGCCCTTCTTATCAAGTCCCATATATTTTACCTTTACGGTATCGCCAAGAGAGAGAACGTCCTCAACCTTGTCGATTCTGGTCTTTGCGATCTTGGAGATGTGGACCATTCCTTCCTTGCCGGGAGCGTACTCAACGAAGCAGCCGAATTCCTTGATGCCGGTAACCTTACCGGTGTATACAGCGCCAACCTCGGGCTCGAATACGATAGCGTCGATCATAGCCTTAGCTGCTGCTGCGTTCTCGCCGTTTGCTGCTGCAATGCAGATGGTTCCGTCGTCCTCGATGTCTACCTTAGCGCCGGATTCAGCAACGATCTTCTGAATTACAGAACCGCCCTTACCGATAACCTCACGGATCTTATCGGGATCGATCTTGAAGGATGTCATCTTGGGTGCGTACTTGCTTACCTCTGCTCTGGGAGCGGGGATAGCCTTGAGAAGCACCTCGTCGATGATATAATCACGTCCGATGTGAGTCTGAGTGAGTGCTGCCTTGATGATCTCGGGAGTAAGTCCGTCAACCTTAAGATCCATCTGGATAGAGGTGATACCCTTGTGAGTACCTGCTACCTTGAAGTCCATATCGCCGTAGAAGTCCTCAAGACCCTGAATGTCAAGCATAATATCCCAGCTTCCGTCCTCAGCGGTGATAAGTCCGCAGGAGATACCTGCAACGGGAGCCTTTATCGGAACACCTGCGTCCATAAGTGCAAGGGTGGATCCGCAAACAGAGCCCTGCGAGGTAGAGCCGTTAGAGGAAACTACGTCGGAAACGAGTCTTATTGCATAGGGGAATTCCTCGGGAGAGGGAAGTACGGGAACGAGCGAACGCTCAGCGAGTGCGCCGTGTCCGATCTCACGTCTTCCGGGGCTTCTGGAAGCCTTAGCCTCACCGGTGGAGAAGCCGGGCATGTTGTAGTGGTGCATATATCTCTTTTCGGTCTCGTTGTCAATACCGTCGAGCATCTGTGCTTCGGAAAGCATACCGAGGGTAGCAACGGTGAGAACCTGAGTCTGACCTCTGGTGAAGAGTCCCGAGCCGTGTGCACGGGGAAGAAGTCCAACCTCGCTTCCGAGAGGACGGATCTGATCCATTCTTCTTCCGTCAACACGCTTCTTGTCAACAAGGAGCCAACGGCGAACGATCTTCTTCTGGATCTTGTAGATGAGCTCGTCCATAATGGACTCGATCTCAGGATATTCCTCGCTGAACTGCGCGATGATAGCATCGGTTATCGGAACTACCTTTTCGTCTCTTACGTTTTTGTCATCGGTATCGAGCGCTTCCATCATATCTTTTTCGCAGAAAGCGAATACCTTGTCGAACATCTCGTGATCAAGCTCGCAAGAGGGATAGTCGAACTTAGGCTTGCCGATCTCGTCAACGATAGCGTTGATGAAGCCGAGAAGATCCTTGATCTCTCTGTGAGCAAGCATAATAGCCTCGTACATAGTGTCGTCGTCGACCTCGTTAGCGCCAGCCTCGATCATAACTACCTTTTCCATAGAAGCCGCAACGGTGAGCTGAAGATCGCTCTTCTTAGCCTGCTCCTCGGTGGGGTTGATAACGAGCTTACCGTCAACGAGTCCTACGAGAACGCCGCCGATCGGGCCGTTCCACGGAATATCGGAGATAGAGAGAGCGAGAGAAGCACCGATCATAGCGGTGATCTCAGGCGAGCAGTCGGGGTCAACCGACATAACGGTGAGAGTGAGTGCAACGTCGTTGCGGAGATCCTTCGGGAAAAGGGGACGAATGGGACGGTCGATAACACGCGCCGTAAGGATCGCCTTTTCGGAAGGCTTACCCTCTCTCTTGAGGTAGCCGCCGGGGATCTTGCCCGCAGCGTACATTCTCTCCTCGTAGTCAACCGAGAGGGGAAGGAAGTCGATACCGTCTCTGGGCTTTGCCGAAGCGGTAGCGCAGCAGAGAAGCGCGGTCTCACCGTAACGGATCATAAGAGAGCCGTTAGCAAGACCTGCGAGCTTGCCCGTCTCAACAACGAGAGGTCTGCCGGCAAGCGTATAGTTGAACGTTTTGTAGTTCTTGAATTCGATAGGGGTACTGATCTGTGCCATAATTATCCTCCAAAATAAATATATTTATCTCACAGGGTTTAGCACTTAATCGCGCGTCAGAAAGCGCCTCTCTGGCGAACGATTAACTGCTAATCCGCGTGAGAAATTAACAAAAAATGAATAAAATTAGAATAAATTTTGCTCTTAAAAGAGTAAGGGAGTGAGGAGTCGATTGCTCCACTCTTCACTCCGACAACTATTGAAATTACTTTCTGAGACCCAACTTCTCAATGATAGCACGGTAGCGCGTGATATCGGTCTTCTGAAGGTATGCGAGAAGGTTTCTTCTGTGGCCTACCATCTTCTGAAGTCCGCGGCGGCTGTGGTGGTCCTTGTGGTTGGACTTGAGGTGCTCGGTAAGGTTCTTGATTCTGTAGGTCAGAAGAGCGATCTGAACCTCAGGCGAACCTGTATCGCCCTCGTGAGTAGCGTACTGCTCAATAATTGCCTGCTTTTCGTCCTTAAGCATCATAGTATTTTTTCACCTTTCTTTAAATTTATCAAAGACACAGAAAGCGGTGGGTGAAAGAGTGCTGCATTCGCAGCCTGTGATCCGCAAGCCGAGTCTATGACATACGAAAGTATTATACCACTATTATATCAATTTGTAAATAGTTTTTTTGCATTTTTTCAAAAATATTTTTAAAATATAGCTTGCCGTTATATTGATTTAATAAATGAACAATATTTGTAATTTTGTAGGGACGCCGGTCCCTACAATATAAAACAGCCTTCCCAAGCGGGAAGGCTGTGAATTTTAATATCTGTCATCTTCACATATTGCATCGAAGGATTTACAAGTGCGTATTTCGCTATCGGGAATAGCGACAATTACGAACCATCCTGCCTTATCAGCAGTAACAAGCTCGGGATCGTTGGTCTGCTTTACGTATACCCGAAGGGATTCCGAATCGTAATCCACGTCGCTTACACCGAATCTCAACGATCCGCTGCTTGAGATCACGTAGACGATCAGCAGGGAATTATTCTGAAAGAATGACGATCTGTCAAACTGTGCCTTGGATATTGCATCATCAAACGAGGGAACGAGATCTCCGTATCCGCACTCCATAGTGAAAATATCGCCGTACTCGGCCCTGAATTTTTCGAGATCGCGCTTCGTGTCAATCCTGAATATCGGACAATGAATGCCTTTGCCGTTCGATTTCAATTCATCCTCGTTCAATGCACCGCTTATTATTGAAGCATCATCGGACCATCCTGCATATGATACAGTCGTTTCTATCAGGGGCTCCTTGTCGGTGCCGATGTGGCAGCTGACCAAAGCAATAACGCAGGTTAGTGCCAACGCTAATATTGATATCTTTTTCATCGTTGCCACCGTTATTTGCCGTTACCTATAAGCTTGCCAATAAGGCCTCTGAACTGTACCTTGTATTCATCGGAGCCCAGCGAGAGCGCATCGAGCTCAGCCTTTATATCCTCAAGCTCTACGCCCTTGATATAATCGCTCTTGTGAATTATCATCGAGGTTTCGACAACCGCGCAGATGAACTTGAAGTTATCATTGGGTGCATCGGTGTGAGCTTCCTTGCCGAAGCTGTAATTATTTTCTTCGCTCTTTTCGCCGTCGGGCGCCTTGTATCGAACGCCGAGCGTCATCCACGCATTTTCGGATTCAAGCGCCGTTTCGGTGAGAACTATCTCGTAGCAAACCGTCAGAGAATGTCCTGCACCAAGCTCACCTGCATCCTTGGTGTCGTCCTTGAAATCTTCCTTGTTGAGAAGACGGTTTTCATATCCTACAAGACGGTATTTGCTGATAGCGCTTTTGTCAAAGGTAAGCTGAAGCTTTACGTCCTTGGCTATTGTGTAAAGGGTAGAGAAGAGATCCTCGCCAAATACCTTTTCAGCCTCGGTCTCGCTATCGATATAATAATATACGCCGTTTCCGCAGTTTGCGAGCGTTTCCATATTGTCATCCTTGTAGTTGCCCGTGCCAAAGCCGAGAACCGACAGAAATACGCCGCTCTCTCGCTTGTCGGGAATATATTTTTCAAGCTCCTCGGCAGAGGATATTCCTACGTTGAGATCTCCGTCGGACGCCATTATTATGCGGTTGTTGCCGCCCTCGATAAAGTATTCCTCAGCGATCTGATAAGCCTTCTGAAGTCCTGCTTCGCCGTTGGTTGAGCCCTTAGCCTCAAGATCCTTCACGGCATCAAGGATCTTTTCCTTCTTTGCTCCGGAGCAGCCCTTGAGCGCTACCTTTTCGTTGCCTGAATAGGTAACTATCGATATCACGTCATCCTCGCCGAGCTTGTCGGTAAGATGCGTAAATGCGGTCTTGAGAAGACCGAGCTTGTCGGAAGAATTCATAGAGCCGGATACGTCGATGAGAAATACGAGATTGTTCTTTGCGGCAAGCTCAATTTCTTTTGCCTGAAGTCCGAGCACTAAAAGCTGAGCCTCCTCGTTCCACGGACAAGCGGCGATCTGCATCTGCGTGCTGAACAGCTCGTCGTTCGAGGGAGATTCGTAGCCGTAATCAAAGTAATTTATCATTTCCTCGGTTCGAATAGAATTGCCCGCAGTGGCGATAAGCTCGTCGATGTCGTATCCCGCGTTTACGAGACGGCGGAAATAGGAATAGGACGCGGTGTCAACGTCGGCGGCAAAGGTCGAAACGTTCTCGACCTCGGTAGAGATAAAGCTGTTTTCAATGAATTTACCGTAATCCTCGGCCGGAATTTCGGTGGCATTTTCTTCGGCAGACTCACCCGTCTCGGCTTCATCGCCGTTCATCGAGGGGTATAAATTGCCAAGCGTATCAAAGTTGCCGCCGTCGTTCATTTCCATGCTCGTTCCTTTCGAAGAACAAGCTACGAGTGTAAACAGGGTAGTAAGGACTAAGATCAACGCAATAATACTCTTTTTCATTTTTCTTTCCTTCCTTTCAAAAGAAATTCGATTAGTCGGAGATCAGATCGTTTATAAGATCGGTAAGGTCGGCATCAGGCTCTATCTCTGGCGAATATTCGAACAGCTCGGCATATCCTATATTTCCTGCCGACGTTTTCAGATAAGGAGATATTACCGTTCCGTCACCAAAGGTTATCCAAACCTCACACTCGGGGCTCTCGGTGTCCTCGGGCGCTATTTGCTGTTTTTGATTTTTAAGCTCTTTTCCGAGCTTTGCGGCATCTGCCTGCGATCTGAGCGTTACCATGCGGTAATCACTCTCGCCGCTTTGCTTCCACACGATCTTCGTCTTGCCGTCAAAGAAGTCTATGTCATTTTCCTCGACAATGACTATCGCGCTGCTTTCGGCGTCAAGGAGTGTCTGCGACAGGCTCGCATTGGTCTCTACAGACGCGTTGCCGTAATCCTCGAGATGTCCCTCGTCGGGTGCGGAATTCAGACTGTCTACTATCTTTGCTATCAATGTAGCAGCAAATACCGAGGCAATAAGCGTCAGCGTTGCGGCAAGTGCGATTATTGCCGTAAAGCTTTTGCGCTTTTCAACAGGCTTGCGCGTGGGCGCGGTCTGAGCTTCTTGAATGATCCTGTCATCAATGTTGCCGATAGCGTCGAAAAGCAGCTCGGCAGCCCTTATTTTGTCAGCTCTCATATCGCAAATCCCTCCTCTTCAAGAAATTTGCGTAGCGCACTCCGTACCCGAAAGAGCACGGTCTTTACCTTTCCCTCGCTTGCTCGGATCTGTCGCGCGATGTCGATGACCGCATCGGAATAGTAATACCGACGGATAAAGATATAGCGCTTTTGCTCGTCGAGCGAGAGCAGGAAGCGGTTGAGCGCCTCTGCAAGCCTTTGGTTGTCGTATTCGGTTTCAAGACTGTAATCTGACGGAATACAGTCGGTCAGCTCCTCTACAAGCTCACCTACGCCGCCACGCTTTGCCGTGTGCGAAGATCGGTATTTGTTGATCGACAGCCGTCTGACTATTTTCGAGAGATACGCGCCGAGATACACGGGTCTCTCGTCAGGCATACTGTTCCAGGCTGCAAGATACGTGTCGCTGACACATTCCTCGGCGTCCTGAACGGTAGGCACAAGGGAAACGGAGATGCTCGTTAGCATCCTTCCGTATTTTTGCTCGGTCTGCGCTATTGCGTTCTCCGAGCGCGACCAGTAAAGGTCTACGATCTGATAATCTTCCATATTAGCCCTCCTTCTGTTTTGGGCTTCTACCCTATATGTCACCAAAAAATGAAAAAGGTTACACATATTTTGAAAATTTTTCTAAAAATATTTTATCATATATTTTAATGCAAGTCAATATAAAAGAAAAGCACGCTTAATGCTTGCAAAATAAAAAACTTTATGTTATAATAAAAAAGCAAATCATATTTTTTATTTATGGAGGCTTTTGTGTTACACGATTTTTCACATGATAAATTCGATATTATTATTCAAGCGGGACAGTCAAATTCCGAGGGCTATGGTTTCGGCTTGACCGACGAGCCCTATCAGCCCAACGATCGTGTGTGGTATCTTAATCAAGACAGAACTATTTCTCTCGCGGTGGAAAGAGTAAGAAACAACGGCATTCAGTCGAATTTTGCGCTTTCTTTCGCTCGTGAATATATAAGCACCGGCAAGCTCGCTGAGGGCAGAAAGCTTCTCATTATACGCGCCGCCGTGGGCGGCACGGGATTCCTTGACAACCGCTGGAAGTTGACCGACGATCTTTATTTGCAAATGATGGATATGACCCGCACCGCGTTAGAGCTTAATCCCGAAAACCGTCTCGTTGCTCTCCTCTGGCACCAAGGCGAGACCGATGCTATCTGTAATGCTACTTATGAACAGCACTATGATCATCTTATGACCTTGCTGAAAAGCGTTCGCACTGAATTTAACGTGCCCTCACTTCCTTTTGTCGCAGGGGATTTTGTTCATCATTGGCGAGATATCCATACAGATACCTGTACTCCCGTGATAAATGCTATCCGAGACGTGTGTGTCAACTGCGGATACGGACGTTTTGTAGAGACCGAAGGACTTAACTCCAATGCGCAGGATAACGACGTTCATCCGTTGGGGTGGGTAAAAGACTATATTCACTTTTCCCGCCGCTCTATTTACGAGCTTGGAAAGCGGTATTTTGAAGCTTTTTGTAGCATAGAAAATTGATTTTTTGAAGGTCAATATAAAAGAAAAGCACCCCTTGGTGTACCTGCGATAAAGCAGTATTTTGCAATAAAAAATGCAAAGTACTGCTTTATTTTTATTTGTTAGTACAACTGACAGTTGAAATAAATCCAAATAATTGTATCTGGACTTTCAGAAAATTTATGCTATAATATAAGCAGAACCGGTTCAGATAATAATTACTGGAGGTCATTTATGGACAATCGTTTTTCTAATATTTTTAAGGAACTTCGCAAATTACAAGAATTAACGCAAGAGCAGGTTGCGGAAATGCTCGGCGTTACTTCAC
>JAFXHA010000057.1 GCA_017536635.1 Clostridia bacterium
AAAGTTAAATAGAACTCTTAAAAACAACGGATGAAATTTTTTTAATTTTCCACCGTAAAGTTTGGATAATTTCCGGCAGTATTTAAATAAGCTTAATAGCTTGATATATCTTATCAACGCAAAAGTTATTAAACAAACGAGGGTAACGGATAGAATTGCTATTTTGTATTCAGTTAAAAAATTTATAATATATGTCATATATTTTCCTCATTACTCTCCACATAATACTGTGCCTGCATATTATAAAGCTCGGCATAGTATCCTTTTTTGCTCAACAAATCACTATGGGTACCAATTTACTCAACACGACCGTTTCTCATCACAACGATTCGGTCGCAAAAATGCGTGCTTGCCAACCGATGTGTAATATATGTTAAACTATGTCCTTTTCAACGTCTTTTTTTGCTATTAAGAGAAATAAAAATTTTACGGCAAAGTGAATAATTCCAAAGATGACGGTGTTGAGTAAAATTCCTACGATCGCAGAGCTTGTTATAAGATAGCTTCCTGCGTCTATAATGTAGAATTGCTCAAACATAGTTGTGTATTGCAGCGACATTCCCCATATTGAATAAAATATAGCAAAGGGGATCTGAAGAACTATCATCAGTATAATTATTATTAAATTATCTCTGAAATGATTTTCTTTCCAATACTTTATAAGTGAAAAATTCGGTTCTTTCAAGTTATCTTTCAGGTTTCTGCGAAAATCTACAAAAGATGTTTCTATCTTCGAAAAGATTGCAATAAAGATTATATCAACGACAATGTTGAAAATAAGTATTGTGAGATTAGCTTGTGTAGGCGCATCCTCGGACATATACGCTATGCTTTGTGAGAAGAAAAGCCCGAAAGCAAGCATTGCGATGACGTGTAAAAGAATTAAGAGACCCAAAAGCTGTATAGCTCTTTTTAAAGGGTGTGTTTTCATAGGAATTTCTCCATTCTAAATAAATTTTATTTCAACTTTTTCAAAATGATGTCGGTGTCGGTTGAATTTATATCAACAGGGATTTCGGGCACGCCGTCGAGCTTCAGCATATGGCTGAGCTTTTCCGGTACTACGCTCGGCTTTTCGATGACCTCATAGCCGCAGGGCAGGGAAAGTGAGTAATTGAAAAGCTCCACCTTCTTTTCGGGAACGTTTATCTTGTATATTTCAAGCTTGCATTTTCCCTCGTTAAACTCAAAGGTCGATACGTAATAATCGCTTGCGCGGAGCTTGTGATCTTTGCCGAGAATTACGGGCGCCTTGCCGATGTCGTAGTTGCACAGCGTTATTTTGTGGGCTACGTCGGTATAATCGTCGTTTATCTGTCTGTGCGTTTCGATATAGTTTGCGTTTATCAGCTTTTGCAGCTCCTCGTCGTAATCCGAGTCCTTGACCTTGGCGTTACCGCTGAATATTTTGACTATCGCGCCGATGAGTATTAACGGTAGTCCGATAGGGCCGAGTCCGCGCATAAAGGACAGAAGCGCGCCGGCGGCGATCATTACGACCGATGCCGTGTCCACCCATGTCCAGCGATTTTGGGTGAAATAAATTTTAGCTGTGTTTGTGTCGTGCTTGGTGCGTTTCATTTTTGAATCCTCATTATTTATTAAAGCGCCGAGAATATCTCATCCGCCGTTTTTTTTAGCTCTGATGCCGAATGTGCGTAGAGCATTATTCGAAGTATGCCGACGAGCTGCTTCTTTGCGGCGGGGGAGTTGTTCGCAAAATCAAGCGTTGCCGCCTGCGCCGCGTTCATCACCGATTCCTCGTCGTTTATGCTTATGCCCGATTCGGATATCATATCAACGTAAAGGTGATAAAGCTCGTCGTCTTTGATCAGGTCGTCGCTAACGTCTCGCGGATCACCGCCAATTATTTTTATAAGTTCGCAGATCTTCTCGATGTGCAGAGTTTCGCGGAGCATATTTATAATTACTATTCTCGCGAATTGCTCCTTTGAATAAACCTTTTTTACGGGGGATGAGACAAATCCGCGCTTTACCCAGTTTTGAATGACATAAGGCTCAAGCCCTGTCATTATGGATACCTGCGAGAGCGTTATGCCGCCCGCCGCGAAAATGCCGCCGAACAAGGTCCTTGAGCTGCCGCGTGTCAGATTTGATACCTCTATGGTAGTTCCGGGGAATACCGTTGCCATCGATTCACCTCCTTGTATATTTATCCTGTGATTTGATTATATCATACGGTCAAGTGATTGTCAAGAGGAATCGCGTGATTTTTTATCGTTTCTCCGTTTTACATATTTTTGATGCCACCGTTTTAGTGAGATAATACAAAAATGGAGCAAACAAAAAAGCAAGCACGTCGTGCTTGCTTTTTAGTGTTTCTTAATTTAATAAATCAAAACAAAGCCTTAAATTCGGTAAGTGTTTCGTCCGAAAGCTTCAGAGATGATGTGTTTTCGGGAAATTCACCGAAAAGGGTATGGTAGTGCGTAAGCGCCGAAAGGCAGCTGCCTTCCCACGAGGGATGGGTCTTATCCTCGTGATAGAGCTCTATTTCGGGGTGCGTAGTGTATATTTTGTAGAAGTTGAGCCCAACGTACGACACGGGAATTCCCAACGTCTCGCCTGCCTTCCTATAAGCAGCCGCGAGATCAAAGGTCATACTTTCGCTCGTCCAGCCGAACTCGTCGAGTGTCGGATGCCCCGCCTTTCTGCCCCAGGTCTCGTAGAGCATAAATGCATCGGCAGAGGGTTTTACCTTCTCGATAAGCCTTGATACACCTGAGAAGAACAGGTCATAGTCCGAGAGGGGAAGATAGCTTTGCTCCTGTAAGAAGCAAAGATCGTAATGATCAGCCTCAAGTGCCGCCTCAAGTTTTGCTCTGTACTGATCGTCGCTGTCAACGTACTGATAGAGCTTGTGCCCGCCGTGTACGACAGAGGTCGTCGTTACGTCGCGCCCGTTGTCGCGGCAAAGTCCCTCGAATATCTTCGGCATATCGTTGACGTATGTATAGCTGTTTCCTATGAATAATACTTTCATTATATTTCACCTTTAAGTATCTTTTCAAGCTTTGGCACCGTGTTGTCCGCAACGATCCTGTGTCCGTCGCGAAGCGGGTGCAGGGGAGTTACGGGGATCCAGCCAAACGTGTCGATATAATGGACCTTGCAGCCGTGCTCAGCATTGTATTTCTCTATGAACTCGCCAAGCTCAACGTGGTGCGCTCCGCAAAACGCCGAGAGAGCAACAACGGTGGCGTTGGGGTTCAGACGTCTTATCTCGTCGATAAGCATACCGTAGTCGGATACGTATTTCTCCGAAGTCGCGCCTCGGTCGTTAGCTCCGTGATTTATCATTATTACTGAGGGGGCTGCACATCCGTCGCCGCGGCTTATTGGCGATCCGTCAAAATTATACGGGTAAGAGAAGGGCGCCGCGGGAACCTTGCCGGCTCCCACTCTGGTAACGCCTACCGCGCCGTAGCCCATAAATATCGGGCGCATATTGAGCCTTTCGGCGATGAGCCACGCATAAGTGGCGCAAACGTCGTCCTGATGAACTCTGTTCATCTGGTCGATCTCATAGTAAGGCTTCTGACCGCCGAAATAATCGGCATCCGTGAGCACGCCCTCGGTTATCGAGTCGCCGACAAATTCGATTATCGGTCTTGTATCAGGCTCGATCGGCAGAGCCTTGTCGGCACAGTAGCCGATAAAGGAGATCTTTCCGTGCCTTGGGCTGTACCATCGGCTATATGCCTCTACCGAGCTTTTGTAAATAACACGGACGGTGTGCTTGCCGTATTTTTTTACGTTTATCGGAATATAAGCATCGAGGGGTGCGGATACCGACGCGCCGCCGTCTATCTGTATCCAGATATGTGGCATCGGCGCGAGATTAGCCGAGATGTCAAACATCAGACAAGCCATATCTCCCTCGAAGCAAATCTCGATATACGAGCCGGTTGCTGTCGCCTCTGCAAAGCGGGGATCTGACGTATCCCAGCGTCCCGTAAGTCTTACTGACGTATCATTATAAAGAAATTTCATTTTGCCTTTAGATTACTTTTTTAGTCCTGAGATGTAGTTATACACGATTTCGGTAGCTTCCTCAAAGGAGAGCTTAGAGGTGTTAAGACAAAGATCGTAGTTTGCGCAGTTGTCCCAATCTCTGCCCGTGTAGTATTTGCAGTATGCTGAGCGTGCCTTGTCGATGTCCTCAATGTGCTTTGCCGCCTCGTTGTCAGACATTCCGTAAAGATCGGAAACAGTCTTTACGCAGCTTTCGTGATCGGCATAGAAGAACAGACGCACGGTGTCGTCTCTGTCCTTGAGGATATAGTCGGCGCAGCGTCCGATGATAACGCAGCTCTTCTTTTCGGCGAGATCTCTGATTATCTTAGCCTGATAGTTGAAAAGGTTGTCGTCGGAAACGAACTTGTCGCTGTTGGGGGGAATGACCCACTCGCCGTAGCTCCTTTTGTAACGCTTGAAAAGATTTGCCTTTACTCTTTCGTCAGCCTTTCCGAAAAGCTCTACGTTGATTCCGCTTTCCTCGGATGCAAGCTGAATGAGCTCGCCGTCGTAGCAGTCGATATCAAGCTTCTTTGCGAGAAGCTTTCCTATGGTTCTTCCGCCGCTTCCGAATCCGCGCGCGATAGTAATTACGAGTTTTGACATATTATGCCTCCTGTATTTTAATTATCTTATAGTTGCGATAAATCTGAGGAATGCTGCCTGACCTGCCTCGTCGCGCTTGTAGACGCCTGCGTCCTCAAGCACTCTCTCGAACACGCGTCCGATCTCCTGCTTGAGTATCTCCTCGGTGTTCTCGGCGGTGAAGGTATATCTGGATCTGAGCTCCTCGAACCACTCCTTGTGCTTTACGATGCTCTCGTCCTCGGCAAAATCTCTGCCCTCGGAAATGAAGCGGCACATAGTGGCGATCTCGTCGCGAAGTCTTGCGGGGAGAACTGCAAGTCCCATTACCTCGATAAGACCGATGTTTTCCTTCTTGATATGGTGAACGTCGGCGTGAGGATGATAGAGACCGAGAGGATGCTCCTCGGTGGTTATGTTGTTGCGGAGCACAAGATCGAGCTCAAAGCGGTTGTCTCTCATGCGTGCGATAGGCGTGATGGTGTTGTGAGGCTCGCCGTCGGTCTCTGCAAAGACGTAAGCAGCCTCGTCGGTGTAGCCGCGCCAAGCGAGAAGGATCTTGTCAGCAAGCTCAACGAGCTCCTCCTTGTTCTCGGACGAAAGTCTGATTACCGACATAGGCCAACGAACGATGCCCGCCTCAACTCCCTCATAGCATTCAAACTTTATAGGAGTTTCGATAGGAGCCTTTGCCATAGCGAAGGTGTATCTTCCGCCTTGCATATGATCGTGAGAGAGGATAGATCCGCCAACGATGGGAAGGTCTGCGTTAGATCCTACGAAATAGTGCGGGAACTGCTCAACGAAATCAAGCGCGCGCGCAAAGGTGTTGCGGTCTATCTTCATAGGGGTGTGTTCCTTGGAAAGAATGATGCAGTGCTCGTTGTAGTATACGTAGGGAGAGTATTGGAAGAACCAATCTCTTCCCGCGATCTTCAGGGGGATAAGACGGATAGTCTGTCTTGCGGGCTTTCCTGCGTTTCCGTAGTGTCCCTCGTTCTCGGGGCAAAGAAGGCACTTTGGATATCCGCTCTGGGGAAGAAGCTTTGCCGCGGCTATTGCCTTGGGGTCCTTTTCGGGCTTGGAAAGGTTTACGGTAATGTCGAGCTCGCCGTACTTGCCCTCATAGGTCCACTTGAGGTCCTTTGCAACGCGGTAGGTGCGTATGTAGTCGCTCGAACGGCAAAGATTGTAAAAATAATCGGTTGCCGCCTCGGGAGCAATTCCGTAGAGTGAGGAGAAGTTTCTGATAACCTCGCCCGGACGGGGTGTAATAGCACCCATAAGCTTTGTATCGAACAGATCTCTGTAAACTACCGAGTTGCTCTCGAGAAGGCCGTTTTCAGCTGCATAGTCGCAAAGCGCGCCAAGTATCTCCTCAAGCTCTGCCTCGGGGCACTCGTCGGGAGCATTGTACTCAGCAATGCCAAGAATACCGAGCAAGCTGTTTATCGAATAGTTTACCTCTTCCTTGCAGATAAGCTCTCTGCTAAGGGCGTAATTTATAAGCTGTCTTATTCTTACCGAAATATCAAGTTTTTGTTCTGACATATCAATTCTCCTGAAAATAATTATTATTAGTTTTATTATATCATCTTTTTCTTAATATGTCAAAGGGGTGAAGCGTCTTTTTTTAAAAAAATTATAATTTTTTTATTGTGTCGAAATGTGCCGTATTTGTTGACAATGGCTTAAAAAAATGGTAAAATTATTTTGAATGATCTTTGGAGGAAAAAACGTGAAAAAAACAGATGAAAAGGAAGTAAGGATAAAGCTGAGATCGATCATATACGAGGTCGACGCATCGCTTTTTTCGGACGATGATGAGGACGGGCGCTTTTCGGTAATAGAGGCAGATACAGAAAACATCGAGCCCGATGAGATAGAAATAAATACTGTGGGAACGCGTCGCATTGCCGACGGACGCTTCGAGGTCTATTACGACGAGAGCGAGGTAACGGGAATGGAGGGCTCGTCGACCTCGGTCTCCTTTGATATGTCGGACAAGGGCATAGTTACTATGCTCAGAGAGGGAAGCGTTTCGACTGCGCTCGTGTTTGAGTCGGGCAGGAGACATCATTGCCTTTATAAGACGCCGTATATGCCTTTTGAGGTGTGCGTAAATACTCTTTCGGTAGACAACAGGGTAGAAGAAGACGGAGAGCTTTTCATTGACTATATTATTGAGATAAGAGGAGCAAAGGCGGAGAGAACTAAATTTGAGATGAAGCTTATCTATTGAGGAGGACGCTATGAAGCTTGTACTGAAATATATGAAGCCGATGCGTGCCTTCGTTGCCGTAACGCTGACCGTAAAGGTCATAGCTACGGTTATCGAGCTTTTTATCCCGTACGTGCTCAGCTATATACTTGACTATATGGTACCTGCGGGAAATATCGGCAACGTAGTTATATGGGGCGGAGTTATGTTGCTTTTTGCGGTGCTCGCCTGTTTAACGAATATAATCGCTAACCGTATGGTCTCGCGCATCGCTCGCAGGGTTACAGAGAAGACGAGACACGAGCTCTTTGATCGCATTTTGCATCTCAGCTCGCGTCAGGTGGACGAGTTTACTATTCCGAGCCTTGAATCGAGACTTACGTCGGATACCTACAACGTGCATCATTTTGTGGGTATGTCTATGAGAATGGGAATCCGCGCGCCGATAATGATAGTCGGCGGAATTATCGTTACGGCAACGCTTGACGTTGCGATGATGCTCATAATGGTCATTACTATGCCGCTTATCGCGATCGCGGTTGGACTTATTACAAAGCGAGGTATACCGCTTTTCAAGAAATCACAGAGATCGGTCGATTCGATGGTGCGTATCGTGCGAGAGGATTCTCAGGGAATAAGAGTTATCAAGGCACTCTCAAAGGTAGATTACGAAAGACGCAGATTTGATAAGGCAAACAAGCAGCTCGTCTCTGATGAGAACAAGGCGGGAATAAATATGGCAGCGTCAAACCCCATAGTTACTGTTCTGCTCAATTTCGGACTTGCCGTGGTCATCGTTGTCGGCGCGTACAGAGTTCAGGGCGGACTTTCCGAGACGGGAAAGATAATCGCTTTTATTCAGTATTTTACCATGATATCCAACGCGATGATAGGAATTACGCGTGTTTTCGTAAACTATTCAAAGGGCTCTGCCTCGGCGCAGAGAATCGCGGAGGTCATCGCTACCGAGCCCGATCTTTGTGTCGAGAGCGAGGACAAGCACCCTGCTAAAAACACAGGTGCGCATATCTCCTTTGAGAACGTCAGCTTTTCGTATCTTGGTAAAAAGAATAATATATCTGACGTCAGCTTTGAGCTCGGACACGGAGAGACACTTGGCATAATCGGCGCTACGGGTAGCGGAAAAACAACGCTTGCGCAGCTTCTGATGCGCTTTTACGACGTTGATTCGGGAAATGTCCGTATTGACGGCAGAGACGTGCGAACTATTCCGCACGACGAGCTTAACACAAAATTCGGCGTAGTTCAGCAGAATGACTTTATTTATGCGGGATCTATCCGCGACAATATAGATTTCGGCAGAGATCTTAGTGATGCCGAAATAGAGCGTGCGGCAGGACTTGCTCAGGCAGAGGAGTTTATATTGGGCTACGACGATAAATACGAGCATCTTCTCAATTCCAAGGGAACTAACCTCAGCGGCGGCCAGCGTCAGAGATTGCTCATATCCCGCGCGCTTGCGGGATCGCCCGAGATACTCGTGCTCGACGATTCCTCGTCGGCGCTCGATTACAAGACCGATGCAAAGCTCCGCCGCGCCATAAAAGAGGGAATGGACGGTGTAACCACCATTATCGTTGCGCAGCGTGTAAGCTCGGTTATGAATGCCGACCTTATCATCGTTATGGACGACGGAAGGATAATCGGTAAGGGCACGCATAGCGAGCTGCTTGAGAGCTGCTCCGTGTATAAGGAAATAAGCGATTCGCAGATTGGGGGTGCCGTAATTGACTGACAAGACTCCCAAAAGAAAAAAGATCGCGCAGGAGCTCGGTGATACGCGCGGAAAAATTAAGATGTCGGTGCTGAGGCGTATTGCAAAATATCTTTTGCAGCATAAGGGAATGATGGCAATATGCTTTGTGCTTATGGTAGTATCAAACGCATTGGCGCTCGTCGCACCCAAGCTCTCGGAGCGCGCGATAAATGCTATCGCGCCCGAAAACGGCACAATAGATATCGAGACTGTGTGGATAAACTGTCTGCTGATGCTTGCCTTTTATGCCCTTTCGGGAATACTTTCGTATGTCCTCGCGGTGCTTATGGTAAAGCTTTCAAAAAAGATAATCTATACTATGCGTCGTCAGCTCTTTGAGCATCTGACCACACTTCCCGTCGGATTTTTCGACACTCACGCGACGGGAGAGATAATCAGCCGTATGTCCTACGACATTGATACGGTAAACACCTCACTTTCGCACGACCTGCTCCAGATATGCGCAAGCATCATCACCGTTATCGGATCAATGATAATGATGATAAGCATATCCCCAATGCTCATACTCGTGTTCGTTATTACGATACCGATATCCATAATATACGCTAAATTCAGGGCGGGATTCGTCCGTCCGCTGTTCCGCCGTCGCTCACAGAAGCTCGGAGAGCTCAACGGATATGCCGAGGAGATGCTTTCGGGACAGAAAACCATAAAGGCGTATAGCAAAGAGAGTGTCATAGGAAAGCGCTTTGACGAAAAGAACGCCGAATCGGTCGAGGCGTATTATAAAGCGGAATATTATGCCGCTACCGTTGGACCGACGGTCAATTTTGTAAATAATCTGTCGCTTTCTCTCATAGCTACTCTCGGTGGAATATTTTATATGTTCTACATTTCAAATCTTTCGGGAGAGACGGCTATTCCCGCGATATTTACGATATCGCTCGGCGGACTTTCATCCTTCGTGCTTTACTCCAGAAAATTTGCGGGACCGATAAACGAATTCGCAAATATCATCAGCGAGCTTCAGTCGGCTTGCTCGTCGGCAGAAAAGGTGTTCGCAATTATGGATAGCGAGCCCGAGCCCTCGGATAAGGAAGATGCAGTGATACTCGACAACGTAAAGGGCGAGGTATCGATCGAAAACGTGCGCTTCGGATACGTTGAGGATAAGGTCATTATAAAGGATATGTCGCTTGAGGCAGGCGCAGGCAAGCTTATAGCGATAGTCGGACCTACGGGCGCGGGAAAGACCACCGTGATCAATCTGTTGATGCGCTTTTACGATATCGATTCGGGAAGCATACGCATTGACGGCAAGGAGATAAAGGACGTTACACGCGACAGCCTGCGCCGTGCGTTTACCATGGTGCTTCAGGACACCTGGCTGTTCTACGGAACGATAGCCGAAAATATCCGTTACGGCAGAGAGGACGCTACCGATGAGGACGTCGTACGCGTCGCCAAAATGGCGAATATACACTCGTACATTGAGTCCCTGCCAAGCGGCTACGAAACGGTACTTTCGGATGACGGCGTGAATATCTCCAAGGGACACCGCCAGCTGATAACCATCGCCCGCGCGATGCTTTCGGATTCGCCGATGCTCATACTTGACGAGGCGACCTCGAACGTTGACTCGCGTACCGAGCAGAAGATACAGCAGGCTATGTACGCGCTGATGGAAGGCAGGACCTGCTTCGTTATCGCGCACAGACTGTCAACTATTCAGAACGCCGATACGATACTCGTCGTCAAGGACGGCGACATCATAGAGCAGGGAAATCATGATACGCTTATGTCGGCAAAGGGATTTTACTGGTCTCTTTATCATTCGCAGTTTGAAACTTAATAAAAAACAAAGCCGTTTGCGACCGCAAACGGCTTTTAATTATCATATTACACACATAATTTGATTATAGAAAAATAATGTCTGTTCTAATCGCAAATGCAACTTGAGCCTCCATCTTGGAGGGAGGTGGCAACAGTGAGCCGTTGGCGAAACTGTTGACGGAAGGAGTTTGTGTCTATGGAATGCGTGTCAAACTCCCCCACCCGCGTTCCGCGGGAGCCCCCTCAATAGGGAGCCTTTATTGCAATTGCGCTATTATAAGATGAAACAATGAAAAGTATTGACAAATCGGATAAAGTAGTATAAAATAAGATAAATGATATCTGCAAAGGGGAAATATATGTCTATTAATGTAAAATGTCCGAAATGTGGCAGCAATAAGGTGCAATTATCAAATGAAGAAAGTAAGCATGGATGTTTAAATGTTTTTTTGTTTGGATTGTTCTATATTTTATGGTTAATGTGTAAATGGACTATTGGTTTGATGATTTTTGTCCTTTACGACTGGTGGATGGCAATTGTACATAAGTCCTCTAATCGCGGTCATATTTGGCAGTGTAGAAAGTGGTTTTCCAATAAGAGAAGAATTTATTTCTGTCATGATTGCGGATATAATTTTAAAGCGTAAATTTATTTTTATAGAAAAAAAGGAGAAAATTATGTTTGACAACGTTGGCGAAAAAATTCAAAAGGCGGCAAAAATTATTTGGATAGTAGGTCTAATTATCAATGCGGTTGTTGCTTTTTGTCTTATGCTGATATTGGTTAGTGTATGGGCAGAATCTCTTAACGATGCGGCTGAAGTAGTGCTTCTTGTATTTGGAACTATGGTGCTGTGCATTATATTGTTTTGTGTTGCAATTCTTTGGTTGTATTTTATTACCTTGTGTATTAAAGGATTTGGAAAATTGGTGGAAAATTCTGATAAGTTGGCTGATAACAAGTCAGATGAAGAATTTGTGGCATTTAATGAATAAAAAACAAAGCCGTTTGCGACCGCAAACGGCTTTTGATTATTTAACTACCTTAATTTTCTCCACTCCGTATTTTTGAAGTAGCGCCACCGTGTCCTCGGTGATGACCTCACCGCAGACGGCTACGGGTACGGCAGGTGGACAGGAGATAGCAAGCTCGGCACATATTCTGCCCGATGATAGCTTTACGTCGATAAGCTCCTTGCTTGAAAGCACCGCATCACGCACGGACATTTTCTGCTCTGCGCGGCAGAGAGTATCGCGGCTATGAGGAAGTGCGGCTTTGGGAGCTATGTTTTCAAATGCGCGCTCAAGGCGCTCAAAATCTGCCTCTGTATTCTTGGGGGATGCCATAAGAACGAGAAATTCACCGTCGGCGAATTCACATTCCACACCGTGCTCTCTCAGAATATCGGCAAGCTCGTCGCCCGTGTATCCCGATGCGGCGGCATTTACGACAATCTTTAACGGCTCGCTGTCAAGCAGAGTAAAACCGAGCGAGCATATCTTTTCCTTTGTGGCCTTTACGCGAGCACTGCAGAGCTTCAGCTCATCGGCAAAATCCTTTTCGAGATAGGTGTTGCAAAGGTCAAGCGATTGCAGGACGAGATACGACGGGCTCGTTGACGAAAAAAGCGCCATAGCATCACGCGCACGCGTGAGATATTCGGGATCGGCATTCTTTGAAATGTGAAGATACGCACCGCCCGTCAGCACGGGGAGCGTCTTGTGAGCCGAATCGCAGCACATATCGGCACCCTGTACTATTGGGTGCGAGGACGGAGATTCAAAAGCAAGATATGCGCCGTGCGCGTTGTCAACGAGCAGGGGCAGGGAATGCGCGTGAGAAACGCTTGCAAGGGCTGCAACGTCAGCCGTCTGTCCGAGATAGTCGGGCGAGGTGATATATACGGCGCTTGGCGCTCTCGAGGCATTTTTTATCGCCTTGTCAAGAGCCGATGGCGTGATTTGGCAGGACGTTATATGTAGGAAATCCTCTGGATATATCCATTCAATATCAAGATCAAGCAGAGCCGCGGCACACAGAAATGCCTTATGCGCGTTTCGCGCGGCAAGAATAAGCGGTCGCTCCTTGCCCGCACAGACGATAGCAAGCATCGCCTTGATAGCGAGCGTTGAGCCCTCGGTGGAATAAAAGGTGTGCGCCGTTCCAAAAAGTCGCGATGCGTTATCCTCGCTCTCGCCGATGATTCCCTCAGCCTCGCAGAGCACGTCAGCGCCTTTTATCTCGGTGATGTCAAGCATCTCACAGCCAAGAGGACCGTTCCCCTTATGCCCGGGCATATGAAATCTTGATACTCCCGATGCGGCGTAGCTTTTTACAAAATCGTAAATGGGAGTTTTCATTAGTTTTCTTCGCTCTCGGCTACCTGGATCATCACAGCACACTCTATGCGCTTTTTGAACAGCTCGCATCCGTAGTGGTAAACACCGCTGACGCTGCCCGTTGCGTGATATGCGTTAGCCGCACAGCCGCCCGAGCAATAAAGCTTTGCCCAGCAGTCCTTGCATTCCTCGCGAGAATATGCGTTGCAGGAGCGGAATTCGTCCTGAACCTCGGTGTTCTTGACGCCGTCCCAGACGTTTCCGAGAAGATATTTTTCATCTCCTACGAACTGATGGCAGGGATAAAGATCGCCCCAAGGCGTTACAGCCATATATTCGGTTCCCGATCCACAGCCGGTGATGCGCTTGTAGATGCAGGGGCCGTGCTTAAGGTCGAGCATGTAGTGATAGAAGGTGAAGGGCTTGCCCTCCTTTTTTCTCTTTATCATCTCAAAGGTGAGCTTTTCGTACTGCTCAAAGAGCACGGGAAGATCGGCTTCGGTGAGTGCGTAAGGATCGGACGGGGGACATACCACCGGCTCCATACTAAGCTCTGTAAAGCCGAGGTCAGCCATATGTATTATGTCCTCTGTGAAATCGGTGTTGTTATGCGTAAAGGTTCCTCGCATATAGTAGTTCTTACCCTCGCGCGAATCCACGAGACGCTTGAACTTGGGAAGAATCACGTCGTAGCTTCCTCTGCCTGCGTAATCGCGGCGGAAATGATCGTGGACGTCCTTTCTTCCGTCAAGGCTGAGAACGACGTTGCTCATTTCCTTGTTCAGAAATTCATTGGTTTCGTCGTCAAGAAGAACGCCGTTGGTAGTAAGCGTGAATCGGAAATTCTTGTTGTGCTCCTTTTCGATGCTTCTCGCATACGCAACGAGCTGCTTGACTACGTCAAGATTCATAAGCGGCTCGCCGCCGAAGAAATCGACCTCAAGGTTACGTCTTGTGCCGGAGTTGGCGATAAGAAAGTCAAACGCTTGCTTACCGACCTCAAAGCTCATCAGCGCTCGCTCGCCCTGATATTTGCCCTGACTTGCAAAGCAGTAGGAGCAGTTGAGATTGCAGGTGTGAGCCACATGCAGACACATTGCCTTGATGACCTTACTGTTGTTTTTGTAATTTGTTGCGAGCTCCTCGTATGCATCGACAGAGAAGAGCTTGCCGGCTTCTTCAAGCGCGCGTACGTCGTCAAGACATTCGATTATCTCCTCGCGCGTAACGTCCTCAAGATGCGAATATTTTTTAAGTATTTCGGCGATTATCTGCTCCTCGTCCTTTTTTTTGTACATATCGATGATGTCGTAAGCCACCTCGTCGACCGTATGTACCGATCCGCTTGCGGTGTCCAGGACGATATTATATCCGCCGAGCTTGTATTGATGTACCATTTTGTCTCCTTAAAATCAAAAATATCTTAAAATAATTGCCTAATACTGTTTTCATAGGCTTTTGCGAGATCCAAACGGCGCTGCCGTTTGTCCTGCGGATTTCGACTTCGCCCGCCGGACACCTTTAGGTGTCATTCTGAGCTTGTCGAACTTTTTGAACACGGTTCAAAAAGCACGAGGCACAGCCGAGTGGAATCTCGGCGGGCTTCGCTCAAGATGACACGCAAAAGAACAGGCACTTAGGCAACCTTAATGTACTAAGCGTAAAAATAATTTAAGGGGCTGCCACGAAAAGCGACAGCCTCTTAAACGGAAATCTCGTAAATCAGTTGTTTTCGCAGGTCTGGTTTGCAACGCCGCAAGAGGTCTTGCAAGCCGACTGACAAGAGGTCTGGCACTCGCCGCAACCGCCGTCCTTAACAGTTTTCTTGATATCCTTGGTTTCAACAGTGTTGATTCTCTTCATTTTTAGATCCTCCGTAAATGATTCGATACTTAATCTGTATAATATTTTAGCACATAAAAAATAAATTGTCAATAGAAATAGATTTTTTTAGAAAATAATTTATGTATTTAACCGATATTTTGAAGCTCTATCCATCTTTTGTCGCGCCATATAGCCACGCCTCGCTCGGTGAGGCAAAGCGAAGATATCTTATTTTTGCGCGCGTATTTTTTAGGATTTTTTATTTCGGGTGCATATTTTTTGAGTATGAGCGTCGGCGGCAGCAGTAGCCCGTCGGATCTCGAAAACACCTGCGCCGATGTATATTCGCCTATAAATCCCATTTCGCCGATCCGTTTGAGGCTTGCCGAAACAATTACCGACACACACTCCTCGTCCTCAAAGCTGACGGCACAGCTGAGACGGTATGAATACGGCTTGTAGTGATCGCCCTCGCGCAGATCTCTTTCGCAAAAGCCGCGCAGATCTCCCTTGCAAAAGCTTTCGCACTTTGCGGCGAGCGTCGTGTAAAATTCGTTTATTTTTTTAATAGATTCCTGCTCTCCGATAAATTGGGGATAGCTAATGGAATAGCGCCCAAGCTCACCGCCGTCGTCGGCAAAGAGATGTCCCGAGCATTTAATATATTCATTCATAAAACAGATCGAGCCTTTCTTTATGTTATTACTAAATAATATCGTAAAAGTCTCGGAAATATTCTTTATATCAGCTTGACAAGCTAACGTGCTTGTGATATTCTAAAAAAAACAAGGAGGCTTATGATGTTGGATCTTGAAAAGGTAAGGTATCTTTACGAGGTGTGCTCCGAAAAGATGGGCAGTAATATAAAATGCTTTAAGGGAATGGATAAGCCGTTGCCGATGATATCAGAGTTTTATCCGGGAGTATGGCTTGAAGCCTCTGTCAGCGGAGCAATATTTTTAGCTTGGGATAATTCTGACAGATGGAACGTTGCCGAAAACGTGATAAATGTATTTATAGACAATCAGACCGATGACGGTCAGCTTCCGTGCTATATTCTCGATGCCAATGCTGAGAGGACTAAAAATATCGGCGAGCACGTAGGATATTCTCAGATACAGGAATGTGTTTCGTTTGCCAGACTTTGTCTTATTGTTTATAAAGAAAATAAGGATAGAGCTTTTCTTGAAAAATGCTATGAAGCAAATAAAGCGTGGGACGGCTGGCTTCGCCGCAACCGTATGACGACGGGCAGAGGTCTTATCGAGATGTTTTGTGGATACGATACGGGGCACGATAACAGCGGACGTCTTGTCGGTATGTCCTGTAAATATAATTACGGACACAGAGAAAACGGCGTGGTAAGGCATTATAACGCCGCCGTACTTCCACCCGACGACGGTATAACTCCAATGCTCGCGCCCGATATGAACTGTACCTTTTACGCAACGCAGATCGCGCTCTCCGAAATGGCGGATATTTTAGGAAAGCCTGATGAGGCGGCAGAGTGGAGAGAAAAGGCAAAGGCGGTCAAGGCAAAGCTTATCGAGCATTGTTACAACGATGAAGACGCGTTCTTTTACGACGTTGACAGAAACGGAAATCAAAGAAAGTATCTGTCTATATCCATTCATCATTTGTTTATGGAGCACGTTCTCGACAAGGACGAGGATGCCGAGATGATAAAGGCGATATATGAGGGGCATCTGAAAAATCCGGATGAGTTCTGGACTCCATATCCGTTTCCCGCAACCGCGATCTCGGATCCGTATTGGCAGAATCTGAAAAATCCCGTTAGTAACAACTGGGGATATTATACGCAGACGCTCACGCTTCAGCGCTGTCGGTTCTGGATGGATGATTACGGATATACAGAGGATTTTGACGAAGTGTGTCGCAGATGGATTGAGGCGTATACCGATAATTTTGACAAAATACCTTTTGGTCAGGAGATACATCCTATCACAGGTGAGCCTACCGACTGTTCGGAATGGTGTATCGGGGTTATGAATTTTTATCGCTACGTGGTTAATAGACTGAAATTGTTGGATTGAATCAAAAAAGAGCTTGCTTGGGGTGCCTGCGATAGAGCAGGTTTTACCTACTGCAACCTTGTAGGGAGGTGGCTTGCTGCCGACGAAAACAAACGATATATGCAAAGAAAGCGGTGGGAGATGAACCCCCGCCCTACGATAAAAGGAGTACGAACAAAATTGCTCGTACTCCTTTTGTTATTTTTTCGGAAGGTGTTGCCCCCTGCGTGTCATCTTGAGCGGAGTCCGCCCGAGATTCCACCTTCGCTTTGCTCGGTGCTGCTTCGCAGTTCGACTCCGCTCCGCTTCACTCAGAATGACACGGGCGGACGCAGTCGAAACCCGAAGGGCGAACGGCAACGCCGTTCGGATCTCGCAGGGAGATTAAAACCTGCTTTATGGAAGGCACCCCTTTGCAAGCTCTTTTTTTAGTTTATCGTACCCTGCTGCGGTGTGAACAGCTTGCTTACGTTTTCGCGAAGAGCGGGGAAGTCAGACAGATCGGGAGAGGATGCGAGCAGCTCCTTTGCGTCCGCAAACGCTTTGAGCATAAGCCCCGAGTCGTCGCAAAGCTCGGCAAGCTTGAATTTCAGGCCGCCGCTCTGCCTGATCTCGTCAGACGAATTTGCCTTGAGAAAATCGCCGGGGCCGCGCATCTGCAGATCGCGCTCGGCAATGTCAAAGCCGTTGTAGGAGCTTTTCATTATCGAAAGTCTTTCGCCCGCGCGGCTGTCCGAGCCCGTGCTCTGAGACACGAGCACACAGTAGGATTTGCGCGCGCCTCTGCCTACTCGTCCGCGAAGCTGATGGAGCTGAGAGAGACCGAAGCGCTCGGCGTTTTCAACTATCATAAGCGAGGCGTTGGGAACGTTTACACCGACCTCAATAACCGTCGTTGAAACGAGTATCTTTACCTCACCCCGCTCGAATCTGCTCATTATCGCGTCCTTTTCTGAGCTTTTAAGCTTGCCGTGCAGATACGCGGAGCTGATGTCGGGGAATATTTCGGCAAAGGTCGCCGCAAGACCCTCGGCGCTTTTGAGCGGAGACTTCGGTATGATCTGACCGTCGTCGTCAATCTCGTCCGCGGTGATATCGGCTTGACCGTCGTCGTCGGGCGATTTTTCCTCGATAGCAGGACATACGACGTAGACCTGACCGCCCTCGTCGACCTGCTTCTTTATAAATGCGTTGAGTCGCTCGCGGTAATCCTCGTTTACAACGAATGTGTCCACTCGCTGTCTTCCTGCAGGCATCTCCTCGATACGCGAGATGTCAAGATCACCGTATACGGCAAGCGCAAGAGAACGGGGAATTGGCGTGGCGCTCATAACGAGCATATGCGTGAGTCTGCTCTTTTCGGCAAGCACGGCACGCTGATTAACGCCGAATCGGTGTTGCTCGTCAGCAATGACCACGCCGGGTGCGGCAAATTCCACACCGTCGCTGAGCAGCGCCTGAGTGCCTATCACCACGTCAAGCCGCTCATTTGCATCGCTTGCCATAAGCCGCTCACGTACCTTTCGCTTCTGCGCGGTGCTGAGCGAGCCGGTAAGAAGACCTACACTTATTCCAAGCTTTTCAAAAAGCACCTTTATATCGTCAAAATGCTGATTCGCAAGGATCTCAGTGGGCGCCATTATTGCCGCCTGCCTGCCGTTTTTAACGGCAATATACATTGCCGCCGCCGCGCAGACCGTCTTTCCGCAGCCAACGTCGCCGACGAGTATTCGGTTCATCGCAGTACCCTGCGACATGTCGCGCGCGATATCCTCGATGGCTTTCTTTTGACCTGAGGTCAGCTCGTAGGGAAGCAGGTCAAGAAGCGGAGAAACGTCGGTATCGGAGCAGGGAAACGCGGGATTCTTGACCGTTTTTGTTGATGACATAGATACGCCGAGCGCAAAGGTGAAGAATTCGTCAAATATAAGTCTTTTCTTCGCGGCGGCAAGCGCTACGAAGCTGTCGGGCATATGAATGTTTCGCAGAGCGTAGGACAACACGCAAAGCGAATGCTTGCGGCGTATGTGCTCCGGTAGATGATCCTCGGTCGTCTCGGCAAGTGCCGCAAGCGACATCGCCGATGCCATATCCTTTGATATCTGCTTTTGAGAGAGCCCCTCGGTGAGTCTGTATACGGGCATAAGCGGGGGCAGGGAAGCTTCCTCGTCATAGGGCTCGTAAGCGGGAGAGGTGAGAGTGTAATTCTTGCCCTTTCGCTCGACCTTACCCCAGAATCTGAAGCAGCTGCCAACCGTAAAGGTGTCCTTCAGATAATCCTGATTGAAAAAGGTTACGTCGCACACGCCGCTTTCGTCGAACGCGCGGAATTTGAGAAGAGACATTCTTCCGCGGATCCTCGCGCTGCGCGCCGCAGTACCAACGGTGAGAATATGTGCGCTCTTGGATATTCCGTCCGCCTCGGACAACAGCTTTACGTCGCCTCTGTTTTCATATCCTCGCGGATAATGTGAAAGAAGGTCGCCTACCGTGCGTATATTCAGTTTTTCGTACGCCGCGGCACGAACCTTGCCAACGCCATAGAGCTTTTTTACGTCGTTATTGAGCTTTGACATACTTCTCTCCTTGAAATTTCTTATAATTTATTATAATATTTAAAAAAGATTATGTCAAGTAAAAAATTTTGCAAAAAAATCATCAATGATCTGTTTTTTCTGTTGACAATGAGAGTTTTTTGCGGTATAATACTTTTGTATGAATATTAACGGAGGGTTTCCAATAATGAAAAAAATACTTGCTTTAACTATTGCTGTACTTATGCTTCTGGTTTGCTTTACCGCTTGCTCCAAGGAGAATATCGAGGACGATAATGCGGGGGCTTTTAAAGAGGAAGTTGTATTGATGTATGAGAATTTCTATTATTCCACCAATGACGACGGTACTTACGAGATAACCGGTATCAGACTTATCACCAACGACCACGTAGACGTTGAGATCCCTACTGAGATCGAGGGACGTGAGGTTACGGGAATC